>CAZGIE010000246.1:0-1513 GCA_964526485.1 uncultured Gemmatimonas sp. | reverse complement strand
GCCGGCGGATGTCGTCGAGGGGTCGAGCGGGGCCCTCGCGCCGGTGATCGGCGGCATCACCCGGACTCGGCGCCTCCTCCTCTGGGCGGCGGTCGCCGTCGGCGCGATCGCCCTCGTCATGGTGGCCACCGATCCGAACGAGGTGCCGGAGACGGCGCCCCCGCGGAGCGTCCCCTCGACGCTCACCGTCACGCCCTCCGAGCGCGAGGCCGCCCTCGCCCTGATCCAGTCGACGCGCGCTCAGGCGCTCGTCGAGACGCAGGCCGACGAGGTGCTCGTGAGTTACGGCGCCGCGGCGTTCCCCCTCGACCCGGCGGCGCAGCGGCAGCTGGTCGAGGCGTTCGCCCGGGCCGACGAGATGGTCGAGGGGCGCAAGCGCCGGATCGTGTTCTACAATCCCGCGGGGCGCGTCTTCGCACAGGCGGACGGGGTCGCCGGCCTCACGATGCGCCAGCCCTGAGTCCGCGCGGGCCGAGCGTCCCTCGCCCGGCCCGTCGACTCACTGATACTGGATGTAGAGCACCTTCGGGTTGAGTCGCGCGATCGTCGCGATCGGGGTGCGCGGGTTGTCGTTCCGCGACTTGTAGAACTGCTTCCACCCCGCGAACTGCACCGGCTCCGCCTTGATGAACTCGCGGAAGGTGTTCTGCTTGAGCCAGGGGGAGCCGAACCCATCCATGTGCATCACCACCTGCACCTCGGGGCGGAGCCGGATGTTCCGATAGTTCGTGACGCCGTTCCGTGTGAAGCGGTGCACGACGAGCACCTTCGGCGGGAGGCGGTGCGTGGTCACGAGCCCCTGCAGGAACTCCGCGGCGTAATTGATGTCCGACGCGTCGAAGGTCCCGATGCGCTTCCCCGGCAGGCCGCCGTTCTTCATCGAGAACTCGGGGTCGATCCCGAGGTGGAAGTTCGGGCGCTGGAGAAAGCGCGCGAGCGCCGGGAGTTCCTGCTGCAGCGTCGAGCGCCCCACCTGCACATCGAGGAAGACGAGCGCGTTCCGCGAGGCGGCCCACCGCGCCACCCGCTCGATGAGCGAATCCCCCATCCGCGCGCGATACATCCCATCGCGGCCGGGACCGGCCTGCGCGACGACCGCGATGAGATGCAGCGCCGGCTGCACGGGTGTCGCGGGGTCCGCCTCCTGCCACGCCTTCACCTCGGCATCGAGCATCCGGAGCATCTGCTCCGGCTCGTATTCACCGAGCACGCCCATCCGGCGGGAGAGCGGGTTGCCGTAGTAGGCGACGATGCGCCGGTTCGGGAGAATCGCCCCCGGGAGCGGCTCCGGGCCCTTCACCGGCCAGAGGGCGTCGAGCATCGAGTCGCGCCGGGCGACGGAGCGCCCCTCGGCGGTGGCGGGCGTGCTCGGCCGCCGGGGCCTCGTGGCCCGCGCGTTCCTCGTGGGGGAGGGACGCGTCGTCGCCGGTCGTGTGACCGAGGGTCGGCGAGCGCTGTCCGAGCGCGTGGCCGCCGCGGCCTCGGTGGTCGCGGGCGCGGCGGCGGGCTCGGC
>CAZGIE010000245.1:0-1523 GCA_964526485.1 uncultured Gemmatimonas sp. | reverse complement strand
GACCACCGGCGACGCCATCCCCGGGATGGGCACCCGCGTGATCGGCGTCTTCCCCGGCGGCGAGCTCACCATCATCGGCGAGACGCGCACCGCCTGGACTCGGCTCGACGCCACCACCCTCCCCGGGGCGCGCACCCTCACGATGAGCGACGACATCGATTGGCGTGTCGGGGACCGCATCGTCATCGCCCCCTCGGGCTTTGAACCGACGCAGGCCGAGCAGCGCCGCGTCACCGCCGTCAGCGGCCGCACCGTGACGCTCGAGACCGGCCTGCAGCATCCGCACTACGGCGACGTGCAGCAGATCGCGGGACGCACGGTCGACGAACGCGCCGAGGTCGGGCTCCTCACGCGGAACATCCGCATTCAGGGCGCCGGCACCGGGGTCATCGATGGTGTGCCGGTGTCCACCGACGGGATCGGCGGGCACATCATGATTCTCGCGGGCGCCAAGGCCGCCGTGCAGGGCGTCGAGCTCGCGAACATGGGGCAGCGCGGCAAGCTCGGGCACTACCCCATCCATTGGCATCTCGCCGGCGCCGTCCCGCAGCAGTTCATCCGGAACAGCAGCATCTGGCGCAGCAACAACCGCTGTGTCACCGTGCACGGCACACGGCAGCTCGAGGTGCGCGACAACGTCTGCTACGACCACCTCGGCCACGGCTACTTCCTCGAGGATGGCGCCGAGACGGGGAACGCGCTTCACCACAACCTCGGCGTCCTCTCGCGGCGTCCCGCCGTCGCCGACCGGCTCCTCCCGAGCGACGATCGCCCCGCCACCTTCTGGGTCACCAACCCCGACAACAGCCTGATCGGCAACGCCGCCGCCGGCTCCGACGCCTTCGGGTTCTGGTACGCGCTCCCGGACGTCCCGCGCGGCTTCTCGGCGGGGCAACCGGACCGCCCGACACGCACCCCGCTCCTCGCCTTCACGAACAACGTCGCGCACTCCAATCGCCAGACCGGGCTCCACGTCGACGATGGCCCGCTCGCCGACGGGACCACCACCGTGACGTCGTACCAACCGCGTGCCGTCCCCGCGCAGGTCGGCTCCGCCGTCGTCCCCGCCTACTTCATGGGGTTCACCGCCTACAAGAACAGCGGCCGTGGCGTCTGGCTCCGTGGCCGTGACCACTACCTGAGTGGGGCCGTGCTCGCCGACAACCACATCGGCGCCACCTTCGCGAGCGCGATGAGCTACCTCACGAGCTCCCTCGTCGCCGGGCGCACCGCGAACCTCGTCACCTCGCGCGACCTCTACCGTGGCTTCGAGTTCTACGACGGCCCGGTCGGCGCCCGCGACGTCACCTTCGCGGGCTTCGGCGGGAGCGGCCTCATCCCGTGGAGCGCGCTCGGCTTCAACCGCAACGGTGGGAGCGGCAACGCCTTCGCGTTGAGCACCCTCAACGGCGCGCACAACCTCACCTTCGTCGAGTCGAACGCCCTCTACATCGAGACCCCGGTCCGCACGAAGGACGGCGACAAGGCGGCGGTCTTCCAGGATCTCACCGGCTCGGTCACCG
>CAZGIE010000244.1:0-1527 GCA_964526485.1 uncultured Gemmatimonas sp. | reverse complement strand
AGGAGCACCGGTGGACGGTCGACCTCGTCACGGACGGGGACACGGGGGAGGGGCTCGCGCGCTCGCAGCCCTACGACCTGATCGTGCTCGACCTCCGCCTGCCGGGGCGGAGCGGGGTCGAGGTGCTGCGGGCGCTGCGGCATCGAGGGATCGAGACCCCGGTCCTGGTGCTGACCGCACAGGATGCGGTGGATGCGAAGGTGGAGACGCTGCGCGCGGGGGCGGATGACTACGTCACGAAGCCGTTCGCGTTCGAGGAGCTGCTCGCGCGTGCGGAGGCGCTCGTGCGCCGTCCGCGCGCGATCGTCTCGCCACGCATCACCGTCGCGGACCTCGTGATCGACCTCGACTCGCGGGAGGTCGCGCGGGCGGGCCGCCGGATCGAGCTGACGCCGAAGGAGTTCCTCGTCCTCGAGTACCTCGCGCGGCATGCGGGGCGGGTCCTGAGCCGGACCCTCATCACCGAGTACGCGTGGGGCTATCACTTCGATCCGGGGACGAACATCGTCGACGTCGTGATCACCCACCTGCGGAAGAAGGTCGACGCGGGGTCGGAGCGGCGGCTGATCACGACGGTCCGCGGCGTCGGCTACGTGCTCAAGGGGTAGGCGGTGCGGAGCCTCCGGGGCGAGCTGACGCGGGCCCACGTGCTCGGCGGGCTGGCGACGAGCGTCGCCCTCGTGGCCGTCCTCCTAGGTTCCGAGCGTACGGTCGCGCGCCGGGGCTTGCAGCGGCAGGTGGACGAGGCCGCCACCGTGGCGGCGCGGGTCCTCGCGCAGGCGGGGACGGGGCGGTTCGCGGGAATCGTGGTGACGAGCGATTCCGCCGCCCCGCCCGCGCTCTCGCCGGCCGTCGCGCGCACGCTCGCGGCGCTGCCGGGCTTCCTAGTAGTCGCGGACGGCTCGGATGTGCTCTTCGAGAGCGAGGCGGTCCGGCGGCTCCTGCCCCGTGATCGGGCGACGTTGATCGCCGCGGCGACGACCCTCCTCACGCCGGGCCGGCCCGCCGCCGAGGTGCGGCTCACCACGGAGACGGGGTTCGTGCGCCTGCGCGGCGAGGAGGAGGCGCTCGCCCGCGGCGCCGCGGGCGCCCCGCTCCGGGTGATCGCCGGTCGCTCGCAGGGACCGCGCGCGCTGACGCGGCTCGATGGCTTCGGTCCGCTCCTCGTCGCCGTCGGTCTGCTCTCCCTCATCTCCGGCGCGGTCGCCTGGGGGGTGATCGGGGCGAGTCTGCAGCCGCTCGAGCGGCTCGCCGGGAGCCTCGAGGCGATCCAGCACGGGCGCTCGCTGCACCGGCGGGTGCGCGAGGAGGAGGGGGTCGAGGAGGTCGACCGGCTGGCGGGGACGATCAACGCGATGATCGCGCGGATCGAGGCGTCGTTCGCCGCGCTCCGGCGGTTCACCGCCGACGCGAGCCACGAGCTGAAGACGCCGCTCGCCGTGCTGCGCGCCAACCTCGAGCGAACGATGTCCACCGCGCAGGTCCCGCCGGAGCAGCTCGCGCCGCTCGAGGACGCGCTCGCGGAGA
>CAZGIE010000243.1:1262-1555 GCA_964526485.1 uncultured Gemmatimonas sp. | reverse complement strand
CCGCGTCGCGAAAGCCAGATCAGGTTCGTCGGACACCGCGGAGTAGTCCACGCACTGGAAGTAGGCGCCCGACACCGGGAGCGCCCGGAACCGCGTCCGCGCCAACCCGGCGGCGAAGCGGTCGCGCTTGGCCTGATAGAACGCGCCGAGCCCCGCGAGATGCCCTGCCGCCGATCGCAGCACCTCGGCCGCCGCCCACTGCGCCGGCGCGAAGGCGCCGAAGGTGTTGTACTGGTGCACCTTCCGCAGCTCGGCGGTCAGCGCCGGCGGAGCCACCACGCTCCCCAGGCGCC
>CAZGIE010000243.1:0-1252 GCA_964526485.1 uncultured Gemmatimonas sp. | reverse complement strand
GACGATGGTCCGCGCGGCGAGCGCGGGATGCGCGAGCGCGCTCACGTGCCGCCGCCCATCGAAGACGATGTGCTCATACACCTCGTCCGAGAGCACCAAGAGGTCGTGTGCCTCCGCGAGCTCCGCGAGCCGGGCCGCGTCGAAAGCGGTCCACATCGCCCCCGTGGGATTGTGGGGCGAGTTCACGATGACGAGACGCGTGCGCGGCGTGATCGCCGCCGCGACCCGGTCCCAGTCGATCACGAACGACCCCGTGTCGAGGGGGACGCGGATCGTCCATCCACCGGCGAGCGCGACCACCGGGGCATAGAGGTCGTAGCTCGGATCGAGGACGATGACCTCGTCCCCCGCGGTGATGATCGCGGTGATCGCGTCGAAGATCCCCTCCGACCCGCCGGCGGTCACCGTCACCTCGGTCCCGGGGTCGCGATCGACGCCGAGCCGGCCCGCGAGGTCGGCGGCGATCGCCTCCCGGAGCGGGGCGATCCCCCCGACCGGCACATACTGGTTCCGGCCGTCGCGCACCGCCCGTGCGAGCGCGTCCACCAGCTCCGGCGGGGGCGCGAAGTCCGGGAACCCCTGCCCGAGGTTCACCGCCCCCACCTCGGCGGCGAGCTGCGACATCACCGAGAAAATGGTGGTCCCGATCTGCGGGAGCTTGGAGGGACGGGGGCGCATGGGGTGGCCGGACGATGCAGCCCGGGTGCCCCCCCCGCAACGGGAGGCGACTAGTTTTCCCCTACGACAGGTGTCAGGGGTGAGGGCCCAGATGAAAGGGGGGCACTCCCGTGACGCTGACCCCTGATCCCTGACACCTGACCCCTGCAGTCCCATGACCCAGATCTTCCAGCTCTACGTCTTCCTCCTCGCCGGTTTCGTCGGCTTCATCATCATCCAGCGCGTGCCGCCCCTCCTGCACACGCCGCTGATGTCGGCCACGAACGCGATCTCGGGGATCTCCCTCGTGGGCGCCCTGGTCGCCGCGGGCGGCAAGTACGGGACCCTCTCGACCGTCCTCGGCGTGATCGCCGTGGTGTGCGCCACCACCAACGTGGTCGCTGGCTTCCTGATCACCGATCGGATGCTCGCGATGTTCAAGAAGCCGGACGGGAAGTCGGAGGGCGGCAAGTGATCACGCTCCCCCTCTCCGTCGAGGCCGCCGCCGCGACCGCGGGGCTCGGCGCCCGCGACTGGGTGATCCAGCTCGCCTACCTCGCCGCCTCGGCGCTCTTCATCCTCGGGCTCCGCTCCC
>CAZGIE010000242.1:0-1565 GCA_964526485.1 uncultured Gemmatimonas sp. | reverse complement strand
CCGGGTGCGCCCCGCTCCGCACCGAGATCCACCCGATGACGAGCCCGAGCGCGCAGGCGACGTTGAGGTCGAGCCATCCGCTCCCGAGGAGTCCAGCGACCGCCGTCGACGCCACGCCGAAGGCGGCGATCGTCCGCAGGCGCCGCGCCCGCGTCATCGGGCGGTCAAGCGCCCGCATCGCGGCCCACGCCCCGTCGATATCGAGCCGACCGGCGAGGATCTCCTCACCGATGCGGTCGAGCGCGGCGAGCGCGGCGAGGTCCACGTGCCCGGGCTCGAGCCGCAGCACCCGCGTCTGCTGGCTCCCGTGCAATACGTCGGCATCCGTGAGGGAGAGGAGGAGCCCCGTCGGTGTCGACCATGCCTCGCACTCGAGTCGCAGCGCGCGCGCCGTGGCGCGCACCGCCCCCTCGAGCCGCTGCGAGCTCACCCCGGCGTTGTGCAGCCGGCGCGCGTACTCGGTGAGGAATCGCACCCGCGCCTCGAGCGCGTGGCCGTCCGCCACCCCCGCCGTCGACGCGCCCCCGGCCACCGTCACGTGGTCGGACCGCGGCGCGTCGGGATCAGGATCAGCTGCTCCTGCGGCGGCGTCAGGAACTCGGCGCCGCTCGGCGTGATCACCGTCATCTCCTCGACGGAGATCGTCTTCGTCCCCTCGCCCCAGGTGCGGCCGTCGCTGCCCAGGAGCGCCCACGCCATGAAGCCGTCGTACGCGAAGGTCATCCCGGGCTTCAGCGCGCGGCGCTCGGTCCGGTTGAGACGCGGTCCCGCGTCGTGCGCCCAGTATCCCACGCCGTGCCCCGTTCCCCAGGGCACCGTGGTCGACCCCTCACGCGCCATGATGAGCCGCTGCGCGGAGTCCACCTGCGCCCCCGTCGCGCCCGGCCGCATCGCCGCGAACGCCGCCCGTGAGCCCGCCCGCGCGATCTCCCACTTCCGCTGCACCTCCGCCGGCGGCGCCGTCTCGCCGGGCCGTAGCACATACGCGAAGCGCTGGATGTCCGTCCCCCAGACGCCGTGCACCTTGATGCCGAAGTCCGTTTGGATCACATCGCCCGGCTGGATCACCCGGTCGCTCGCGTGCGAGTGCCCGCGGTCGGGGCCCGAGTTCACGCTCGGGTTCTGCGTCGGGTTCCACCCATCCTCCACCCCGAGCTCACGCATCCGCCGCTTCAGGTAGCGCGCGATGTCGGAATCCTTCGTGACCCCCGGCACCACCTGCGCATAGGCCTCCACCTCGAGCCGCGCCGTGAGCGCCGCCGCGCGCTTCATGATCTCGACCTCCGCGGGGAGCTTCACCCCGAGCCAGGCCTGCACGAGGTCGTGCGACGGAACGAGTCGCCGCGCCCAGGCGGGACCGAGCGCCTGCTCGAGCCCGCGTCGCTGGGTGGCCGAGAGCCCGTCGGCGATCCCGCTCCCCTCACCGCTGTTGATGGCGATGCGCTGGGCGCCCGAGGCGCGCAGGCGGTCCGCGATGGCGCGGTAGAGCGCGGCCGTCGTCCCGTCATAGACGACCACCGAGTCGTTCGTGCCGAGCTCGCGGAGCGCGATCGCCTCGCCGAAGC
>CAZGIE010000241.1:0-1673 GCA_964526485.1 uncultured Gemmatimonas sp. | reverse complement strand
CAGGGCCGGTCAGGCGAGACTGCGTGGTGACGGCCGCTCCCGATCGACTGCCGCCCGTCAGCAGCGCGAGCTCGGCCGCGAGGGGCGCATCGAACGATGTGGTGAACGCCGCCGCGACGAGGCCCTGCACCGCCGTGGAGGCGAGCACCCCCGTCGCCGTCACGACGCCACGCGTGCCGAGCCACGAGACGGTGGGGGTGAGACTGAGCATCGTCGTCTCGAGCGTCTCGGCGTAGCGCACACTCGCGGCGCCGATCCCCACGCTCGGCTGCAGCCACTGCGCGGATGCGGCGCGCGTGGTGAGCGCGAGGAGGAGGAAGACGAAACCGGGCAGGCGCCCCCGCGCCCACCCGGTGATCCCTCCGATCGCCCTGGGGCGATGCGTCACGCGCGCGGCGTTACGGACGACGACGCGGCAATCCGCCACCCGGCCGCGGCGCGGTCGAGACTCCGCCGTTCTGCGGCACGCCCGGTCCGCGTACCCCGGGCAGTCCTTGGCCCGGCATCGGCCGGATCCCGGGACGACGAGCCCCGTCGCGAGGGCCACCGCGCATGGCGCCGGGGCCCATCCCTTCGCGCGGGCCGCGCGGCGCGCCCGCGGCGTCGGGCAACCGCTCCAGCTCCGCATCACTCGCACGGGCCTGCAGGCGGTCCCGAACCCGCGCGAGCGCCTCATCGGACGGCAGCCCGCGGTCCACGAGACTCCCCACCACGAAGAGCGGCACCGCGAGCGAGCGCCCCGACGGGGCGGACTTCGCGAGCGCGCTCACCGCCGCGCCGTCGACGCCCATGCGCATCGCCTCGGCGGCGGCATCGACCTCGTCAGCACCGGGCCGCATGCCGCCGCGCGCCCCGGCGAGCGCCGACTGCGCGCGGTCCATTCGGGTCGCATGCTCCGTCACGGAGCGCTCGATCTGCTCCGGGGCGATACCGCGCGCCGCGTATTTGAGTGCCCGGTTCTCCAACGCCTGCGCCGGGAGCCCCCGCTCCCGCGCCGCCGTGACGGTCGCGATCACACGATCCGCGACGTCAGCGGGGAGCACCTCACGGAGCCGTGCGACCGGGTCGCGCCCGGCCCCCTGGGCCTCGGCACGCGTCCCCGGGAGGACGAGCGCACCGAGGGCGCACAGGCAGGTGACGAAGGTCATCCGCATCGCAGGCATCCGCGCAAAGCCGTCAGGACGGCTCAGCCGTTCCCACCCGGCGGGGGCGGCGGCGGGCGGCGGCCGTGACGACCGATCGGCCCGAGCCCACCCGGCATCGGGGGACGATTCGCCTCGAGCCAGGCGCGCTGCGCCGGCGTGAACACGGCGCGGATCGCGGTGTGCAGCGCCTCGACGGCGGGCTTCAGGGCATCACGGATCGGGCGCGCCGTCTCCAGGATCGCGCGAACCTCCTCACGCGTCTTCCCGGCCTGTCGGGCCGCCCGCGCCTCGTCGAAGATCGCCTTCAGCTGCGCGAGCGGTCCGGCATTCGCCGCCTTGAACGCCGCCTTGAGCGCATCGATCGAGTCCTTCTGGGCCTGCGTCAGGGCCAACGAGTCAGGGAGCGGCGCACGACCGGAGCGGCCGTCCGTCACATGCTGCGGGGCCTGCGGACCGAGGGTCCCCTCGAGGGAAGCGCCCGGCTCGCCGAACATCACGAGCGCATAGTCGTCGGCGAGCGCGACCTGA
>CAZGIE010000240.1:0-1684 GCA_964526485.1 uncultured Gemmatimonas sp. | reverse complement strand
GGGTGAGGGGGCGGGCGCCGCCGTGCCGGCCGTCACCGTCTCGTCGAGCTCCGCCAAGGTCTCGGCGAGCTGGACGACCTCGCCCTCCTGCTTCAGCACCTTCGTGAGGACGCCGGCGTTGAGCGCGGGCACCTCGACGGTGATCTTGTCAGTCTCGAGCTCGACGAGGGTCTCGCCGATCGCCACGGCCTCGCCCTCCCGCTTCCGCCAGCGGGAGATAGTCGCTTCCGTGATCGATTCGCCGAGGGGGGGGACCTTGATCGGGATCATGTGGGCAATATAGCCGGAGGGTGGGGATGCGGGCACTCACGATCGACGCCCACGGGGCGCTCGACCAGGTCAGGTACCGAGCCGATGCGGCGCCCCCGGCGGCGCCCCCGGCAGGGGCGGTGCGCGTGCGGCTCCGCGCCGCCGCGCTGAACCACCTCGACCTCTGGGTCGTCCAGGGGATTCCTGGGGTGGAGGTCGCGCCGGGTTGGATCCTCGGCGGGGACGGCGTCGGGGAGGTGGCGGAGGTGGGCGCCGGGGTCACGGCCGTCGCCGTCGGCGACCGGGTGGTGATCAACCCCGGAATCTCCTGCCGGGCCTGCGAGTTCTGCTCGCGGGGGGAGCACTCCCTCTGCATCCGGTATCGGTTGTTGGGCGAGCATCTCCCGGGGACCTTCGCGGAGGAAGTGGTCGTCCCCGAGACGAACGTGCGGCGCATCCCGGATGCGGTCGACGATGTGACCGCGGCGGGGTTCACGCTCGCGACGCTCACCGCGTGGCGGATGTGCGTGACGCGGGCGCAGGTCCGGGCCGGGGACGAGGTCCTGATCTGGGGGATCGGAGGTGGCGTCGCGCTCGCGGCGCTCCAGATCTGCAAGGCGCGCGGCGCGCGCGTCTGGGTGACGTCGTCGGATCCCACCAAGCTCGCGCGCGCCGAGGCGCTCGGCGCCGAAATCGGCCTTGATCATTCGGCGGGGGACGTGGGGCGGATGGTGCGCGAGCGGACCGGGAAGCGCGGCGTCGATGTCGTCGTCGACTCGGTCGGGGAGCGGACCTGGGCGCAGTCGCTCGGCGCGCTCGCCCGCGGCGGGCGCCTCGTCACCTGCGGCGGGACGTCGGGGCACGCGCTCGGGATGGACGTGCGGAAGCTCTTCTGGAACCAGTGGTCGATCCTCGGCTCGACGATGGGGAACGACGCCGAGTTCGAGGCGATCGTCGCCGAACTCGCGGCCGGCCGGCTCCGGCCGCCGGTCGATTCGGTGCACGCGCTCGAGGATGGGCGTGCCGCGTTCGAGCGGCTGCGGTCGGGGCGGCAGTTCGGGAAGGTCGTGCTGCGGATCGCCGATGACTGAGCGCGCGCAGTTCACCGTCGAGGAGGAGCAGGGGGTGCGGACGGCCTACGGGCGCGACGGCTCGGCGGCGTGTCCGCGGTGCGCCGTCCCGATGCAGGCGCGCGCCGTCGGGGGCGGGAGTTTCGGGCTCGGGTACGCGCGCCGGCGGGAGTGGCTCCTCTGCCCCGCCTGCAAGCGGAGCGTGCTGTTCGACCTGCGGCGCGGCACGCGCAACTGACCGCCGCGGCGGCGCTAGATTAGCGATATGCGTCGACTCAGTGCGTTCCTGCTCCTCGCCTGGACCCTCGCCGCCTCCCAGCTGGCCGGCGCGCAGGCCTCACCGGAACTGCGGCAGCGGTTCGTCC
>CAZGIE010000239.1:0-1739 GCA_964526485.1 uncultured Gemmatimonas sp. | reverse complement strand
GGCCGCGCTGCTCCTCCCGCCGGACGCCGTCGCGCGGCAGCTGGCGGGCTTCCCGACGCTGGCGATGGTGGCCGCCGAGGCGGGGGATGCGAGGACGGTGACCTTCCCGGTGCGGGCGCCCGAGAAGGTCGAGCGGGACCTCGCGCGGCTCGGCGCGCTGGTGCGCGACGGGACGCCGACGATCATCCTCTGCGACAACGCCGGGCAGGCCGAGCGGCTGGAGGAACTCCTCGAGGCGCGCGGCCCGTCCCCCGCCGCCCTCGCCATCGGCGTCCTGGCCGGGGGCTTCCTCCTCCCGCCGCGCGGCGGACCGGACGGGCTCCGCGTCCTCACCGACCACGAGATCTTCCGCCGGGAGCGCCGGATCCGACGCGCGCGTCGATACGTCACCGGCGCGGCGCTCGAGCAGGTCACCGCGCTCAAGCCGGGCGACTACGTCGTGCACCTCGAGCACGGCATCGGCATCTACCGCGGGATGACGACCGTCTACCACGGCGAGTCGACGATCGAGGTCGCGGTCGTCGAGTACGAGGGCGGGGACCGCCTCAACGTCCCGCTCTATCGGCTCGACCAGGTGGAGCGCTATCGCGCCGCCGGCGAGATCGACGACGACACGCCGCCGCCGCGGTTGCACAAGCTCGGCGGCCGGCGCTGGGCGGCGCAGCGCGACAAGACCCGCGCCGCCATCCAGGAGATGACGGCCGAGCTCCTCGACCTCTATGCGCGCCGTCGCGTCACCGCGCGCCCGCCCCATCACCCCGACGGGGCGTGGCAGAAGCAGCTCGAGAGTGCCTTCCTGTTCGAGGACACCCCCGACCAGCGCAAGGCGACGACCGAGGTGAAGGGGGATATGGAAGGGGAGCGGCCGATGGATCGCCTGCTCGTCGGCGACGTCGGGTACGGGAAGACGGAGATCGCCGTCCGCGCGGCGTTCAAGGCAGTGCAGAGCGGGCGCCAGGTGGCGATCCTCGTCCCGACGACGATCCTCGCCGAGCAGCACGCCCGCACCTTCGGCGATCGCTTCGCGGACTTCCCGGTGCGCATCGCGGTGTTGAGCCGCTTCCAGACCGCGAAGGCGCAGGCGGCCGCGTTGGCCGAGGTCGCGGCCGGCACGATCGACGTCGTGATCGGGACACACCGCCTGCTGAGCCCCGACGTCACGTTCAAGCAGCTCGGCCTCGTAGTCGTCGACGAGGAGCACCGCTTCGGCGTGAAGCACAAGGAGCGGCTCAAGCAGCTCCGGCTCGAGACCGACGTGCTCACCCTCACGGCCACGCCGATCCCCCGGACGCTGCACCAGTCGCTCGCCGGACTCCGCGACCTCACGCTGATGCAGACGCCGCCGCGCGACCGGTCGCCGGTGCTCACCTCGCTCGAGCCATGGGACGACGGGCTCCTCGAGGAGGGGATCGCCCGCGAGCTCGACCGCGGGGGGCAGGTGTACTTCGTGCACAATCGGATCGAGACGATCCTCGCGGTGGCCGATCACCTCCAACGGGTCGTGCCGCGGGCGCGGATCGCGGTGGGGCACGGGCAGATGCCGGAGCGCGAGCTCGAGGCCGTGATGCGGCGCTTCGTGGCCGGGGAGGTCGACGTCCTCGTCTCGACGCTCATCGTCGAGAGCGGGCTCGACGTGCCGAACGCGAACACCATGTTCGTGGACCGCGCCGACCGGCTCGGCCTGGCGCAGCTCTATCAGCTGCGCGGCCGCGTGGGACGCTCGCACCGCCGCGCCTACT
>CAZGIE010000238.1:0-1745 GCA_964526485.1 uncultured Gemmatimonas sp. | reverse complement strand
TAGACCGCCTCGAGGCACCAGAAGCAGCCGCCGCCGAGGGTGGCGGAGGACAGGTGGGAGGGGTCAGGGGGCAGGGAGGAGGTGTTCACGGGGTGTCGAACAGCTGTCGAAATGCACCGTACCCCTCGGCGTCCAACCGATCCACCGGGATGAACCGGAGCGCGGCCGAGTTGATGCAGTAGCGGAGCCCCTCGGGGCCCGGGCCGTCGTCGAAGACGTGACCGAGGTGCGAATCGCCCTGCGCGGAGCGGACCTCCGTGCGCGGCATGAAGGGGATCGACCGATCGACGTGCTCGGTGACGTTCGCGGCGACGGCGGGGCGTGTGAACGACGGCCATCCCGTCCCCGAGTCGAACTTGTCGAGCGAGGTGAAGAGCGGCTCGCCGGAGACGATGTCGACGTAGAGCCCCGGGGCTTTGTGGTCCCAGAACTCGTTCCGGAACGGCGGCTCGGTCGCGCTGCACTGCGTCACCTGGTATTGGAGCGGGGTGAGCTGGGCGGCGAGGGCGGGGTCGGCGGGCTTCTGCGTGGCCATAGGAAGGAAGGAGCGGACGGAGCGGTGTCGGGGCAAGTGGTCGAATCCGGCACGCGATGGCTGGCGGGGTGCGGGTCGGCGAGGGTCTCGCGGCCCCCGGAATCCCAGGTCTGGAACCTTTCCGGTCCGGCTTGAGTTTGATGCAAGTAGTCGCTTGCTTTCATTGCAAGCAATCACTTGCAATACATCATGCCCGAACCCACCAGACAACAACTGCTCGACGCCGCGGCCAAGGTGTACGCCGAGGTCGGATTCCGGGGGGCGACCACGCGTCGCATCGCGGAAGTCGCTGGCGTCAATGAAGTTACCCTGTTCCGTACCTTCGGTTCCAAGGCGAACCTGATCGACGAGGTCATCCGCTCCTGCCACCGGGGTCCTGATGCCGCGACGCTCCCGGCCGAGCCGGCCGACCCCGAGGGGGAGCTGACCCGCTGGGCGGGCGACACTCACCGGTTCATGCTCGAGCGCCGCGGGCTGATCCGCTCCGCCGTCGCGGAGCTGCATGAACACCCCGAGCACTCCTCCGAGGTCGCGGACCACCCGACCGTCTCGTTCCGCGAGCTGCGCGCCTACGTGGACCGCCTGCACGCGACGCGGACGATTCCCGATGTCGCGAACGCGAACGCCGCCTGCACCATGCTGCTCGGCACGCTCTTCTCCGACGCCCTCCACCGTGATGTGATGCCCTCCATGTTCCCGCCCGCCCCTGACGCCCCGCGTACCTACGTGCGCCTCTTCCTCCGCGCCCTCGGTGCGACCGCCGCGGCCTTTCTCGCGATCCTTCTCCTCGCCGCGTCGCCGATAGTGGCCACCGCGCAGGGGGGCGCCGCGACCCCGAGCGCCACGGCCGGCACCGCCGCGACGCTTTCGCTCGCCGACGCGCTCCGGCGCGCCGAGCTGAAGAGCGAGGGCGTGGCGATCGCCGCGGCCGGCGTGACGCGTGCGAAGGGGGTGCAGCAGCAGGCCAACAGCGCGCGGCTCCCGCAGGCCAACGGCAGCATCGCGTATCAGCGCGCCATCCAGAACCAGTTCGCGTCCATCAGCGAGCGGTTCAGCGACCCGAACGATTCCACCGCCGGTGGCGGGTTCGCGGATTCCCCGATCGCGCGGATCTTCGCCGCACCGAACACGGCGATCTTCTCGCTGAACGTCTCCCAGACGCTCTACTCCGCCGGGCGCATCCCGGCGGCGCGCGCCGGCGCGGCGGCGG
>CAZGIE010000237.1:0-1770 GCA_964526485.1 uncultured Gemmatimonas sp. | reverse complement strand
ACCCGAGGTGGGACTCGAGGATCTGCCCCACGTTCATGCGCGACGGCACGCCGAGGGGGTTCAACACGATGTCGACCGGCCGGCCATCGGGGAGGAACGGCATATCCTCCTCGGGCACGATGCGCGCCACGATACCCTTGTTGCCGTGGCGGCCGGCCATCTTGTCACCCACCGAGACCTTGCGCTTCTCGGCGAGATAGACCTTGACCAGCTGCAGCACGCCCGGCGGGAGCTCATCGGGCTGCAGGATGCGGTCGATCCGCTCCTCCGCCCGCTCCTCGATCTTCGCCTTCACCGCATCGGCCGCATCGATGATCGACCGGACCGCGGCGTTCGCCTTCTTGTCCTCGACCCGGAACGTCTTGAGGTCGAGCGTGATGAGCCGCAGGTCGCGGAGCATCGCCTCCGTGAGGACGGTCCCGGGGGCGATCGCCTCCTCCACCGTGCCGCTCTGGAGCGCGAGCGCGACCTTCTGCCCGACGAGGAGCGCCTTGATCTCGGCGTCGCGCGCGTCGTTCACGCGCACCTTCTCCTCGCCCTCGAGCCGGCGGACCTCACCGATGCGCTCGCCGCGGTCCTTCTCGACGACCGAGTCCTCGACGCGCGAGAAGATCTTCACGTCGATGACCACGCCCTCGACGCCCGGGGGCACCTTGAGCGACGAATCCTTCACGTCCTTCGCCTTCTCACCGAAGATCGCGGTGAGGAGCTTCTCTTCGGGGGAGAGCTCCGTCTCGCCCTTCGGCGTGATCTTGCCGACGAGGATGTCGCCCGGCCGCACGTGGGCGCCGATGCGGACGATGCCCCGCTCGTCGAGGTCGAGGAGCGCGTCCTCGGAGACGTTCGGGACCTCGCGCGTGATCTCCTCCTGCCCCCGCTTGGTGTCGCGGACGTGGAGCTCATGCTCCTGGATGTGGATCGACGAGTAGACGTCGTCCTTGACCAGGCGCTCGGAGAGGACGATGGCGTCCTCGAAGTTGTGCCCGTACCACGGCATGAAGGCGACCGTCACGTTCGAGCCGAGCGCGAGCTGGCCGAACTGGGTGCCGGAGCCGTCGGCGAGGACCTCGCCGGCCTTGACCTTCTGCCCGACCGCGACGAGCGGCCGCTGGTTGAGCGCGGTGTCCTGGTTGGTGCGCAGGTACTTCCGGAGCTTGTACCGGTCCTGCTGGTACAGCCCGGCGAGCGGCGCCTCCGCGTCACGGGCGCGCCCGCGGCCCGCGTCGACGACGATCTCGTCGGCGGTGACGCGCATCACGACGCCGGCGCGCTTGGCGATGACGACCGCGCCCGAGTCGACGGCGACCTTCTCCTCGAGCCCGGTGCCCACGAACGGGGTCTGCGGGTTGAGGAGCGGGACGGCCTGGCGCTGCATGTTCGAGCCCATGAGCGCGCGGTTCGCGTCGTCATGCTCGAGGAACGGGATCAGCGCGGCCGCGATCGAGACGAGCTGCTCGGGCGCGACGTCCATGTAGTCGATGCGCGACGGCGGGAGGAGCGGCACGTCCGCCTGCTGGCGGCAGAGCACCAGCTCGTCCATGAAGCTGCCGTCGGGGTTGAGCCGCGCGTTGGCCTGCGCGATGACGGCGTGCTCCTCGCGGGTGGCGTCGAGCCAGGCGATCTCGTTCGTGACCTTCCCGCCCTTCACCACACGGTACGGGGTCTCGACGAAGCCGAGGTCGTTGACGCGCGCGAAGCAGGCGAGGGAGGTGATCAGGCCGATGTTCGGACCTTCCGGCGTCTCGATGGGGCACATGCGGCCGTACTGCG
>CAZGIE010000236.1:0-1775 GCA_964526485.1 uncultured Gemmatimonas sp. | reverse complement strand
ATGCCCCATCGCCGCCCCCTGTTCGGCGTCCTCGCCCTCGCCTGTCTGCTCGCGCCGCTCCCCGGCGCCCTCGGCGCGCAGGAGTCGAAGGATGGCGGCGAAGTGCCGTCGTCCCTCCCCCGCGATCTGGCGATTCCCCTCCACCTGCAGATCGGGGTCCCCACGGGGGCGTTCGCGCAGAACGTCGCGATGGCCGGGGGCGCGGGGGGCGGCATCCTCTGGGCCTTCGACGAGATGCTCGGCTTCCGCGCGGATCTCGGCGTGCAGATCTACGGGGCCGAGACGCGGCGCGTGCCGCTCGGGTCGGGGGCGCTCTCGCTCATCGACGTCGATGTCACGACGACGAACGCGATCTTCTCCGGGGCGATCGGCGTGCAGTTGGGGATGCCGTCGGGGCAGTTCACGCCGTACGCGGGTGCGCAGATCGGGTTCGGCTCGTTCACCACGTCGACCTCGGTGAACGGCTCGAACAGCCAGGAGGAGCCCTTCGCCACGACGACGAATTTGAGTGACGCCACCACCGCGCGGATCCTCTACGGCGGCGTGTACATCCCGCTCCGCGGCCGGCGCGCGGTGCTCGACCTCGGGCTGCGCCGGATCTGGCACGGGCGCGCGGTGCGCTACCTGACCCCTGGGGACATCGCGGAGCTGCCGAGTGGCGAGGTGGTCCTCTCGCCCCGCGAATCGCTCGCGGACATGTACACCATCACCCTCGGGGTGACCCTGCGCGGCGGGGCGCGTCCCCCGAAGTCGTAGTCACTCGTCGGGGCGCCAGCCGCGGTCGCGCTTCCGCGCCCCGCGACGCTGCTTCGCCTCGCGGGTCCGCGCGACGGAGGCGCGGGTGGGGGTGGTCGGGCGACGCACCTTCGGGACGGCGAGGGCGTCGCGGACCGTCTCCGCGAGCCGAGTGAGTGCGCGTTCCCGGTTCTGCTGCTGACTCCGGGTCTCGGCGGCGACGATCCGGAGCGTACCGCTCGAGTCGAGTCGGCTCGCCAGCCGGGCGAGGAGCCGCTCCCGTTGCGGCTCGGTGAGGGCGCGTGATTCCGAGACCGACCAGGTCACCTCGATGCGGGTGCTCGTCGTGTTGACGTGCTGTCCGCCGGGCCCGCCGGCGCGCGAGGCCTTGATGGCGAGCTCATCGGCGGGGAGGGAGAGCCGTGCGGTGACGACGAGGCGTCCGTCGTCGGACCAGCTACCGGTACGGTGCATGGATTCTCTCTAGCTTGCGCATCTTGACGGATTCTGCGTCATTTCCACCGTTGCGATTTGCAAGACCCGATGGATAACCCGGGGCTCTCAGTGGATCTTCATTTGAACGCCGACCGCAGCGGATCCGGGGTGGACCGCCAGGTCATCCTGCGGTGGATGTTCATCCTGCGTCAAGTCGTGGCGTTCGGGATCTTCATCGTGGCGCTCCTGTCGCCGGAGGTCCCCGATGCGTGGCGCGGGACCTTCGCGTCGATTCCCGTGGTGACCTCGGTGGTGGTGACGGCGATCTCCATCAGCTGGACGGAACTGCGCGGCGAGGCGGTGACGCCACCGTTCCTCTACGCGCAGTTCGTCCATGATTTCCTGCTGCTGACGGAGGCGGTGCACCTCACCGGCGGCGGGGGCTCGCAGCTCTCTGCCCTCTACATCCTCTGGATGAGCGCCGCCGCGCTCCTCTTGCCGATTGGGAGCGCCCTCTTGCTGGCGGCCTTGGCGAGCGCGCTCTTCGTGGGGGATGCACTGGTGCTCTCCGCGGGGGTGGTCGATGCGACGCTCCTCCTGCAACT
>CAZGIE010000235.1:0-1808 GCA_964526485.1 uncultured Gemmatimonas sp. | reverse complement strand
TCCTCGCTTCGGCGAGCTGGGACAACACGGTGCGTCTCTGGGACGTGGCGACGGGACGCGCGGTCCGGACGCTCACGGGGCACCGTGCCTATGTGCGCGCCGTCGCCTTCAGTCCGGACGGCCGGCTCCTCGCGAGCGCGGCCTCCGACAACACGGTACGGCTCTGGAACCCCGCGACCGGGGCGACGGTCCGCACGCTGAGCGGTCACACGAAGGACGTCTGGGGCGTCGCCTTCAGCCCGGATGGTCGCTTCGTCGCCAGCGGGTCGTGGGACCAGACGGTGAAGCTCTGGGACGCGGCCTCGGGCGCGCTCGTGCGGACGATGCAGGGGCACACGAACGGCGTCTACGGCGTGGCGTTCACGCCGGACTCCCGCACGCTCATCAGCGCGGCGTGGGACCGCACGCTACGCGTCTGGGATCCGGCGACGGGGGAGACACAGCGCGTCCTCTCGGGGCACACGGGCGGGGTCTGGGCGGTCGCGATCAGCGCCGACGGGTCGCAGGTGGCGAGCGGGGCCGGCGATAGCACCATCCGCGTCTGGTCGATCGCGACGGGGACGCTCCTCCGCGAGGTCCGCGGCCACACGGACGCGGTGTATGGGCTCGCCTACGCGCGCACCGGGACGATGCTCCTGAGCGGTTCGCGCTCCGGGAAGATCGGGCTCTGGGACGGCGCGGCGTCGGTGGCCGCGGCGGGCACGGCTCCGGTGACGCCGATCGCCGTGACGGGCGCCTGTCCTCCGACGCCCGCCGCCGCGCCGGCCGCGCCGGGGAAGGGGGTGCCGAAGGGTGTGGCCGCCGGCGCCTCGTCCGGGAGCTCGGCCGCGCCCTGCACGCCGGGGGCCGAGCGGGCGACGGTCGCGCTCCCCGCGGCCCTGCAGGTGGACAGCGCACGGTTCACCGACACCGACGGCGACAACCGCCTCGGTGTCGGGGAGCGGGCGGTCTTGCAGTTCGTGGTGCGGAACGTCGGGCCGGGGCCCGCGACTGGCGTGCAGGTGCAGGGGACGTCGACACAGCCGATCGAAGGACTCCGCTCCACCCTCGGCCGGATCCTGCCCGGGGAGAGCCGGTCGGTGGTGCTCTCGCTCACGGCCGGGACCGCGCTCCGCGATACGACAGCGGAGCTGCGACTCGAGGTCCGCGAGGCGAACGGCTTCCATGCCGAACCGCTGCTCGTGCGCGTCGTGACCCGCGCCTTCCGGCCCCCTGTCCTTGCCGTGGCGGATGTCGGGGTGGAGGATGCGCAGGGGCGGAGCATCATCCGGACCGGACAGGTGGTCACGCTCACAATCCGTGTGCAGAACACCGGGGAGGGGCGCGCGACCGGCGTCGTCGCCGAGATCGCGGCGGGGCCGAACGTCTTCCTCGCGGACACGGTGAGCAACCGTCGCATCCGCCGCCCGGTCGGCGACCTCGAACCGGGTGCGTTCCAAGACGTGCGGGTGCAGGCCTTCGCGAACACCGAGGTGCGCGAGCGCTTCCCGATCACGGTATCCCTGGCCGAGTCCACGAATCGCTTCGCGATGGCGGCGAAGGACCTCGGCCTCGCGCTCGAGACGCCGCAGCGCACCGTCGCGCAGCTCGACGTCACGGTGCGCGAGTCCGCCGCCGCCGCGGTGGCGAGCGGGGCGGCCGCGAAGGAGGTTTGGAGAATGGGGGGGCGGGTGGGGAGCACGTTTTCAGGCATGGGGGGGCTAATGGATTGAGTGTAGCGCTGTGGGGAGGGCGAGGGAGTGCCGCTACGCGTAGACTTCCATGAGCAGTTCCTTGGGCTCACGGGCATTGGCGATGCCGGGTGAGGA
>CAZGIE010000234.1:0-1813 GCA_964526485.1 uncultured Gemmatimonas sp. | reverse complement strand
GGACGCCGACCCCGGTCGTCCGTACCTCGTCGGGAATCGCGTGTGGCGCGAACCCGTTCCGGAGGGCGACGGAGGCGAGCGGCGCCGGAAAGAGGCCGCAGATCAAGATGAGCACGCCGGTCACAACAAGCACCAACCGCGTCCACGTCCCGGTCGTCGCGGGCACCTGCACCCCCTCAGCCCGCGGCTCCATGAACATCGCACGAATCACCGGCAGGTAGTACCCCGCCGAGATCACCGATGTGAGCACGATAACGACGGACAGCACCACGAGCCGTCCCGGAGCGTCGATCGCGGCTGAGAGGAGGTACCACTTACCGAAGAAGCCGAGGCCACCGAAGACCGGGAATCCGAGGAAGGCCAGCAGGAAGATGGACATCCCGACGGCGAGCCACGGGCGGACCGACCAGAGGCCGGCGTAGGCGGCGAGCGGCGCCCCCTCGGCCCGGTCGTGCTGGATCACCCCGACGATCGCGAAGGCGCCAAGCGTCGCGAGGGTGTAGCCGAGCATGTAGAACGTGAAGGCGGTGCTCGCGAGGTCCGTGGCGGCGACGGCTGCGACGAGCAGATAGCCGGTGTGGACGATGCCGGAATACGCGAGCATCCGCTTGATGTCGCGCTGCGAGAGCGCGACGAGGTTGCCGACGACCATCGTCACGACGGCGAGCCACGCGACGGGCTCGATCCAGAGGCCGACAAGGTAGAAGGCCTCGTAGAGGATGCGGAGCAGCGTGGCGAAGGCGGCGGCCTTCACCCCGGCGGCCATGAACCCGGCCACGGGGGTCGGCGCGCCGTCGTAGACATCGGGCGCCCACATATGGAACGGCACGGCCGCGACCTTGAAGCCGAACCCGATCACCAAGAGGCCGATCCCGACCATCAGCATCGGGTCGAGCGCGAGGGCGTGCCGCGCGATCGCCGCGGCGATGGCGCCGAGCTGGGTCTGACCGGTCGCGCCGTAGATCAACGCGATCCCGTACAGGAGGAACCCCGTGGCGAAGGCGCCGAGCAGGAAATACTTGAGCGAGGCCTCCGCCGACCGCGCGCTCCGACGGTTGAGGCCGACGAGCGCGTAGATCGCGACCGACATGATCTCGATGCCCAGGAAGATCACCATCAGGTCCCGCGCGGCGGCCAGCACCATCATCCCGGAGGCCGCGAGGGCCACGAGCACGTGCGACTCGGCCTGCCGGATCCCGTCGCGAGGTTGCTGCTCGATGTTGAGCGCGACGGTCCCCATCGCCGCGAGCAGGATCACGACGTCGACCGCCCACCGGAAACCATCGACCGCGATCACGCCGTCGGTCGCGGCACCGCCACGCGTCGCGGCGAGGATGACGCTGACCAGGCTGGTGGAGAGGACCACAAGCGTCATCTGACCGACGAGACGCTGGTGACCGTCAGAGGCCGGCCGCCATGCGGCGAGGAGCGCGAGCGCCATCGCGCCGCCCATGAGGAGAAGGTCGGGGAGGAGCGCCGCCATCAGCGCCCCCGGCTGCGTCAGATCGAAGGTCATCGGGTCGCTCCGCCCGTCTGGGCCCGCTGCTGGCTCGTGCGCGCCGCCTCCACCTGCTGGACGAGGCGGGAGGCCGCGGCCTCGGTCTTCTGGAGCACCGGCTTCGGGTAGACCCCGAGCCAGACGATCGCGACCAGGAGGGGCGCGAGCAGGCCGAGCTCCCGCCAATTCAGGTCACGGCCGCGAAGCGCCTGGTTCTCGGGGTTCGTGAGCGGATTGTAGAGGATCCGCTGCACCGCCCAGAGCAGGTACGCGGCGGCGACGATCACGCTCGTGGCGGCCGCGACCGCATGCCAG
>CAZGIE010000233.1:0-1819 GCA_964526485.1 uncultured Gemmatimonas sp. | reverse complement strand
CCTGATCCCTGATCCCTGACACCTGATACCTGACCCCCTGTAGCTTCCCCCCGATGCCCCCCCACGATCGCGGTCGCCTCCGCGCCATCATCGGCGGTTCCATCGGGAACCTCGTCGAGTGGTACGACTGGTACACCTACTCGGCCTTCGCGCTCTACTTCGCGGGGAGCTTCTTCCCCACGGGCGACGCGACCGCGCAGCTCCTGAACACCGCCGCCGTCTTCGCCGTCGGGTTCTTCATGCGGCCGGTGGGAAGCTGGCTCCTCGGGTGGTACGCCGACCGGCACGGGCGTCGCGCGGCGCTCACGCGCTCGGTCTGGCTCATGTGCGGCGGCTCGCTCCTCATCGCGGTGACGCCCTCGTACGCGACCATCGGTGTCGCGGCCCCGGTGCTCCTCGTGGTGGCGCGCCTGTTGCAGGGGCTCAGTGTCGGTGGGGAGTACGGCGCGAGCGCGACCTATCTGAGCGAACGGGCGGGGCGCGCGCGCCGCGGCTACTACACGAGCTTCCAGTACGTCACGCTCATCCTCGGCCAACTCCTCGCGCTCAGCGTGCTCCTCGTGCTGCAGCGTGCGATGCCGGAGGCGGCGCTCGTCGCGTGGGGGTGGCGGATCCCCTTCGTCCTCGGCGCCCTCGCCGCCATCGTCGCCGTCTGGATGCGCCACGCGCTCGACGAGACGGAGAGCTTCACGCGGGCCCAGGCCGCGGCGGCGGCGCGCACGACGGCTGGCGCGACGGGGACGGCCGCCGACCCGGCACCGGCACGTGGACTCCGCGGCCTCGCTCGGCATCGGCGCGCCGCCGCCACGGTCTTCGGGCTGACGGCCGGGGGGGCGCTCGCCTTTTACGTCTGCACGACCTACGCGCAGAAGTTCCTGGTGAACACCACGGGACTCTCGAAGGCGGTGGCGTCGCAGGTGAACGCGATCACCCTGCTCGGCTTCATGCTCCTGCAGCCGTTCGTCGGCGCCCTCTCCGACCGGATCGGCCGCCGGCCGATCCTCCTCACCTTCGGCGTGCTCGGGACCGTGGGCACCATCCCCCTCCTCACCGCGCTCGAGACGGCGACGCCGCTCCGCGCCGTCCTCCTCCTCGGCGCGGCGCTCGCGGTGGTCAGCTGCTACACGTCGATCAACGCCGTGGTGAAGGCCGAGCTCTTCCCGACGGAGGTGCGCGCCCTCGGCGTCGCCCTCCCGTACTCGCTCGCCGTCTCGCTCTTCGGCGGCACGGCGGAGTACGTGGCGCTCTGGCTCAAGGGGCTCGGGCACGAGCGGTGGTTCTACGGGTACGCCACCGCGGTGATCGCCGCCTCGCTCGTGGTCTACTGGCGGATGCCCGACACGCGGGCGGCCTCGCTCATCGAAGAGGATTGAGTCGGTTCCGCCGTTCCAGCTGCCGCGCCATCTCGAAGATCCCCGTGGGGAAGCTCGCCGTGTCCTGCGGATCCACGCAGGTCAGGCATGAGCGGTTGACCGCGCGGAAGCCCACGAAGGTCATGCGCGGCGTGAGGAAGCCGTCGCGCACCGGCTCCTCCCGCGTCAGGGGGCCGTCGAGGTAGGTGCGATTCGAATCGCAGAGCACCGTCGTCACCACCGCGGATGCCCCGAGGGTCTCCTGGAGGCGGAGCGCGGCGACGAGATTGGCGCCGCTCGAGATCCCGACCCCGAGCCCGAGCTCGCGCGCGAGTTTCTGCGCCATCAGGATGCCGTCGCCCACCGCGACGGGGATGGGGCCGTCGCTCCCAGGCAGGGGGCCATCAGCGCGGGGCCGCCACCCCGGCACGGCCCCGCCGTCCGTCGCGAAGGCGTGGTGCACGCGC
>CAZGIE010000232.1:0-1826 GCA_964526485.1 uncultured Gemmatimonas sp. | reverse complement strand
TGCGGTCGCCGCTCCCCGCGGACCTGCGCGCGGCGCTCGCCGCCGCGGCGGAGGCACCGTCCTGGGTGGCTCGCCCCGACGTGCTGGACTACCTTGGCTTCTATGGCGGCGACGGCCCTGCTGTGTGACGGATCGGCCTTCGCGCGCGACCTCCTCGGTGACGCGCTCGAAGGGGCCGGCTGGACGGTGGTGGCGCGGGTCGGGACGGGGGCAGCCGCCCTCGCGGCCCTGCGGACGCATCGGCCCGCGGTGATCATCACCGATCTGCTACTGCCCGACCAGGAGGGCTTCGCGTTGCTGGCAGCGCTCCGCGCCGAGGCCCCCGCGTCGGTGCTCGTCGTCTGCACCGGCTTGGGCGATGCCGCGGTCCGTGACGCGTGTGCGGCGGCCGGCGCGGCGATCCTGCTGCCCAAGCCCCTCGCTCCGGCGCGCCTCGTCGAGGCGCTCCGCGTCCACGCCGCATGAGCGGGGCCTCCACCCGCGAGGCGGGGATCCTCCTCGAGCTCCTCGATCGCGTCGACGCCGCCGACGCGGAGCAGCAGAACGACCTCGGTGTGGTGTTGCAGCGGCGTGGGCTCTCGTCGAGCGCGGTGGAGGCGTTCGCCTCGGCGGCGGTGCTCGACCCCACCTTCATGCTGGCGCGGCGGAACCTCGCCTACGTCCTCACCGATCCCGACGGGCGCGAGTCGCGCCTCGAGACGCATCGCGCGCAGGCGGCGAGCGATCCCGATGCCGCCGAGCCCTGGGTCGTGCTCGCGCGGCTCGCCTTCGCCCGTGGGGATGCGGTCGAGCTCGGGACCGCCGTCGCCGCGGCGCGGCGCCTCGGGGCACGGGACCCCTGGCTCCCGTGGATCGAGGTGGCCGCCGCGATCGATGGGGGACGGCTCGATGAGGCGGAAGGGCGGCTCGCCGCGGTGGCGTCCGACGAGCCGCTCGCGTGGCGGTGGCGCGCCCTGCTCGCGTACCGTCGCGGCGAACTGCGTTCGGCACGCGACCTCGTCGAGGTGGCGGTCGCGCGGGCGCCGGGCGATGCCGACGCGCTCCTCCTCCGCGCGTTCATCCTCGGTGATCTCGGTGAGACCGGTGCCGCGCGACAGGCCCATCAGGCGGCCGTGCTCCTGCGGCCGGGTCTCGGGCGGGGAGAGCCGCATCTGCGGCTCGACGCTGGCGGGGTGATGCCCGCATCGGTCGAGGCCGTGCCGGCGGACGGCGACCGCGCGCCCACGCCCGCCGCGCGGCGCGCGCTCGGCATCGCAGCCCTCGAGCTCGGGCACACCGCCTTGGCGGAGCGGGCGCTCGAGGTCGCGTTCGCGGCGGACCCCGACGTCCGCGGCGCGACCGCGCTCGCCACGATCGTGATGCGGCGCGGCGACCTCGGCGCCGCCTTCTCCTGGTTCGACCGACTCGTGACGGACCATCCCGCCGACGCGACGCTCTGGAACGCGCGGGGCGTGGCGGCGCATCGGCTCGGCCGCTGGACCGAGGCTGAGGCCAGCTACCGCGAGGCCCTCGCCCGCGCGCCGGACGATCCGGTCGTCGTCGGGAACCTCGCCGTGGTGCACGCGCATCAGGGCCGATGGTCGGACGCGGCGGCCGGTGCGTCGGCGTCGGCGGTGCAGGGGTCTTGGGCCATCCGACGCAACGCGGCGATGATCCTCGCGGCGGCGGGCGAGGTGTCCGCAGCCCGGGTTCTGATGACGGCACTGCTCGCGGAGGGTGCCCCGGCGGACGAGACGCCGGCGCTCTGGTACGGGCTCGGACGTCTCGCGTTCGCGTCCGGTGCGTTCGAGACGGCGCGCGAGGCGGCGGAGCGGGCGTTGCTCGTC
>CAZGIE010000231.1:0-1873 GCA_964526485.1 uncultured Gemmatimonas sp. | reverse complement strand
CTCCTCATCCAGGCGATGCGCCGGGTGCAGGTCGCCGACCCGGTGTTGATGATCGACGAGATCGACAAGATGGCCGCCGGCGGCGCCGGCGGGGACCCGACGGCCGCGATGCTCGAGGTCCTCGACCCGACGCAGAACCGCGGCTTCTCCGACCACTACCTCAACCTCCCCTTCGACCTCTCGTCGGTGCTCTTCATCTGCACCGCGAACAACCTCTTCGACATCCCACCGGCGCTGCGAGACCGGCTCGAGGTGATCCGCATCGCGGGATACACGGTGGAGGAGAAGGTCGAGATCGCCTGGCGCTACCTCCTCCCTCGGCTCTTCGACGAGCACGGGATCACCGAGCACGACCTCCAGTTCACCGACGAGTCGCTCTCCTTCGTCGCGAACCGCTACGCCCGCGAAGCCGGGCTCCGCGCCTTCGAACGGCAGCTCGCCGCGTTGATGCGGCGGCGGGCCCGGCGGAAGGCAGAGGGGGAGCGCGGCGCCTGGGTCGTCGATGCGGCGCGGATGGAGGAGGTGCTCGGCCCACCACGATGGGCCGCCGAGCTCGCCGATCAGGCGCCGGAGGTGGGGACCGTCACGGGACTCGCCTGGACGGCGAACGGCGGCGAGCTGATGACCATCGAGGCGCTCCGGATGCCCGGCACGGGACGCCTGCTCGTCACCGGACAGCTCGGCGAGGTGATGCGGGAGTCGGTCGATGCCGCGAGCTCGTACGTGCGATCGCGGGCGCGCGAGCTCCGGCTCGTGGATCCCGAACTCCGCGCGAGCGACCTGCACGTGCACTTCCCCGCCGGCGCGGTCCCGAAGGACGGCCCGAGCGCGGGCGTCGCCGTCACGCTCGCGATCGCGAGCGTGATGAGCCAGCGGGCGGTCCGGCGGGATGTCGCGGTCACCGGCGAGGTGACGCTGCGCGGTCGCGTGCTCGAGATCGGCGGGGTGAAGGAGAAGGTGCTCGCCGCGTACCGCGCCGGTCTACGGCGCGTGATCCTCCCCGCGGGGAACGCGAAGGACCTCCGCGAACTCCCCGCCGAGGTGCGCTCGGCGATCGAGTTCACCCTCGCCGCGACGATGGACGACGTGGTGACCGCGGCGCTCCTCCCGCGGGACCACCGCGCCGTGGGCGCCGATCTCCCGGCCTTCGACGAGGTCGCCGACCATCCGGCCGACCTCCCGCCCCCGGCCTGAGATGCCGCGTCGCCCGTGGGAGGTGCGCCGATCCCCTCGGCACGGCCGCGGCGTCTATGCGACCGCGCGCATCCCGGCCGGCACCCGCATCATCGAGTACACCGGCGAGCTGATCAGCGAGGCGGAGGGGGAACGTCGGTATCCGACGCCGCCGGACGGAAACGAAGAACCGGAACACACCTACCTGCTCACCCTGGACGCCGAGCGCGTGATCGACGCCAACATCGGTGGGAACGCCGCGCGGTTCATCAATCACTCGTGCGAGCCGAACTGCGAGCCGATCGCGTTCGGTGACCACATGTGGATCGTGGCGATCCGCGACATCCGCCCGGGCGAGGAGCTCGCGTACGATTACGCGATCGAACTCGATGAACGGCATACGCCGGCGCGGAAGCGCCGCTTCCCCTGTCGCTGCGGCGCCCGGCGCTGCCGCGGCTCGATCCTCAAGCCGAAGGGCCAGCTCTTCCATCCACTCGTTCTGGCGGCGATCCGACGCTGGGGACCGGGCGCACCGTCCCGGTAGCCGCTCCACCGGCGTCACGTACCGTCCGCCCGGATACGCTGGCCGAACCACCCCTGCACCCACCGCGCGGGGCGGAATCGAACGAACGGTGGCAGGACGTCGTCGTGCCGGGTGCGCCACGTCAAGAAGATCACCCGATGCTCGAACAGGTTCAGT
>CAZGIE010000230.1:814-1900 GCA_964526485.1 uncultured Gemmatimonas sp. | reverse complement strand
CCGCAACGCGACGTTCGACACCTTCGTGATCGGCCCGTCGAATCGCTTCGCCCATGCGGCGGCGCTGGCGGTGGCCGAGGCCCCGAGCCAGGCCTACAACCCGCTCGTGATCCACGGCGCGACCGGCCTCGGCAAGACGCATCTCCTGCAGGCGATCGCCCACTACGTCACCGTCTCCAACCCGCGGCTGCGCACCTGCTACGCGACCTGCGAGGCCTTCACCAACGACTTCATCGAGGCGCTGCGCGAGAAGCGGATCGAGCAGTTCAAGAGCCGCTACCGCAGCTACGACGTGCTCCTCATCGACGACATCCAGTTCCTGTCCGGGCGGGAGGGGATCCAGGAGGAGTTCTTCCACACGTTCAACACGCTCCACGAGGGGGGCAGCCAGATCGTGCTCTCCTCGGATCGCCCGCCGCGGGAGATCGCGCGCCTGGAGGACCGCCTGCGCTCGCGCTTCGAGTGGGGCCTGATCACGGACGTGCAGACCCCCGACCTCGAGACGCGGATCGCGATCCTGCGCAAGAAGGCGGCCCGGGACGGCATCGTCATCGACGACGGCGAGGTGCTGGCCCAGATCGCCATGCGGGTGCAGACCAACATCCGCGAGCTCGAGGGCGCGCTGACGCGCAGCGTCGCGTTCGCGACCCTGACCGGCGAGCCCCTGACCGTGGAGCTCGTCCGCGACGTCCTGCAGAACCAGTACCCGGAGGACGCGCGGCCGGTCACGGTCGAGGGCGTGCAGCGCGTCGTCGCCGAGTACTTCTCGCTGACAGTCGAGGACCTCTGCTCGGAGCGGCGGACCCAGACGGTCGTCTTCCCGCGCCAGGTCGCGATGTACCTGAGCCGCGAGCTGACCGATCTCTCCCTGCCGCGCATCGGGCAGTCCTTCGGCGGGCGCGACCACACGACGATCCACTACGGCCACGAGAAGATCGCCCGCCGTATGAAGGAGGATCGTTCGCTTTACAACCTGATCCAGGAGCTGACCTCGACGATCCGGCGGCTCGGATGACGCGCCGGCTTGGGGACGCGCCTGGGGATGGGCGCGGGGATCGCGGGGGATCGCGGGTCGACTTCTCCCCT
>CAZGIE010000230.1:0-804 GCA_964526485.1 uncultured Gemmatimonas sp. | reverse complement strand
GATGGGAGGCCCATGCATCCCCGGCGTCGGGGACGGGATGCGACGCCGCGGCGCGCACCGGGGATGACGCGCCGTTCGCTCCCCGATCCATCCCCGGCCCCGACGCCGCGCAGGCCGCATCGTTGAGCCGTTCCCCCGATTCGTCCCCATCCTCCACAGCCCCTATGGTGATGACTACCCTATGAACCTTCTAACCACGGAAACCACCATGGGGATCGCATGAGGATCCGCTGCAGTCGAGAGCACCTGGCCGAACGGCTCGCGCAGGCCGCGCGTGCCGCATCCACGCGCGCCAACCTCCAGAGCGCCGCGCACGTGCGCATCGACGCCGGCTCCGCCGAGGCCCCGGCGCAGCTCGTCGCCACCGATCTCGAGATGACGCTCCGGGTCCCCCTCGATGCCGACGTCGAGGAGGCGGGCAGCGCGCTCCTGCCGGCCAAGATCGCGCCCGAGCTGATCCGTGCCCTGACGGGCGAGCAGGTCGAGCTGTCGACGGGCGAGGGCGGCGTCGTGGTCTCCGCCGGCTCCTCCACCTACACGCTCTACGGGCTGCCCGTCGACGAGTTCCCGCAGATCCCCGACGTGGACCTCGAGCGCGCCTTCGAGACCGACGCCGCCACCTTCGCCGAGGTCGTCAACCGCGTGAAGCGCGCCGCCTCCCGCGATGAGAGCCGCCCCGTGCTGACCGGCGCCCTGGTGCGCTTCGAGGCCGAGCGCCTCGTGATGGCGGCGACGGACTCGTACCGCCTGGCCGTCGCCGAGGCGCCGCTCGCGAGCGCCGCGCCCGAGCCTCGGGAGGCGATC
>CAZGIE010000229.1:0-1903 GCA_964526485.1 uncultured Gemmatimonas sp. | reverse complement strand
CGGCGGGGAACCACGACATGCCGCGCTCCACGGAGTCGGCCTGCATCCTGCGCCTTTTCGAGCAGGGGTTCGCGCCGCGCGCTGACGGGGCGCCGCCGATCCTCGTCGCCGACCGCGCTCCGCGGCGGCTCGAGTTCCCACGCCTCGGCGTCTCGGTGCTGGCCGTCCCCGACCTCCCCCCGGGCAGCGTGGACCTCGCCCCCGATCCGTCGGCGCGCTTCAACGTGCTCGTGATGCACGGCGAGGTGCAGGGCGTCCTCCCTGCGGCGGGGGGTGAGGACCGTGCTGCGTTGCAGATCCCCGTCGCCGACGTCACCCGCGCGGGCTGGGATTACGTCGCCCTCGGGCATTACCACGTGACGACGCGCGTCGCCGACCACGTCTGGTACTCCGGGTCGCTCGACTACACGAGCACGAATCCGTGGGGGGAGCTGCGCGAGGAGCGCGCGGCGGGGCTCGCCGGGAAGGGGATGATCGAGCGCGACCTGCGGACGGGCCGGCAGACGGTGCATCCGCTCGTCCCCTCGCGCCCGCTGCGCGACCTTCCGGCGGTCGATGGCGCGGGGCGGACGGCGGCGGAGCTCGACGCGGCGATCGCGGCGGCGGTGGCCGCGGTGCCGGGGGGCATCGACGGAGCGATCCTCCGCCTCGTGCTGCGCGACGTCCCGCGCCATGTCGCGCGCGAGCTCGATCACGCGGCGCTCCGCGATGTGCAGCGTCGGGCACTCCACTTCCACCTCGACGTGCGCCGCCCGGAGGCGGTGCGGCGCGAGGCGCAGGGTGGGGCGCCCGCTCGCCGGCCCACGCTGACCGATGCGCTGCGGGAGGCGCTGGCGACGCGCGCGCTCCCGGCGGACGTCCCGCGCGCCGCGCTCGTGGCGCTCGGCCTCCGCTACTTGGAGGACGCCGAGCGGGATGAAGGGGATCGCCTCATCCCGGGGGACGAGACATGAGGCTCGTCCGTCTGCGCCTGCAGAACTTCCGGCAGCACCTCGACACCACGCTCGAATTCGAGCGGGGGCTGACCGGGATCATCGGCCCGAACGGCGCCGGGAAGTCGACGATTCTCGAGGCGATCATCTGGGCGCTCTTCGGCGCGCATGCCGCGCGCGGCGGCTCCGACTCGATCCGCTCGCTGCGCGCCCCCGCCCGCGCACCGGTCCGCGTGGAACTCGAGTTCGAGCTCGCGGGGCATTCTTATCGGGTCTCGCGCGGACTCACCTCGGCGGAGCTCTACCTCGACGGTGCGGACGCGCCGGTGGCGAACTCGGTGCGCGCGGTCACGGAGATGGTGGGCCGCCGTCTGGGGATGACGCGCGAGGAATTCTCGCACACCTACTTCACGGGGCAGAAGGAGCTTGCGCTCATGCAGACCATGAGCGCGACGGCGCGGGGCAAGTTCCTCTCGCGGGTGCTGGGCTACGAGCGCCTCCGGCTCGCGCAGGAGGCCGCGGACGAGCGTCGGAAGGCGTTGGCGGCGGAGCTGAGCGGCGTGCGCAGCGCGCTGCCGGACATCGACGCGCTGGCGCGTGCCCACGCGGACGCGACGGCGGCGCTGGCGCGCGCGGGCGCCGAGGCGGAGGGCGCGACGGCGGCGGTGACGTCGGCGACGGCGGCGCACGAGGCGATCGCCCCCCGGTGGGCGGCGGTGCAGGCGGCCCGCGAGACCCGGGAGCGGATCGCCCGCGAGCTCGCCGGCGTGGACGGCGAGTTGGTCGGGCAGGTCGCGGCGGAGTCGCGGCTCGTCGCGGAGCGGGCGGCGGCCGCGGAGGCGACCGCCGCGCTCGCGCCCCTGCGCCCGCGGCTCGACGCGCTCCCCGGCGTCCGGACGCGCGCCGAGGCGCAGCGGGCGCTCCGCGAGCATGCGGCGCGCCGCCGCGCGATCGATGAGCAGCGCGCCCTC
>CAZGIE010000228.1:1162-1918 GCA_964526485.1 uncultured Gemmatimonas sp. | reverse complement strand
CCGCGGGGCAGGTCGCGTCAGGTCGGTCCGAGGGGGCGTCCAGCGGCGCCCCCTCCGTCGTCCGGGGTGGGGCAGGGAACCGTTTTCACGATGAGGACTGAACATGATCGCGCCTGGCATCTTCCGGCAGTACGACATCCGCGGCATCTACGGCCGCGATCTCACCGTCGAGGCGGCGGAGGCGATCGGTCGTGCCTACCCGGCGATCCTCGCCGAGCATGGCCTGCACGGTGCGGTCGCGGTCGGGCGTGACAACCGCCCGAGCGGCGCCGCGCTCCGGGACGCACTCGTGCGCGGACTGACCGCGAGCGGCGCCGATGTCATCGACCTCGGTGAGGTGCCGACCCCGCTCCTCTACTGGAGCCTGCACCACCTGCCCGTCGTCGGGGGGATCCAGATCACGGGGTCGCACAACCCACCGGAGTACAACGGGTTCAAGTGCTGCGTCGGGACCGGCTCGCTCCATGGCGAGGGGATCCAGCGTCTGCGGACGCTCATCGAGCAGGCTGCCTTCCCCGTTGGTGCGGGGAGGGTCCGCTCGGCCGACGTGGTCGGTGACTATGTGACCGATATCGCCGCCCGCATCGGTCCGCTCCCCGCCTCACTGAAGGTCGTCATCGATTGCGGAAACGGTGCGGGCGCGATTGTGGCTCCTCGACTCTTCCAGGCCCTCGGTGCGACCGTCACCTGGCTCTACGAGACCTCCGATGGGACGTTCCCCAATCATCATCCGGACCCGACGGTGGAGGCCAATCT
>CAZGIE010000228.1:0-1152 GCA_964526485.1 uncultured Gemmatimonas sp. | reverse complement strand
GACGGCGGGGCTGTCTGACGCGCCGGCGCGCCCAGTGCGCCGACGCCGCCGGCGCCAGAACCGCCGACGGCCTGGGGCGACTGCGCGGGGACGAAGGGGGCTCCGCCAAAGAGAATCTCGTCGACCTCATCCGGACCGTCCGGACGACCGGCAGCGCGCTCGGCATCGGCTTCGACGGCGACGCGGACCGCATCGGCCTCGTCGACGAGACGGGGACCGTCGTCTGGGGGGATCACCTGCTGCTGCTGTACGCCCGCGACGTCCTCGCCCGCACGGGGAAGGGGCAGCCGATCATCTTCGACGTGAAGTGCTCGCAGACGCTGGCGGACGGGATCGCCGCGGCCGGTGGGACCCCCGTGATGTGGAAGACGGGACACTCCCTCATCAAGGACAAGATGAAGGCCCTCGGCGCACCGCTCGCCGGCGAGATGTCGGGCCACATGTTCTTCGGCGAGGGATTCTATGGGCACGATGACGCGCTCTACGCCGCGGCGCGGCTGCTCCGGATCGTCGCGGATGCCGGCGCGTCGGTACGGTCGCTCTTGTCCGACGTCCCGCAGCTCGTGTCCACCCCCGAGCTCCGTGTGGATTGCCCCGATGACCGGAAGGAGGACGTCGTCCGCGAGTCGCTCGCCCACTTCGCGGCGCGCTATCCCGTCTCTGACGTGGACGGCGTCCGTATCCTCTTCCCTGATGGGGCCTGGGGGCTGATCCGGAGTTCGAACACGCAGCCCATTCTCGTGATGCGGTTCGAGGCGTCCACGGCCGCCCGACTCGCCGAGATTCGCGCGGAGGTGGAGACGTTCCTCGTGGCGCGCGGCATCGACGTCACTCCGGGGACGGGGCACTAGTGTCGTCGACGCGCCGCGCGGTCGGGGGCTTCCTCGCCGCCGCGGCGCTGCTCGTCATCGGGCGCGCGGTCGTCGACTGGACGGCGGCCGGTTGGTTCGCCGAGGCGGCGGGTGTCGCGAGCGGCGCGTCTGGGCGGCGCGCCCTGGCCCTCGCCCTCCGCCTTGTGAGTGGATCGACGATGGCGCTCGCGGTCTTCGCGTCCCTCCTCGCGGTGCGCCGATCGATCGTCTCGGTCGTCGTCCCCCGCCAGTTCGGCAATTTGGTGATCGGTGAAGTGGTCCCGAGCGGGCTTCTGACGGT
>CAZGIE010000227.1:0-1926 GCA_964526485.1 uncultured Gemmatimonas sp. | reverse complement strand
GAGGCCAGGATCGCGTCGCGCAGCCCCTCGGCCTCGAGGCGCCGGCGCCTGGCCCGCGCGAAGAGCCTGTCGTCGGGGTCGCGCTGGTCGAGCGGAATCTCCTCAAGTCGCTCGCCGGGCACGGCCTCGAGGTCGTGAACCCGGTGGGGGAGCCCTTCGACCCCGCGCGTCATGAGGCGCGCACGACGGCGCCTGCCGAGCGAGCCGAGGAGGATGGGACCGTCGCACAGGTCTACCAGGTGGGGTATGTCCTCGCCGGGACGATGCTGCGTCCGGCGCGCGTCGTCGTGCGGCAGTGGAACGGCTGACCGCCTCGCGCGCCCCACGATGGCCCAGTCGGACTTCTACGCCGTCCTCGGGGTGAGCCCGACCGCGACCGCCGACGAGATCAAGAAGGCCTATCGGCGGTTGGCGAAGCAGTCGCATCCCGACACGAACCCCGGGGACGCCAAGGCGGCGGAGCGGTTCAAGTCGCTCTCCGAGGCGTACACGGTCCTGGGGGACGCGACGAAGCGCCGCGAGTACGACGAGATGCGTCGACTCGGCGCCTTCGAGGGCTTCGCCCGGCCGCGCGGCGGCGGCGGACCGCGGCGAGGCCCTGGTCCCGGGGCGCCCGGGATGCCGCCCGAGATGGGGGAGTTCGATCTCGGGGGCCTCGGTGGGCTCGGCGACATCTTCGGCTCGATGTTCGGCGGCGGGGCACCCCGTCAGCCCGGCCCGCAGAAGGGCGCGAGCGTTGAGACCACCCTCGAGGTCCCCTTCCGCACGGCGGCGCGCGGCGGGAAGGTGCCACTGGAGTTCGAGCTCGACGGTGCGCGCCGAAAGATCCTCGTCACGATCCCGATGGCGAGCGAGTCGGGGTCGCGCATCAAGCTGCGGGGTCAGGGCGGGGCAGGGCGGCGCGGCGGGCCGGCGGGCGACCTCGTCATCACCCTGCAGGTGCAAGCCGATCCGGTGTTCACCCGTGATGGCCTCGATCTGATCCGCGCGGTGCCGATCAACGTGGCGCAGGCGACGCTCGGAACGAAGCTCACCGTCGCGACCCTCGACGACCGCCAGGTCACGCTCACGCTCCCGGCGGGGACGTCGAGCGGGAAGCGCTTCCGCATCCGCGGGCAGGGGATCGCGTCGGGCGATCGGACCGGCGACCTGCTGATCGAGGCAAAGGTCGTGGCCCCGGAGCGTCTGACGGAGGCGCAGGCGGAGCTGATGCGACGGTTCGCGGAGGCGGCGGACCTCGAGGTCTGATGGCGCGAGGCGGGGGCGCCGACCGGTCTCCGGTCGAGCGCTGGCGTCAGCGCTCGCGCGGGTCGATCAGGCCGCGCGCACCGGGAGCGTCCGCCGCCCCGCCGCGATGACGCCGCCGCCGAGCACGACCTCGCCGTCGTAGAACACGGCCGACTGGCCCGGTGCGATGGCGTGCACCGGCGTCGCGAGCGCGATCTCCACCGCGCCGCCCTCGACCGCGACGAGCGTGCCGGGCACCGGCGTCGCGCGATGGCGCACGCGTACCTGCAGCGCGGCCCCGACCGTGGGCGCGGGGTCGACGAGCCAGCGCACCTCGGCGACGCGGAGCCCGCGGCCCAACAGCGCCTCACGGGGCCCCACCACGACCGCACGGTCCTCGGGCCGCAGCGCCACGACGTAGAGCGGCTCGGCGCGCCCCCCGGGGAGCCCACGTCGCTGACCGATCGTGTAGCGCGCGAAGCCGTCGTGCGTGCCGAGCACCGTCCCGTCGAGCGCGACGATGGGGCCGGGGGCGAGGGCTGGCGCATCGGCGGGGAGTTCGCGCTCGAGGATCTTCACGTAGTCGCCGTCGGGGACGAAGCAGATCTCCTGGCTCTCCGGCTTCTCGGCGGTCAGCAGGCCGAGGTCGCGCGCCACGGCGCGCGTTTCCGCCTTGGTGAGGTCGCCCACCGGGAGGAG
>CAZGIE010000226.1:0-1945 GCA_964526485.1 uncultured Gemmatimonas sp. | reverse complement strand
TGAACGGGCAGATGCAGAGCCTCCTCGGCGGCGCGCAGGCGCGCGGATCGCAGGGCGTGGATGCGGAGGCGCGGGCGCGCGCGCGTGAGCTGGCCCGGTCGCAACGCGAGGTCGCGCGCGCGCTCGATCAGGTCGCCGACGCGGATCCCACCGGGCGCGCGCAGGAGATGGCGCGCGAGGCGCGCGTCCTCGCGCAGGCCCTCGATCAGGGGATCGCCGATCCGGCGACGCAGGCGCGGCAAGAGCGGCTCTTCCGGCGGATGCTCGACGCGGGGCGCGCGCTCGAACAGGACCAGCAGGACGAGGCGCAGCGCCGCGAGTCGCGGGCGGCGCGGGGGACGGCGCGCTTCACCCCGTCGGGCGGACCGCAGCGCGGCGCGGCCGCGGAGCGGTACCAGCTCCCGACGTGGGAGGAGCTGCGCGGCCTCAGCGCGGAGGAGCGGCGTCTCGTGCTCGAATACTTCCGGGTGTTGAACGCCGGGAAGGTGCCGTGAGGCGCGTCGGGGCGGCCGTCCCGCGCCCGTGGGGCGCGGCGAGAGTGACGCGGGCGGGAGTGACGCGGGCGGTGCTCGGCCTGTTCGCGGCGGGTACACTCGCGGCGCAGGACGCCACCACCGCGGGGGCGGCGGCGCTCAGTCGCGGGCTCGACGCCGAGAACGGGAACCGTGCGCGCGAGGCGGTCGCCGCCTACCGCGAGGCGATCGCCGCCGGCGCCGTGGTGCAGGGGGTCCTCGGGCTCGAGCGCGTCTTCTCGCTCACGATGCAGGAGGATTCCGTGCTCGCCGCGCTCGACACGTTGCTGCCGCGCTTCCCCGCGGAGGGGGCGTTGCGCGGGGCGCAACTGCGGTCCCTCGTCTCGCTGGGCCGCCCGCGCGACGCCGACGCCGCCTTCCGCGCCTGGTGCGCGACGCGCCCGTCGGACCTCGTCCCGTACCGCGACTACGCGCGCATCCTCCTCTTCAACAACCGCGCGGCCGCGGCGGACACGGTCCTCCGCGCCGCCGTCGAGACGCTCGGCTCCACGCAGGGGCTCGCGTTGGAGCTCGCGCAGATGCGCGCCGGGCTCGGGCGGTGGGAGGCGGCGGCGATCGCGTGGCGCGCGGTGGTGCGCGAGGAGGCGTACTACGAGTCCGCGGCGGTGTTCTCGCTCACGCCCGCCCCCGTCGCGGCGCGTGACGCGGTGCGTGCGGCGCTCGAGACGGGGCGCGCCGCCGACGGCGGGGATGCGGCCGACGCCGGCCCGCCGACGATCGGCGTCCGGCAGGTCCGTGCGCTGCTCGACCTTGCGTGGGGCGCGCCGCGCGACGGGTGGACGCGCCTCGGCGCCGTGCCCCCCTCGGACACGGCGGTCGCGGTCTGGCGGCAGTTCGGCGAGGAGGTCGAGCACGCCCAGGCGTGGGGCGTGGCCCGCGACGTCTGGGCCGCGGTGCATCGCACGCGGCCCGAGGCCGCGGTGGCGTGGCGCGGTGCGCAGGCGGCGCTCCGGGCGGGCGATGCGACGACCGCGCTCGCGCTCGTGCGGTCCGCGGGCGCGGGGGACTCCGCGACGCGCGTGGATCAGGCCGTGCCGCTCGAGCTCGAGGCGCTCGCGCGGCTCGGACGTGGTGCGGAGGCGACCGCCCGGCTCGAGGCGGAGACGCCGGCGCTGGGTCCCGATCGCGCCCGCGCGCTCCGCCGGCTCGTCGCTTGGGCCTGGGTCCGTGCCGGGGACGTGCCACGCGCGCGGGCGGTGCTCGCCGACGCCACGCTCGATGCGGAGGACGAGGTGGCGGGGTGGCTCGCGCTCTATGCCGGCGACCTCGACGGCGCGCGGCGGGCGCTGCGCCACGTCCCGACGCCCGACGCCGATGTCGTGCGCGCCCTCGCGCTGCTGAATCGCACGACCGCCACGCGCGCACCCGCCGTCGGGGACGCCTTCCTCGCCCTCGTGCGCGGCGACACGACC
>CAZGIE010000225.1:0-1961 GCA_964526485.1 uncultured Gemmatimonas sp. | reverse complement strand
CCGACCGCCGCGCCGACCAGGATGAAGAGGAAGGCGAAGAAGGTCAGCGTCGGCCACTCGATCTCCTTCTCGAGCACGTGCAGGATCCCGTGCTGCCGCTCCTCGTGCGTGGGCCGCGCCGCGCGCAGGTAGCGCACATCCTGCACGACCAGCGCCGCCGTCGCCCCGAGGAGTGCCGGCACCGCGGCCGGCATATGCGTGAACCCATGCGTCACGAACCCGATGAGCACGAGGACACTGATGCCACCCAGCCACTTCAGGAGCCCCGGATCGGTGATGCGCGGCCCGTAGCCCGGCTCATCCGCCTGCGCGGGCGCATCGGCCCGCACACCCATCGCCGCGCGCAGCTGCCGCGCCCCCCACCAGTGCAGCCCGCACATCATCACCAGCACCGGGATGGTGAGCTCCTCGAGGAACTGCAGGAAGGTGAGCCCCGCCCCCGACCCGATCATGATGTTCGGCGGGTCACCGATCAGCGTCGCGGTGCCGCCGATATTGGCCGCCATGATCACCGGGAGCAGCACCGGCCGGATCGGCGCGCCGATCCGCTGCGCGGTCGCCAGCACGATGGGGGTGACGAAGATCACGGTCGTGACGTTGTCGAGGAACGCGGAAGTGATCGCCGTGAACCACCAGAGGAGCGTGATCGCGCGGACCGGCTGCCCGCCGAATCGCTCGAGGATCCGCTCCACCGCCCAGGCGAAGACCCCCGTCTCTTTCAGCACCCCCACCAGCGCCATCATCGCGGCGAGCAGCAACAACACATTCACATCGAGCGCCTGCGCCGTCGCCTCGAAGGTGAGGAGCTTGTACGGCGTCAGGTAGGTGACGCCCCACATCATGGCGACCGCCGTCATCACGACCAGGACGCGGTGCGCCTTCTCCACGGCGAGGGTCGCGAAGAGCGCGATGAGCAGCGCCGCGACGAGGCCCTGGGAGATCGGGTCGGTGGTGCTACCGAGAAGGGTCTCGTGCATCGGTCGGGAGGTGGGGGGAGGACCGAAAGGTGGAACCTGGGCCGACGGGACGGCAGGGGGCCACGGAGTGCCGGCGCCAGTGCCGCGCGGTGCACGGCCCGCGCGGCGCTCAGAGCTCCAGCTGTCCCCCGAGCGCCGTGCGGCAGAACTGCACCCGATGATGCGCGGTGAGCCCCTGCGCGCGGAGCGCCGCGAGATGTACGGGGGTCCCGTACCCCGCGTTGGCCTCCCAGCCGTAGGCGGGATGTCGTGCGGCGAGCCGCGCCATCAGCCGGTCGCGCACCACCTTCGCCACGATGCTCGCGCAGCCGATGCTGTAGCAGGCGGCGTCACCGCCCACGATGCCGCGGTGCGGGACGCCGAGGGTCTTCAGCTCACGGCCGTCGACCAACACCTCGTCGGGGCGCACGGGGAGCGCGGCGAGCGCCCGTGCCATCGCGCGGACCGTCGCCTGCAGGATGTTGTGCCGCGCGATCTCCGAGACCGACGAGGCCCGCACCGCGATCGCGATCGCCTCGGCCTCGATGCGCGCGGCGAGCCGCTCGCGGTCCGCGGCGCGCAGCTGTTTGGAATCGGTCACGCCCGGGATCGCGCGACGATCCGCCGGCATGATCACCGCGCAAACGACGACGGGGCCCGCGAGGGGGCCCCGTCCGACTTCATCGACACCGGCGATGTGCGTGGCGCCGGCCTTCCGGAGCGACCGCTCGAGCGCGCTCCAGCCGCCGGCCACGTCGCCCTTACGCCTCGGCGGTCCCGGTCGCGGGGACCTGCACGCGCACCTTCCGCTCCGTGATGCGGGCGGCCTTGCCGGTGACGTTGCGGAGGTAGAAGAGCTTCGCGCGACGCACGCGGCCCCGGCGCACGACCTTGATGTCGGCGAGCATCGGGGAGTGCAGCGGGAAGATGCGCTCGACGCCGACGCCGTTCGAGATCTTGCGGACCGTGAAGGTCGCGCCGACCTCGGTCCCCCGGCGGGCGATG
>CAZGIE010000224.1:0-2072 GCA_964526485.1 uncultured Gemmatimonas sp. | reverse complement strand
GTAGAACTCGTCGAGGTTCGACGCGAAGATCGCGAGGAATTTAAGCCGCTCGAGGAGGGGGGTGCGCTCGTCCTCCGCCTCCGCGAGGACGCGCGCGTTGAACTCGAGCCACGAGAGTTCGCGATTCAGGTACCGGGCCGCGCCCTCGATCATCGGCGGCGATTCAGCGACTGAACGGGCTGAGAGCGAGGAGGGTCAGGGCGGCGACCGCCGCCGACGCGGGGATGGTGATCACCCATGCCCAGACGATCCGGCCCGCGAGGCCCCAGCGAATCGCGGAGAGCCGCGTCGTCGCACCCGTGCCGACGATGGACCCCGTGATCGTGTGTGTGGTGGAGACCGGGATGCCGAGTCGCGATGCGAGGAGGATGACGATGGCCCCCCCGGTCTCAGCGCAGAACCCGCCGACGGGGCGCAGCCGCGTGATCCGGGAACCCATCGTGTGCACGATGCGCCAACCACCGAACAGCGTCCCCAACGCGATGGCCGAGTAGGCGCCGATCTCCACCCAATACGGGACCGAGTCGGCATTCTCGAGGTAGAAGAACGAGAGCCAGCCCGCCTGATCGGCGAAGTGCGCCTTGGTGGCGACGAGGAGACCCACGATGATCCCCATCGTCTTCTGCGCATCGTTCTGCCCGTGCGCGAACGACAACAGCGCCGAGCTGAGGAGCTGCCCACGCCGGAAGAATTTATCGATCCGCGACGGCACCGCCCGGCGGAAGATCGTGAACACGAGGTACATCAGGAGGAAGCCGAAGAGCATCCCCATCATCGGCGAGAGGACGATGGCGGAGAGCGTCTGCATCCATTTCGTGCCCCAGAGCAGCCCGCCGAAACCGGCCTTCGCGATCGCCGCGCCGGCGTAGCCGCCGATGAGCGCATGGGACGAACTCGAGGGGATGCCGTAGTACCAGGTGATGAGGTTCCACACCGTGGCGCCGACGAGTCCGGCGCAGATCACAAAGGGATCGACGATGGCCTGGTCGACGAATCCGGAACTGACCGCCTTCGCGACGGCCGTGCCACCGAAGAACGCGGCGGCGAAGTTGAAGGTCGCCGCCCACACGACCGCCGCGGCCGGCGACAGGACCCGCGTGCCCACGATCGTCGCGATCGAGTTCGCGGAGTCGTGGAACCCGTTGATGAAGTCGAAGACGAACGCCAGAACGACGATCGCCAGGATGAACGTCACCACGGTCAGGAGTTCTTGAGGGAGATGCTCTCGAGGACGTTCGCGACGTCCTCGCACTCGTCCACGGCGTGCTCGAGGTTGTCGAAGATCTCCTTCCACTTGATCACGGCGAGAGGATCCGGGCTCCCGGCGAAGAGCTGTCCGATCGCCTCGGCGTAGGCGGCATCCGCCCGCTCCTCGAGGTCCTTGATCTGCCGCGCGATCCGGTGGACCGCGGACGGGGTGCGCACCTCCTTGACCGCCCGAGCGATCCCGGCGGCGCACTCCGCGAGGATGGCGCTCAGACCGACCGCCGACTCACGCCGTTCCGAGACGTGGAACATCTGCACCCGCCGTGCGGTGCCGTCGATCAGATCGACCACGTTGTCCAATCGCGTCGCGAGCAGATGAATATCCTCGCGGTCGAGCGGCGTCACGAAGCTGCGGTCGAGGCGCTGCATCACCTCGTAGGTCAGCTGGTCGGCGGCGTGCTCCTCCGCCTTGATCTGCGCGGTGAGCTCGTCGCGTCGCTCTGGCGCCTCGAAGAGGGTCGTCAGGAGCCGAGCCGCCGTCGTCGCACGCTCGGCGAGGTTGTCGAAGAGACCGAAGAAGCCTTCGTCCGTCGGCAGGAATCGCACGGTGAGAATCGGGAGAGAGATGAATCACGAACCGCCGACCGTGAAACTACCGCACTCCGGCTCCTTCGGGCAAACGCCGGGCGCGTATGTGGCCCAACCGTTACCTCTGCCTCACAACGGTCCCAAGTGGTCTCACGGCAACACGATAGCAGCACGTCGGGCCACCAACACCGGGTCCCGGAACCACTTGATGAGCCCCACCCCGGCGACGAATCCCCCGACGTGGGCCCAGACGGCCACCCCGCCCGCGAGGTCGCCCA
>CAZGIE010000223.1:0-2073 GCA_964526485.1 uncultured Gemmatimonas sp. | reverse complement strand
CGTCGCCCGAGACGCCGCCGCGCGTCCTCGTCACCGGCGCGGCGGGCTACGTCGGGCGTCTCCTCACGGCCCGGTTGGTCGCGGAGGGGATCCCGTGCCTCGGGACCGACGTGCGGGTGCCGAGCGATGCGCCCTGCGTCATCGAGCGCTTCGATGTCCGGGACCCCGACCTCGCGTTGTTGCTGCGGCATCACCGGATCACGCACGTCGTCCATCTCGCCGCCGTGCTCGAGGGGGGGCGGGACCGCGGGCGGGACTTCGACATCGACGTGAACGGGACGCGGAACGTCGTCGTCTCCTGCGTCGCCGCGGGGGTGCGGCATCTCACGGTGGCGAGCTCGGGCGCGGCCTACGGCTATCTCCCGGACAACCCGAGCTGGCTCGACGAGGCGGACCCGCTGCGCGCGGGCGAGGCGTTCGGCTACGCCTATCACAAACGGCTCGTCGAGGAGCTCCTCGCCGAGTTCCGGTCGTCGCATCCCGAGCTGGGCCAGCTCGTCCTGCGCATCGGGACCGTGGTCGGGACGGGCACCGACAACCTGATCACCGCGCTCTTCGGGCGCCGGTGGCTCCTCGCGGTGCGGGGGAGCGACTCCCCCTTCGTCTTCGCTTGGGATCAGGACGTGGTGGGGGCGATCCTCCACGGCGTGGCGGGCTCGCGCACCGGGATCTACAACGTGGCCGGGAACGGTCGGCTCACCATCCGGCAGATCGCTCGGCGGTTGGGGAAGCCGGTCCTGTCGATCCCAGCCGGGATGCTCGCGGCGGTGCTTCGGCTGGCACGTTGGCTTCGGCTCGGGCGTTATGGTCCCGAGCAGGTCGACTTTCTCCGGTACCGCCCGGTGCTCTCCAACCGGCGGTTGCAGGAGGAGTTCGGCTACCGCCCGGCGAAGACCAGCGCCGAGGCGTTCGAGACCTGGGTCGAAGGCGCGCGAGCGCGGGAGGCACGATGATGATCGGACGGAAGGCGCCGGCGTTCCGGCTGCAGGACGACACGGGCGCCTGGGTGGACTCGGCGTCGCTGAAGGGGACGCGGGTGGTCCTCTTCTTCTATCCCAAGGATATGACCTCGGGATGCACCGTCGAGGCCTGTGAGTTCCGCGATCTGATGCCGCGGTTCACGGCGTCGAACGCGGTGGTCTACGGCGTTTCCCCCGACCCTGTGGCGTCGCACCAGAAGTTCCGTGCCAAGGAGCGGCTTTCGTACGGCCTCCTCTCCGACCCGTCGCACACGCTCTGCGAAGCGTATGGGGTGTGGGTCGAGAAGAGCCTCTACGGGCGGAAGTACATGGGGGTGCACCGGTCCACCTTCGTGATCGCCGCCGACGGGACGCTCGCGATGGAGTGGCGTGGAGTGAAGCCCGAGGGGCACGCCGCCGAGGTGGATGCCTGGCTCCGGGGCGAGGCGGTGCCGGCGCCGAAGGCGCCGGTGAAGAAGCCCGCCGCGAAAAAGGCCGCGATCAAGCAGCCCGCTGCCAAGCAGCCCGCTGCCAAGCGGGCGCCCGCGAAGAAGAAGTAGTCGCCGCTCAGCCGTCGACGGCGCGGCGCATCCGCACGAACGGGATCGCCACGCCGTCGGGCTGCACCGGCTCGATCCGCTCGAGGGCGTCGAACCCGCAGGCCTCGTAGAGCGGCACGCCGGGGAGAGTCGCCATCAGCTCGAGCGTCGTGAAGCCCTCCGCGGCGGCGGCCGCCGCGCAGTGCGCGAGGAGGCGGCGGCCGAGCCCGCGACGCGCGTGGGTCGGGGCGACGTAGAAGGCCCGGATGCGCGCCGGGTCGCGCACGGGATCGAGGAGCGGATCCGGTCCGGCCTTCGTCTGGTCGCCGCCGTAGAGCGTGGCGCGCCGGCTCCATCCGGCGGCCGCCACGACCGCACCGTCCACCTCGATGACGAAGTACGTACCGTCGGCGATCAGCTGCGTGTCGGGGCCGTACACGTGACGCAGGCCGCTCTCGACCTGCGCCACCGTGTAGAACCCGTCGCTGAGGCCCCGCATCGACGCGTCGATCAGCGCGCGGAGCGCGGCGAGGTCGTCGGTCGTCGCGGGGCGGAGGATCATGGCACCGTCGTCG
>CAZGIE010000222.1:0-2074 GCA_964526485.1 uncultured Gemmatimonas sp. | reverse complement strand
CCGCCTCCACCGCCACGGCCTCCGCCTGGATGGTGTCGGTGCCGTAGGGGAGATGGCGATTGTGGGCTTCAGTCGCACCCCATGGGAGGACGGCGACCTCGAAGCGGGCGTCCCGAATGGCGCCGAGCGAGAGATGGGCGATTGACATTACGGCTTCGCTCCTGCGGCCTCCGCATCGAGCAACGCGCGCACCTGCGCATAGAACGCCTCCCGCCGGTCCTTCTCCGGCCCCAGCGACGCGCGCGTCCAGTTGGAGTTCGTCGCGATCACGAGCCGTCTGGCCGGATCTATATAGATGCCCTGTCCATAAATCCCCTGCGCCGCCACCGCGCCATCGTCGTACGTCCACCACTGGTAGCCGTAGCCACGCCCGGGCTCACCGATCTCCTGATGCTTCACCGTCGCCTGCGCGAACCAGTCCGCCGGGACGATCTGCCGCCCGCCGACATTCCCATTGGCGAGCACGAAGAGCCCCATCCGCGCATAGTCGCGCGTCGTCGCCTGGATGCAGCACCCGGCGATCTCGTGCCCCGTCTTCCCGAGCAGCCACGTCGCCTCGGCTTCCATCCCCGCCGGGTGCCAGAGCTTCTCCTCGAGGTATCGCGCAAGCGGCTTCCCCACCGCTGATGATACCAACACGCCGATGAGGTTCGTCTCGCCGGTGTTGTAGTGCCAGACCGTGCCCGGCTCGTGCGCGCGCGGGAGGGTCCGCATGTAGCTCACCGTCGCATCCATCCCCTTCGTGGGCTTCGCGTTGTTGAACTTCGCGACGTCCGCCTCGGGGTCTTCGTAGTCCTCGTTCCACCGCACCCCCGAGGTCATCATCAGGAGTTGCCGGATGCTCACCCCGTCATAGGCGGAGCCGCGGAGATCGGAGATGTAGCGACTCACCGTGTCGTCGAGGCTCTTGATGTAGCCGTCCTGAATCGCCGCCCCGACCAGCGTGGAGGTGAACGACTTCGCCACTGAGAAGCTCGTCCACCGCCCCGCGGCGCTGAAGCCGAGCCCGTAGCGCTCCACCCGGATCTTCCCGTCCTGCACGATCACCAGTCCGGCGGTGTTCTGCTCCTTCATATAATCGTCGAGCCCCGGGATCTCGAGCGGCGCCCCCGCCGGGAGTGCCAAGGGCGTCGGCGACGGGGTGATCCGCGCCGCCTCGGCGAGGATCGGCAACCGGTCCAATGCACGGAACGCTGCCTCGCGCTGCGATTGGCTCCAGCTCAGGACGTCGCGGTCGGTCGGGAAAGCACGCAGGACCCCGCGCGTCTCGGCGTCGAGGGTGCTGTACCAGAGGGCACCGCCGGTGAGCAGGAAACCGGCGGAGGCGAGGGCGAGGGTGCGAATGCGCATGCGGTGGTATGCAGAGGTCGGTGAAAAGACGATCGAGGTCGCCGGATCGCTACCGCGCGCCGAAGTACACCATGTTCGGGGCGTCCGACCGCGCCACCACGAGGTCCATCAGCCGGTCCTCGTTCAGGTCCGCGACGGTGATACCATACGCGATGCCCCGTGCGTCGCCGAAGGGCACCGGCGTGAAGGCGCGTGGCCCATCGTTGAAGTAGACCACGGGCCGGGCATTCGTATATCCCACCACGATGTCCGGGCGCCCATTCGCGTCCACATCACTCACCGCCATCGCGTACGGCTTCTGGCCCGCAGGGCCGAGCGGCTCGGCGGCGGCGTAGCGCCCGTTCGGCTCGCCGCGCATCAGCAGCGCGCTACCGAGCTCGTCGATCGCCGCGAGATCCATCCGGCCGTCCCCATCGAAGTCAGCGGCCTGTGCCGCGCGGATCGTCGCCTGCGCTGGCCCGAAGGGCACACGCGTCGGGAAGTCCCCGCGCCCGTCGTTGAGGAGCACCACGCCCTGCCCCCCGTCCCGATGCGGCACCAACAGATCGAGCGCGCGGTCGCCGTTCACATCGGCCATCGTGATGGTCGTCGCGGAACCCGTCGAGAGCTCGCGGCAGGGCTCCTGCACGCGCCCGCCAGCCGCGCCGAGGCAGAGGTAGCTCACCACCGCCTGCCGACTCCCGCGATTCGCGAGCGCCATATCAGGGAGCCCGTCGCCATTCAC
>CAZGIE010000221.1:0-2147 GCA_964526485.1 uncultured Gemmatimonas sp. | reverse complement strand
CACGGCACGGCGAGCCGCGTCCGGGAGGGTGGTGCCGTAGAGCGCCCCGCCGAGCTCCATGCCCGCCTCGAGCACCGTGCCGTCGGCGAGCGTCAGCGGCGCGGGAAACCGCACCGGGCTGCAGAGGGCGAGCGCCCCCACGACGGTGTCCTCGGCCCGGTCGACGATCGGCGCCGCGAGGACCTCGAAGGGCACGCCCGCGCAGACCGCGTAGGTGACGCTGGACGCGTCCTGCCCCTTCGTGGACGCCAGCGCCGCGGCCACGCCGGCGGCGGCCGCGTCCGGCGCGAGGCCCGCGGACCGCGCGAGCTCGGCGATGTCCGACACGAACACGAAGCCAGCGCCCTCGCCCGCCCGCTCAAGCGCGCCGCGGAGCTCGTCCGCCGCCGTCTGCAGGAGGTCCGCCCCGTCACCCGCGATCACCGTGGCCAGGAGCCGCGGCGCCCGCACCAGCCGCTCGGCCTCCTCGCGTGCCCGTGCGGTGCGGTCGCCCTGCTGCTGGGCGACGGCGTCGATCCGTGCCTCGAGCGAGCCGCGCAGCGCCGCCAGGTAGGTCTGCCGCACGCGCGAGCCGCCGCCGACGGCCACGACGGCCATCGCCACCAGCACGACGCCCGCGATCGCGAGGGCGATCAGGCCGCCCAACACCACCTCAGTGCCCATTGGTAGGTCGCGAACCTCGGCGCGACGGACGGCGTTCACCCCAACGGCACCAAGCAGGGCGGCGCCCGCGCCTGCCAAGACGGTTCCAGGACCGGTCGCGAAGTGGGCGACGCCAGCTGCAACTGCAACGGCAACGATCGTCTCCGCCCAAGGGCGTGTGACCTCTACTTCGCCGAACTCTGCCGCCGTATCGGTGAGGGCGGCAAGGCGCGCGGTGGCGAGGGAGCGGGCGCGACGGCGGCTCGATGGTGTTCCAGTCACAGGGTCAGGGTAGCGCGAGCGGGGGCTCCCGCGTAGACTCCTCGTGACCGCAGGAGCCGGCGCACAGCATTGGAGGGCAGCATGCTCCACCTCTCACGACTCATTGGACGACCAGTACTCGACAGCAGCGCCGACGCGATCGGTGTCATCGATGACCTGATCGCGGCCGTTGGTACGAGCCATCCCCCAATCACTGGCCTCGTCGTCCGCACCGGACGCCGCCGCATCTACCTGGGCTGGAGCAGCGTGGAGCGCATGGATGCCGCTGGGGCCACGATCTCGGCAACGCGCGTGAACATCAGCCGCTTCCGCCGCCGTGACGATGAGATTCTCCTCAAGGGCGACCTGCTCGACAAGCAGATCGTGGACATTGACGGCCGCAAGGTGGTGCGCGCGAATGACGTGATCCTCGACTTCGTCGAAGGGGCGATGCGCCTCGTCGCCGTCGACGTGGGGACCGCCGGGCTGCTGCGTCGCCTCGGCCTTCCAGACAGCTGGGTCGACCGACTCTCTGGCGAGCAGTCGCGCGTCGCCTCGTACATTGATTGGGAGGATGTGGATCCGCTCGGCTCCACCATTGCGAGCGTTCGCCTCCGCGTGCCACACGCCGGTCTCTCGGAGCTGCATCCGGCCGACCTTGCGACGATCGTCGATCAACTCACCCCACGCGACCGCGCCGACATCTTCAACACCCTCGATGACGAGGTCGCCGCCGAAGCGCTCGAGGAGCTTGAGCCCGAAACGCGCACCGACCTGCTTGAAGACCTCGAGCCAGAGCGCGCCGCCGATCTGTTGGAAGAGATGAGCCCCGACGAAGCGGCCGACGCCGTCGCTGAACTCTCGCCACTGAGCCGCAAGGAGATCTTGCGCCTGATGACGAAAGAGGAGCGCGACGATGTGCAAGAGCTGCTCGCGCACCCAGAGAAGAGCGCCGGCGGTCTCATGACGACCGAGCATGTAGCGCTGCGCCCGCAGGCGACCGTCGCAGAGGCGCTCGCCGCGATTCGCCGTCACGAGCCCGACGCCGAAGTGGCGTTCGCCGTGTACGTGGTCGACGGGAAGCGACGCCTTCTGGGTGAGGTGACGCTGCGCGACCTCATTCTTGCGGCTCCCGCCACGCCGATTAGTGAACTCATGGAAGACGAACCGGTCGCCGTTGAGCTGCTCGCCCACTCCGATGAGGTCGCCCGCGTCGTGACGCGCTACGGACTTGTCGCCGTACC
>CAZGIE010000220.1:439-2184 GCA_964526485.1 uncultured Gemmatimonas sp. | reverse complement strand
GTCCGGGCGCTGGCGGAGAAGCCCCTCGCCCACGACCTGCTGCAACTCCGGGTCGGCGGCCTTCGGGCCCTCTCCGAGGTCGGCGGATGACCGGTGACCGCGCCCGTCGCCTGCGCTAGTTTTCCTGTGTTGTTCTCACCCCACCCATCGCCCCACCTCCCCCCATGGTGAACAAGATCACGGTCGTCGGCGCCGGCAATGTCGGCGCCACCGCCGCCCAGCGCATCGCCGAGAAGGAACTCGCCCGCACCGTCGTGATGGTCGACGTCGCCGAGGGCATCCCCCAGGGCAAGGGCCTCGACCAGTGGCAGTCGGCCCCGATCGAGGGCTTCGATTCCCGCGTGATCGGCACCAACGGGTACGAGGAGACCGCGGACTCCGACATCGTCGTGATCACCGCCGGCATCGCCCGGAAGCCGGGGATGTCGCGGGACGACCTGCTGAACACGAACGCCGGCATCGTGAAGTCGGTCGGCGAGCAGATCAAGCGCACCTCGCCGAACGCCATCGTCATCGTCGTCTCGAACCCGCTCGATGTGATGTGCTGGGTCGCCAAGGAGGCGACCGGCTTCCCGCGCGAGCGCGTGATCGGCATGGCGGGGGTGCTCGACACGGCGCGCTACCGCGCCTTCCTCGCGACCGCCCTCGACGTCTCCGTCCGCGATATCCAAGCGATGGTCCTCGGCGGCCACGGCGACACGATGGTCCCGCTGATCTCGTACACCACGGTGAGCGGCATCCCGATCACGCAGCTCATGGACCGACCGACGCTCGACGCGATCGTCGACCGCACGCGGAACGGCGGGGCCGAGATCGTGAAGCACCTCAAGACGGGCTCGGCGTACTACGCGCCGTCGTCGGGCGCGGTCCAGATGGTCGAGGCCATCGTCAACGACCAGAAGCGGATCCTCCCGTGCTCCGCGTGGCTGGAGGGCGAGTACGGCATGTCCGGGCTCTTCCTCGGCGTCCCGGTGAAGCTCGGCCGGAACGGGCTCGAGCGCGTGCTCGAGGTGACGCTCACGGATGACGAGCGCGCCGCGCTCGAGAAGAGCGCACAGGCCGTCCGCGAGCCGATGGCGGTCGTCAAGCTCTAGGCAGTCGCCGGCCCGGCGCCCGCGGGCGCCGGGCCCCTCCGTCTCCCCCTGCAGAGGACGTCGATGCGCTGGCTCCGTGCGTTCTGGGATTCCACGGTCGGGAAGAAGGCCGTCATGGCCGTGACCGGGATCCTCCTCATCGGTTTCGTGGTCGCCCACATGCTGGGCAACCTGCAGATGTTCATCGGCGCGGATGCGATGAACCGGTATGCCGCCTTCCTGAAGTCCACGGGCGAACTGCTCTGGGTCGCGAGGGCCGGCCTCCTCGCGGCCGCGGTGCTCCACATCACGGCGGCGTACCAGCTCACCCAGATCAACCGCGCGGCCCGCGCCGACGCGTACGCGAAACAGGTCCCGGCGGCCTCGACGCTCGCGTCCCGCACGATGCGGTGGGGCGGGGTGCTGCTGCTCGCCTTCATCGTGTTCCATATCGGGCACTTCACGACCGGTGACTTCCACCCGGCGTTCAGCCACACGATGGTCTACGGCAACGTGATCCTCGGATTCCGGTCGCCGATCGTCTCCGTGTTCTACCTCGCGGCGATGGCGGCGCTCGGCGTCCATCTGTATCACGGCGCGTGGGCCGGGTTCCGCACCCTCGGCCTCGGCAAGCGCTCACCGAATCCGCGCGAGCGCCGGATCGCACAGGGT
>CAZGIE010000220.1:0-423 GCA_964526485.1 uncultured Gemmatimonas sp. | reverse complement strand
CGCCCTCGTCGTCTGGGCCGGTTTCTCCTCGATCCCCGTGGCCGTCTGGCTCGGGATCCTCCACTGACCGTCGGAGCCCCCGTCATGGCCCTCACGCTCGACGCCAAGATCCCCGCCGGTCCCCTCGCTGAGAAGTGGGACCGTCACCGCTTCGAGATGAAGCTGGTAAACCCCGCCAACAAACGGAAACACTCCGTCATCGTGGTCGGCTCCGGCCTCGCCGGCGCCTCGGCCGCGGCCTCGCTCTCGGAGCTCGGCTACCGCGTCTCCTGCTTCTGCTTCCAGGACTCGCCCCGTCGCGCGCACTCGATCGCCGCGCAGGGCGGCATCAACGCCGCCAAGAACTATCGGAACGACGGCGATTCGGTGCAGCGCCTGTTCTACGACACCATCAAGGGCGGGGATTTCCGTGCCCGCGAAGCC
>CAZGIE010000219.1:0-2186 GCA_964526485.1 uncultured Gemmatimonas sp. | reverse complement strand
GATGGCGCCGGGGCTCGCGATCGATGCGAGCCACCTCGTCGCGCTGCCGATGCCGACGAGCGGGGCCGAATGGGCGGCCCAATTCACCCTGCCCCTCGGGACCGCCTTCGCAGACCCCGCCGTCTGGCGCATCGGAATCACCCTCGGGATCGTCGCCTCGTTGGAGACGCTGCTCTCGCTCGAGGCCACGGACAAGATGGACCCGTACAAGCGGGAGGCGCCGCCGAACCGCGAGCTCGTGGCACAGGGCGTCGGCAACATCGTCTCGGGCGCGATCGGCGGCCTGCCCCTCACCGGCGTGATCGTGCGCTCCGCGGCGAACGTCGGCGCCGGGGCGCGGACCCGCTGGTCGGCGATCCTCCACTCGGTGCTGCTGGTGGCGGCGGTCGTGGCGATTCCGGCGCTCCTCAACCGGATCCCGCTCGCGGCCCTTGCGGCGATCCTGCTTCACACGGGATGGAAGCTCGCCCACCCCCAGATCGGAATCGGGCTCTGGCGGCAGGGACTCTCGCAGTTCGTGCCCTATGCGACGACGATCGTGGTCGTCCTGGTGACCGACCTCCTGGTCGGGATCGCCGTCGGGATGACGGTGGGCATCTTCTTCCTCCTCCGCGACATGCTGCAGAGCCCGCCGTTCACGGAGGTCAGCCCCAAGGGCGTCGTGCTCCGCCGGCTGGAGTTGCACCCGTACGTGAACTTCCTGAACAAGGGCGCGCTGCTGAGCGCGCTCGAGGGGATGCCCGACGGGTCGCGACTCGAGCTCGACGGACGCCAGCTCAAGCGGATCGATCCCGACGTGCTCGAGGTGATCCACAACTTCCGTGAGACCGCCGCTCTCCGCGGCATCGATTACCGCCTCGTCAGCGTGCCGGAGACGGCCGCTGGACGCGGTGCCCACTGACCCGTCCCGACCGGAGCGTCCCGATGAAGCATTACCAGCGATTAATCGAGAACAACGCCGCCTGGGCGCAGGAGATGCTCGGCCAGGATGCCGACTTCTTCGCGAAGCGTGAGGCGAAACAGACCCCGCACTACCTCGTGATCGGCTGCTCGGACAGCCGCGTCCCGCTCGAGCTGATGACCGGCGCGCTCCCCGGTGAGATGTTCGTGCACCGGAACATCGGGAACCAGGTCTGGGAGACCGACCTCAATCTCATCTCGGTCGTGCAGTTCGCGGTCGGGGTGCTCGACGTGGAGCACGTGATCGTCTGCGGGCACTCCAACTGCGGCGCGCTCAAGGCGGCGCAGGGGCCCGCGACGAACGGGATCATCGACAACTGGCTCTCCGACATCCGGAACGTGATCCGCTGGAACTCCTCGGAGCTCGCCTCGTGCGCCACGGAGGAGTCGCGCCTCCACCTCCTTTCGCGCCTCAACGTGATGCAGCAGGTCGGCGTGCTGAGCCGGATGCCGATCATCCGGGACTTCTGGACGCGTGGGAAGCGCCCGATGCTGCATGGCTGGGTCTACGACATCGGCTCGGGATTGATCGAGCGCGTGGTCGAGCAGGTGGACAGCGCCGAGCGCGCGGCGGAGCTGCTCCCCCGCAACTGAGGTCGCCGGGCGGACGCGACCGCACCCGGCGGATCGCCCGCGGCGCACCGTCGCGCTCCCGCCGCCTCGCCGGCACAGACGAAGCGCCCCGGTCGCGTCAGCGACCGGGGCGCTTCGTCCTTCAGCGACCTGGGCTCAGTACATCCCGCCCATGCCACCGCCCGGCGCGGCCGGGGCGGGCGCCTCCTTCTCCTTCTTCTCCACGATGACGGCTTCCGTGGTGAGGAGGAGCGAGGCGATCGACGCGGCGTTCTGCAGCGCCGTGCGGGTCACCTTCGTCGGGTCGATGACGCCGCGGGCCACGAGGTCCTCGTACTCATCCGAGAACGCGTTGTAGCCGAAGTTCTTGTCCTTCGCGGCGCGCACCTTCTCGACCACGATGGAGCCCTCACCACCGGCGTTGGCGACGATCATGCGGATCGGCTCCTCGACGGCGCGCTTGATGATGTCGACGCCGATCTGCTCGTCGCCGTCGAGCTTCATCCCCTTGAGGGCGCTCTGCGCGCGGATGAGCGCGACGCCACCGCCCGGGACGATGCCCTCCTCGACGGCCGCGCGGGTCGCGTGGAGCGCGTCCTCGACGCGGGCCTTCTTCTCCTTCATCTCGCTCTCGGTCGCGGCCCCGACGTTGA
>CAZGIE010000218.1:0-2210 GCA_964526485.1 uncultured Gemmatimonas sp. | reverse complement strand
ATCGGCGGGCGCGGCGGGGGCGGGCGCCGGCTTCACGACGAGCGGCGTCCCCACTGGCGTGCCGAGTGCCCCACCCACGAGCACCGTGTCCCCGGCGGAGAGCCCCGCCGTGATCTCCACGCGCTCCGTCGCGGCGTCGACCGCCCCGAGCGTCACCTCGACCTTCTCGGTCTTCCCGCCCGTGAGGCGCAGCACCGCGGGCCGCAGCCCGCGCTGATCCACCGCCGCCGCCGGCACCGTGAGCGCGGTGCGCGCATCCGCCGCGACCCGCCCCTCCGCGAAGAGGCCGGCCACGAGCCGGTTCCCGGCGTTCGGGATGCGCACGAAGAGCCGCACCTGCCGCGTCTGCGGGTCCGCCGACGGGTTCACCGCGCTAATCCGCCCCTCGAAGGCGCGCCCTGGATACCCGGTGACGGTGAAGGTCACCGTCGCGCCCACGCGCACTTGGCTCAGTTGCTCCGCCGGCACCGCCGCCTCGAGGCGCATCGTCGCCGGATCCACCACCGTGAAGAGCGGCGCGCCCGGCGTGACCACGTCACCCGGGTTCACGAACCGCTCGCTGATGACGCCCGCGTACGGCGCGAGCACGCCCGCGGCGTCCTTCTGCTTGCTGGCCACCGCGAACCGCGCCTGCGCGTCATCGAACGCCGTGCGCGCGAGCAGGTCACCGCGCTTCGCGTTCTCGAGGTCGCGCTCGGCGATCGCCCCGGCCTGCGCGAGCCGCTCGGCCCGCGTCAGCTCCCGCGCCGCGAGCTCCCGACCCGCCTGCGCCGCCGCCAGCGCGGACCGCGCGGAGAGGAAGGCGTCGGTGATCGCGCGGTCGTCGATCTGCGCGAGTGAGGCGCCCTTCGTGACACGCGTCCCCTCGTCCACCAACACCTGCACCACCGACCCCGGGACCTCGGCGCGGATCTGCGCCGTGCGGTCGGCGACGAGCGTGCCGGAGAGGAGCGGCCCCGAGGAGAGCACCGACGTCTCGGCGAGGGCGATCCCCTCCGGACCGATCTCGACGGTGACGGGCGCGGCCGCGGCCGTGGCCTCGGCGGCAGGCTGCTTGCAGGCCGTGAGCGACAGGACGACGACGAACGTGGACGGAACGATGTGACGACGGGACATCGACGACTTCCTCGAAGGAATGGATGAGCGGGTCATGGTCAGCGGCCCCCGGCGAGCGGGAGGGGGAGGTCCTTCAGAAGAGCGAGGCGGAGACGCGCGACCTCGAGGTCGCGGGCCGCGGTCACCCGTTGCAGGCGCGCCTGCTCCAACTGCACACGCACCTGGGTCAGCTCGAGGCTCGTCGAGAGCCCCTCGCGGAACCGCACCTCGGCGATCGCGTACGCGCGCTGCGCCTGCGTGTCGGTGCCGACGCTCGCGGCATACGCCGCCTGCGCCTGTTCGTACTGGTTGATCGCCAGGAGCGCGTCGACCGACGCCCCCTCGCGGCTCTGCTGCAGCCGTTGGCGTGCCTCGGTGAGGTTCGCCTCGGCGACGAGGCGCTCGCCGCGCAGGCGCCCCCCCGTCAGCACCGGGATCGAGAGGCCGAGCGTGACGTTCCAGTTCGGGAAGTAGAGGTCGAGCGCCGAGGGGAGGAACGTCCCCTCGGGGGGATAGGCGAAGCGCTGGTAGTTGGTGCTCAGCTGCAGCGCCGGGAGTCGCGCGAGCCGCGCCGCCCGCAGCGCCCCTTCCTGCGCACGGACCTGCGCCTCCGCCTGCCGCACCGTCGCGCGCGCGCTCACCGTCGTGTCGGGCCGCACCGTACGTTCGTCGGCGAGCACGATGGGGGCCGTCGGCGACGTCTCAGGTGCCGCCGCCGCTTCGTCGCGGATCGGCGTCGTGAGCGTCAGCGGCCCGGTCAGCGGAAGATCGAGGAGCTGCTTGAGCCGCAGGTATGCCGCCGTGCGCGCCCCCGCCGCCTGGATCACCAGCGGTCGCTGGTTGTCGCGCGCCACCTGCGCGCGGATCAGGTCGAATTCGGCGGCGGTCCCCACCTCGCGCGCCAGCCGCACCTGCGCGAGCGCGCGGTCGGTCAGCACGAGCGAGCTCTCCGCGATGGCGACGAACTGGTCGGCCGCGACGGCGTCGAAGTACGCCTGCGCCACCTCGAGCACCGCCTGCGCCTTCGCGGCGTCGTAGGCGATCTCCGCCGCCGTGCGCCCCGCCGCCGCGCCGGCGCGCGCCGCCGGGATGCGCCCGGCGGAGTAGAGCGTCTG
>CAZGIE010000217.1:1692-2273 GCA_964526485.1 uncultured Gemmatimonas sp. | reverse complement strand
TTGTGCCCGGCCTCGGCCTTCGCCGGGGCCTCGTGCGACTCACCGTGGGACTCCGCCTTCGGCGTCATCCCCGCCGTGCTCGGCTTCTTGAACGCGGCCGGGACCGTCGGACCGACGTTCGAATGGCCCGGGAGCGCCGACCCCGTCTGGCCCGGGAACCCGATCGGGCCCGTCGCCACCGGGAAGCGCCCCTGCAGGCCACGGACGTAGTTGACCACGTCCCAGCGCATCGCTTCGGGGATACGGTTGGCCGAGGGCATCAACCCGCGGCCGTTCCGTAGCATGCCGAACAGGTAACCGTCGGTGCGCCCGCGCGCCGACTCCGTGAGGAGGCTCGGAGCGAACGCATACGCCGGGTTGAGCTGCGCGAGACCGCCCTTCCCATCGCCGACGTCGCCGTGGCGACGCTCCTCGACCCGCAGTGGGACCGCGGCATCTACGAGCTGACCGGCCCCGGGTCGCTCTCCTTCGCCGACGTCGCGACGCTCCTCGGTGCGGCGCTCGGCCGCGAGGTGACGTACGTGCGCGTGACCCCCGAGCAGGTGCGCGAGAGCATCCTGAAGCTCGGCTGGGGGGACTGG
>CAZGIE010000217.1:0-1682 GCA_964526485.1 uncultured Gemmatimonas sp. | reverse complement strand
CGCCGTGGCAGACGGCGCAATTGATCTGGTAGAGCTTCTGCCCGTTCTCGAGCGACCGGGCGTCGGCGGGCGTCGGGTTCTGGAGCCCCGACATCGAATCGATCACCTGCGGCAGCGGCTGGTACGAGACCTGCCACGAGGTGAGCGCGACGCCAGTGACGGGGACCGATCCGGACGGATTGCCGCGCGACGGGGTCTTCTCGGCCGTCGCCGTGTCGAACGTGGCGAGCTGCCATGGCCCGATCGACGGCTGCTGCTTCATGTCGGTCAGCCACTCCTCCTGGGTGCAGGCCCCGAGGAGGAGGGGGAGCGCGGCGACGAGCGCCGCGCGACGAAGGCGATCAGCGCTCACCGCGCACCTCCACCGCCCCGTGACGCTCCAGGATGGCCTTGGCCTCGGCCTGCCGCTCCGGGGCGCATTCGCAGAAGATGCCATAGCTGCCGTAGCTGAAGCGGGGATCGTAGCCGACGGTCATCGTCAGCCGCGGGATCCCCGCGAGGTAGAACATCCCGAACACGGTCGAGAGGGCCCCGACCATCACCATCACCTCGAACCCGAACACCACGTACGGCAGCCAGGTCGAGATCGCCTTCCCGCCCACCACGAGCGGCCAGTAGTTCGAGCCCCAGATCGCGACCCAGAAGCCGAAGGTGACGCCCGACAGCGCGCCGATCAGCGTGAACTTCCGCACCCCGCTCATCGGCGGGTGCACCGCGTGCTCGAGCTCATGCCGCGGGGTCGGCGAGAAGACCGTGAGGTCCCCCACCTTCCCCTTCTTCAGATCTTCGATCGCGGCGACGGTGGCGTCGAGTTCCGCAAAGACTCCGAGCATCCCGCGCATCTCAGTGCCCCCCGTGCCCGTGGGTGTGCTTCATCTTCGGCGGGATGATCTCCTTGATCTCCGCCAGCGCCATGACCGGCAGCTGCTTGATGAAGAGGAGGAACCACATGAAGAACCAACCGAACGACCCGATCAGCAGACCGTAGTCGACCCACGTCGGGACGTAGCTCGACCACTGCCACGGCTCGACGTCGCGCGAGAGCGACGGCACCACGATCACGAAGCGCTCGAACCACATCCCGATGTTGATGAAGATCGAGAGGATCCAGAGCCAGGTCGGGTTGCGCCGGAGCTTCTGCGAGAAGAGCGAGAGCGGGAGGATCATGTTGCAGGTGAGCATGATCCACGCGGCCCACCACCACTGCCCGAAGACGCGGTTCCAGAAGTAGTCCTGCTCGTACTGGACGCCGCCGTACCACGCGATGAAGAACTCGATCAGGTAGGCGAGCCCGACGGCGAGCGAGGTGAAGAGCACCATCTTCGCCGAGGCGTCGAGGTGGTTCAGCGTCACATAGTGCCGGAGGCCGAACCAGCGGCGCATCGGGATGATGATCGTCCACACCATCGCGAAGCCGGAGAAGATGGCGCCGGCGACGAAGTAGGGCGGGAAGATCGTCGTGTGCCAGCCGGGCTCGACCGAGGTGGCGAAGTCGAACGACACCACCGAGTGCACCGAGAGAACCAGCGGCGTCGAGAGCGCCGCGAGGATCATGTAGGCGCGCTCATAGTTCTGCCAGTGACGGTTCGACCCGCGCCATCCGAGGGCGAGGAAGCCGTACACCGAGCGGCGAATGGCGTTGACCGAGCGGTCTCGAAGGGTGGCCAGGTCGGGGATGAGGC
>CAZGIE010000216.1:0-2359 GCA_964526485.1 uncultured Gemmatimonas sp. | reverse complement strand
CGGGGGAGCCGGACGGAGGGCTACGCAGCCGAGGGCGGAAGCGTTCCCCCTCAGGGGAGCGGGGTGAGGAGGGCTCGGGCCGGCGCGGCGTCGAAGGCTCCTGTCTTCAGCGGGGCGGCGTGCAGGTGGTAGTGGCCGGCGGGGACGGCGCGGAGATCGAGGTTCTCGAGCACGTAGGCGCCGCCGTCGAAGAGGCGGTGATGGACCTCGAGCGTGGTGCTCTCCCGATCATCGACGCTCGGGCAGTCGACGGCGAGGAGTCGCAGCCCGCCGCGCACCAGCGCCTCGGCGGCCGCGGAGGTGAGTGTCGGCCAGGTGTCGGGAAAGATGCCGGTCGCGACGGTGCGATCGGTGCGGAGGATGAGGCGCTCGACGCCCTCGGGGCACCCCGCCGCGCGCAACGCGTCGAGGCCGAGCACGCCGGTGCGTCCGCGAACGTCGACGACCGTCGCCGCACCGATGAACGGTTCGAGCGGGAGCGCGTCGGCGCCCGGCGCGTCATCCGCGACGTGCAGCGGCGCATCGGCGTGCGTCCCCACGTGCGGGCTCGTCTCGATCCGTCCCACGTTCACACTCGCCCCCGCGGCCCGTGACCAGGCCCAGCCGCAGCTGCAGGGGGTGTCACCCGGCCACGGCGGTGTCGACGGCGCGAAGGGGACCGAGATGTCGAACATCACCCGTCAGAAGGTCGAGACGTCGAGCGTGCGGAGGTCGTCGACCCGCATCGTCTCGTCCGTCAGGAAGGGCTCCCCATATCGGCGGCGGATCAGCGCGCCGTAGTGCGCCGCCTGATGCCGCACGAGGTCGTAGAGTGGCTCGCCGTTCGGGTACACCTCCCCCGCCCGCGTCGCGCCGTCGAACTGCGAGCCATAGCAGCGGATCGCCTCCAGCTTCTGTTCGAAGGTCTCCGTGATATCGACCACGAAGGTCGGCTTCACCGCATCCTCGCGATAGGCGATCGCGTAGAGGACCTTCCGCGGCCGATGCGGTGGCGTCGACGGGTCGAGCTTCGCGAGGCCGGCGAGGAAGCAGGCGTCGCGCACCAGTTCGCTCGCCACGCGATGGTCGGGATGCCGGCCGCGCGGGGCGGGGGCGATCACCACCTGCGGGCGAAGCTCACGGAGCACGCGCGCGAGCCGCTCGCGTGTCGCCGGCGTGTTCTCGATCGCCGCATCGGGGAGCTCGAGGTTCCGTCGCACCGCCACACCGAGGACCTGCGCCGCCCGAGCGGCCTCTTCGGCACGGAGCGCCGCCGAGCCACGGGTCCCCATCTCTCCCGCGGTGAGGTCGAGGATCCCGACCCGTTGGCCGAGTGCCACCTGGCGCGCGATGGTCCCGCCGCAGAGGAGTTCGACGTCGTCGCGGTGCGGGCCGACGGCCAGAAGGTCGAGAGGGGCGTCCATCCCGGGAATCTACGGTCCCCGGCGCGGCCCCGGTGCCACTCCCGCCCCCGAGCGAGGACGGCATCTTTCGAGCCGATGGCACCCGCGCCTGTCCCCTTCGATGCCCCACTCCCCACGCTCCGCGGCGGCGGACTCGTCCTGCGCGCGCTCGCGGCGACGGACGCGCCGGCGATCGAGGGGGCGTTGCAGGACGCCGAGGTGGCGCGCAACACCCTCTCCATCCCGTGGCCGTACCCTGAGGGGGCGGCCGCGGCGTTCATCGCGGCTGAGCGGGAGGCGTGGGGGGCGGGGAAGCGTGCCACCTGGGGGCTCGCCGAGCAGGACGCGCCGCTGTTCGGCGTGATCGGGCTCCGGTTCCGTCCCGCGCATCAATCGGCGGAGATCGGCTACTGGCTCGCGCGCGAGGCGTGGGGCCGGGGTCACGCCACCGCCGTGGTGCGGCTCGCCGTGGCGTGGGCGTTCGACGCGATGGGACTGCACCGTGTGGAGGCGCATCACTTCGTGGAGAACCCCGCCTCGGGCCGGGTGCTGGCCAAGGCGGGGTTCTCGATGGAGGGGCGGCGTCGCGGCGCCGTCTGGCGGGACGACGTTCCGCGGGACCTCGTCAGCTACGCGATCCTACGCGACGATCCGCGGTGATTCAGCGCGGCGGCCGGCGGCCAGCGCCGCCGGGGCCCTGCGGCATCTCGGCGAGGTTCTTGTCGAACACCGGCTGCTGCGCGGCGGTGAGGACGGCGCGGATGTCGGCCATCTGCTTCGCGCGGACCTGCATCATCACCTCGCGCATCGCCGACCGGTCCTGACCGCCGCCCTGCATCATCGCCATCATCTCCTCGCGCCCCTTGGCCTGGATCGAGTCGACCTTGGCCTTCTGCGCATCCGTCAGGGTGATGTCCTTGAAGAGCATCTCGTTCTGACGGTTCATCATCCCGGCTTGGCCACCCATCCCGCCCTGG
>CAZGIE010000215.1:0-2365 GCA_964526485.1 uncultured Gemmatimonas sp. | reverse complement strand
CCGGTGCGTGGGCGTGGTGCTGGAGCGCGAGCACCTTGACGCGCATGTGGCAGCCCGAGGAGCGGCGGACCGCCTTGGCCACCGCCTTCGCGACGGGGAGGTTGGCCTTGTCACCGAGGTAGACGTTGAAGGCGACGAGGAAGGGGCGCGCCCCGATGACGGTGGCGCCCGCGGTGGCATGGATCGCGTTCGGGCCGAAATCGGGAACGCGGTTCGGATGCGTGCCGAGCTCCGTGCGGGCGAGCTCGAACTCGCCGCGCCGGATGTCCGCGAGGTTCACGCGATCGGGGCGCGTGGCGGCCCGCTCGTAGAGGAAGACGGGGATGCCGAGCTCGCGTCCGACGCGCTCGCCGGTGGTGCGCGCGAGGACGATGCAGTCCTCCATCGACGCCCCCTCGAGCGGGATGAAGGGGCAGACGTCGGTCGCGCCGATGCGCGGATGCTCGCCGGTGTGCGTCGTGAGGTCGATCAGCGCCGCCGCCTTGGCGATGCCCGCGAACGCCGCATCCGATGCGGTCGCGAGGGGCGCGACGAAGGTCACGACGGTGCGGTTATGCGAGGCGTCGCTCGAGACGTCGAGGATCACCACCCCCTCGACCGCGGCGATGGCGTCACGGATGGCGGCGATGACCTCCGGGCGACGGCCTTCGGAGAAGTTCGGGACGCATTCGACGAGGGACATGCGGCGATCGGGGTGAGAGGGTGAGACGCCCCAAGATACCGGCGGGCGTCGATCCGGTCATGGGTGGGCCGCGCTCAGAGCCGGTCGAGGAGCCACGCGTGCATGGTGGGATTCCCGGCGGCCACGGAGCTCGCGCCTGTCGGGATCAGCGGGCCTCCGTCGACGGTCGAGACGACCCCTCCCGCCTCCGTGACGAGGAGCATCCCGGCGGCGAAGTCCCAGGCGCTGAGGCGGTTCTCCCAGAAGGCGTCGAAGCGCCCGCAGGCCACGCTCGCGAGGTCGAGGCTCGCCGCGCCCGGGCGGCGCACCCCTGACACCTCCGCCATCACGCGGCTCATCTGCGCCTGGTAGGGTGGGATGTCGGCGGGATCCTTGAACGGGAACCCCGTCCCGATCAGGGCGCGGCGCGGGTCGACGATCCGCGAGACGGCGATCGGCGCGCCGTTCAGCCACGCGCCGCCCCCGCGGACCGCGGTGAAGCACTCGCCACGCGGGACGGCGAGGACGACGCCGACGACCGGGACGCCGTCCCGGAGGAGCGCGACGGACACCGCGTACTCCGGGACCCCGTGGAGGAAGTTCGTCGTGCCGTCGAGGGGATCGATCACGGCGGTGAGCCCCTGCGCGGCGACCGCCGTCGGGGTGCCGGACGCCGTCTCCTCGGCGAGGATGGTCAGCCCCGGGAGGGCGGGGCGAAGGACCGTGAGGATCGCCGCTTCGGCGCCGAGGTCGACCTCGGAGACGAAGTCGGTGGGGCCTTTCTCCTGCCAGTCGATCGAGGCGCGTCGGGCCGCCCCGTCTCGGATGACCGCCGCCCCGGCCTCCGCCGAGCGGACGGCGAGGGCGAGGAGCGCCGCCGGCGCTGGTTGATGGACCATCCCACGCTCCGTAACTTCGGGTGATGTCACGCATCTTCAGCGGGATCCAGCCCTCCGGCGAGCTCCACATCGGGAACTATCTGGGCGCCGTGAAGAACTGGGTGGCCCTGCAGCACGAGCATCCCGCCTTCTTCTGCATCGTAAACTACCACGCGATCACCGTGGCCTACGCGCCGGAGGAGCTGCGCCGCCGGACCCGGGAGATGGCGGTCTCGCTCCTCGCGTCGGGCCTGGACCCCGCGAAGGCGGTGGTCTTCGTCCAGTCGGACGTGCCGGAGCACACGGAGCTCGCCTGGATCTTCAATACCCTGACCCCGCTCGGCGAGCTCGAGCGGCAGGTGCAGTTCAAGGACAAGGCGGGGCGGCAGGAGCAGGTGATGGCGGGGCTCCTCAACTACCCCGTCCTGCAGGCGGCCGACATCCTCCTCTATCTCGCCGACATCGTCCCGGTGGGCGAGGACCAGGTGCAGCATCTGGAGCTCTCGCGGGTGATCGCGCGGAACTGGAACGCCCGCTTCGCGCCTGAGGCGCCGCTCTTCCCCGAGCCGCAGCCGCGGCTCACGCCGACGCGCCGCATCGTGGGGCTCGACGGGCAGGCGAAGATGTCGAAGTCGCTCGGCAACACGATCGGGCTGCTCGAGTCGCCGGAGGCGGTGTGGGACAAGCTGCGCCCCGCGGTCACCGACCCGCAGCGGACGCGGAAGAGTGACCCGGGTGAGCCGGACCGATGCCCGACCGTCTACCCGCTGCACAAGGCCTTCTCGTCCCCCGCGGTGGTCGCCGAGGTGGAGGCGAACTGCCGGAG
>CAZGIE010000214.1:0-2369 GCA_964526485.1 uncultured Gemmatimonas sp. | reverse complement strand
TTGGTCCGACTCAGTTCGTCGATATGATGCGCATCGTCAATTGGTTCTCCTTCACCTTGATCTTCGGTGTGACGCTCGGTATGCACCGCCGAGAGATGGATCAGGCATCTCGGTCGCTACGAGCCCAGTTCGCTGAACGGACGGCGATGGTGGAATCCCTCCGGATGGCGAATGCCCGCGCCGAGTCGGCGGTCGCGGCGAAAGGAGAGTTCCTCGCGGCGATGAGTCATGAGATCCGGACCCCGATGAACGCCATCGTCGGGATGTCCCATCTGACTCTCGCGACGAATCTCACCGAGACACAACGCAACTACGTCGAGCGGACACGGGCCGCCGCGAGCCATCTGGTCGGCCTCATCAACAACCTGCTGGACCACTCGCGATTCGAAGTGAGCGGTCTGGAACTCGACATCATCGACTTCCGTCTCGACGACGTGCTCGGCAACCTCGTGAATGTCACGGAGGTGCTCGCACGCCGGCAGGGAATCGAACTCATCGTCCACGTGGCGCCGGACGTCCCGTCACAACTTCGTGGGGATCCGCTCCGCGTGGGTCAGATCCTCCTGAACCTCACGGCGAACGCGGTGAAGTTCACCCCGGCCGGAGAGGTCGTCGTCTCCATCACCGTCGCCGAGTGGACGACCACGAGCATCACGTTGGCGCTGTCCGTGCGTGACACCGGCATCGGGATGGGCGAGGAGGTCCGTCGACAGCTCTTCCACGCGTTTGCGCAAGGCGACTCATCGATTCCGCGCCGCTTCGGTGGCTCGGGACTCGGACTCACCATTGCCCAACGGTTGGTGGAGGCGATGGGGGGAACGCTCACGGCCGAGAGCGAGGAAGGCCGCGGATCGGTGTTCCGGGGCACGGTCACCCTCGCCCTCCCCAAGGGATTCGGGTACCGCGCGGACCTACCGTCTCCCTATGCCAGGGCCCTCGTGGTCGATGACAACCCCAGCGCGGCGGCGGCCCTCGCGGCGATCCTGCGCGCCGAAGGGGTCGCGACCACGGAGGTGTACAGCGGCCCAGACGCCATCGCGGCGGCGAGTGGGCAGCTGTTCGATTGGATCTTCGTCGACGAGGAGCTCGCCGGACAGACCGGCTGGGAGGTCATTCGGCAACTCAGAACGATCCCGCAGGTGGCCGACACCTCCATCGCTCTCCTCACGCGCACCGCATCGCGGCTGCCGGCCGACGCGCTTGCTGGTGCCGGCATCGTGCAGGTCCTGGAGAAACCCTGCCTGCGCTCAGCCGTGGCCTCTGCCTTGAGCGGGGGCGATAACTCGTCCACCGATCCTCGGCTCGGCTGAGACCTCAGAACCCCAGCAGCGTGAAGCGATTCACCTGCTGCGGGTTCCCGATGTAGGTGAACCGCAGTCGCGTCATCCACTGCTGCGCCACCCGTCGCACATCCTCCCCCGTCACCGCCTGCAACTCGGCGATGAAGCGGTCCCCGGCGCGGAAGTCGCCGCGGTAGAGCTCGGCGCGCGCCAGGAAGTCGGCCTGGGCCCCCGAGGTCTCGTTGTCGAGGAAGTACTCTGTGAGGAACTGCTGGATCAGCGGCGCGAGCGCCTCGGTCTTGATCGTGTAGGTCTGCAGGTTCCGCAGCTCGTCGCGCATGATGCGTAGCGTCTCCTCCGGACGCGTGGTGGTCACATAGAGGCCACCGGAGACGAGCGCGCGGTCGCGCAGCCGCGCCTCCACCGCGTACGTCAGGTTGCGACGCGAGCGGACCTCGGCGAAGAGGCGACCCGAGAGGATCGCGGTGGCGACTCGCAGGGCGGGGAGGTCGCTCGACGCGGCGGGAGGCCCCGACCACCAGCCGAGGATGTAGTTGGTCGGGAGGCGCTGGCTGACCACGTGAAGCCCCGAGCCGCTCAGGGTGCCGGTCGGCTCCGGGAGGGTCCACTGATAGTCCCCCGCCGGGAGCGTGGCGAAGCTCCGACGGACGAGGCCTTCGAGGGTGGCGCGGTCCACATCGCCGACGACCACGAGGAGGAGGCGCGACCGCACCATCCGTTCGCGGTGAAAGGCGACGAGCTGGTCGCGCGTGAGGCGACCCACGGACGCCGCCGTCCCCACCGGCGAGAGCCCATATGGATGGCCGGCGAAGGCGACGCTGTCGGCGAGGGATTCGAGGAACGCGTCGGGATCGTCGGCGATCTGCGCGAGGCCCGCGACGCGCTGGTCGCGCACAAAGGCGACATCCGCCTCACGGAGCGTGGGACGGAGCAGGCGGTCGGCGTAGACACGCCACGCCGGCGCGAGCTGCGCACGCGTCGTGCGGAGCGCGTAGACGGTGTAGTCCTCGTGTGGGACGACCCCGATGGCGCTCCCGGTGCGCGCCATCGCGCGGCGGAGCGAATCCC
>CAZGIE010000213.1:2185-2438 GCA_964526485.1 uncultured Gemmatimonas sp. | reverse complement strand
GCCGTCGACATGCGAGAGGACCTTCAGGAACGGCGCCGGATCGAACCCCGCGTGACGGGCGGCGCGGCGCACCACCTCCGCCGCCGAGTCCGCCGCCGGCTCGCCGTGGACGCGCAGCAACGTCCGGAAGAGGACGAGCACCGCGCTCCGCGACGCCGCGAGCAGCGCGATCTCCCGCTCGGCGTCCCCGTTCGCGGCGAGGAGCCCCTGCCGCAGTGCCAACAGCTTCCCCATCGCCTCGACCTCGAGCTGG
>CAZGIE010000213.1:0-2175 GCA_964526485.1 uncultured Gemmatimonas sp. | reverse complement strand
CGCTTCCACCGCGACCCCGTGGGGAAGTGTTCCCCAGAGCTCGCGGTGATGCGCCAGGATGTCGGCGACCTCGATGGCGAAGACGTCACGACTCGTGTGCCACTCGGATTCCGTCAGGATGAGCGGCGGCGGGTTGCCGAGCGCGGTCCATTCGCGGGTGGCGCGCGCCGAGGCGCGGAGCGCGGCTGGCGTAAGGGCGCGCACCAGGACGAGCACGTTGTGGTCGGAGTGCTTCGCCACGTGTTCCCCGCGCGCCGCGGATCCGTACAGGACCACCGCGCGCAGCGCGTCGCCGTGCGCGTCGCGGAGCGCCTGTGTGAAGCCATCGAGTGTCATCGCCGCCATCTCAGAACCTCCCACCGGCGCCACCGCCGGAGAATCCTCCGCCCCCACCGAATCCGCCGAATCCGCCCCCACCGAAGCCACCCCCACCCCACCCGCCGCCGCCCCAGCCACCGCCACGCCCCATCGGGAACGGAACCACGACCATCCCGCCGCGCCGCCCGCCGCGCGACTGCAGGACGGAGATCAGGATGACGAGGGCGATCAGGAGCACGAACCGCCCGCCGCCGCCCTCCTGGCGGCGCTGGACCGCCCGTGCCGGCACCAAGGCGGAGTCGAGCGCGAAACCGAACTCTCCCGCGAAGCGCTCGGCCACCCGCGCCGTGATCCGGGTCAGCGCCGGCCCGTAGGCCCCTTGGCGTAGCTCGGGCGTCGCCTCGCGCACGAAATCACCCGCCAGGGCGTCGTTCAGGAACCCCTCGGCCCCCTGGCCGATCTCGACGCGGATCTGCCCGCTCCCGTCGCTCGCGGTCTCCTTGGGTACCAGGAGGATGACCACGCCTGCGTTCCGGGCGCGGTCGCCGATGCTTGCCTTCGCCCCGACGCCCCAGTCGCGGCCGATCTGCAGGGCGATCTCCGAGGCCTCGCGCCCCCCGATGTCGGGGAGGGTGACGACGGCGATCTCTCCACCCGTCGCCGACCGGACCGCTTCGGCGAGCCGGGTCATCTTCTCGACGTCGGCCGCCGGCAGGACGCCCGCGAAGTCCGAGACGAGGCCCCTTGGCGCCGGGATGGTCGGCTGCGCCGCCAGCGGAAGCGCCAGGAAGGCGAGCAGCGCGGTCAGCGCCGCGCCGACCCGATGGGGGGCCTGACGGCGAGATCTGAGGCGGGGGGACATGCTGAATAGTACGACGGTGCGCGGCAGGAGTTGCATCCGACTTTGGCCGGCGCACCGCGCCGCTCGGCGTCACCGGCCACGGGCTCGCACGGCGGCGGGCTACCGCGGCGGGCTACCGCGGCGGGCTACCGCGGCGGCGGGCCGCTCCGGTCCCCGAAGCTCCGGGTGAAGATCGCGATCGCGCCGTCCGGAGCACGGTTCCCGTAGGTCGCGCGGGATTCCGAGGGCTGAAGAATCGCGAAGAAGTGCACGTCGTTCGGGGGGATGAAGATCGTCTGCCCCATCACCTGGCCATCAACGACATACGCCAGGCACCGATTGTTCCGACTGCTCCGGACACACTCCTCGGAGCGTCGTGGCACGTACAGGCTGGGTGTTCCGATGATGCGCAGCAGCTGCAGGAAATCAGCGGCCCGATCACGATGCGAGGCGACGACCTCTGGGGAGTAGACGCGCCAGCCCCGTCGCACGGCATCGGCGAGCCGCTGGTCGTTGAGGCTCGCCATCCCCGTCACGCGCACCTCGTCGAGCGAGGCGAGCTCCGTGAGCTGGAATTCGACCTCGACCGTATCGATGGGGCTCAGCGGGGCGGCGTCGGCGGCCACGCGGCCGAAGCCCACGATGCGCGCCTCCAGCCGGATAGGGCCGATCGGCTGGGTGAGCTCGATGCGCCAGAACCCCTCCCGATCGGTCCGGGCGCTGGCGACGACGACGCCAGCGGTGTCGCGCAGATTGACCTCGGCCCCCGGGATCGCACGCGCCGTCGTGGCCGACCGCACCGTGCCGCGGAGGAGCTGCGCCTCAGCCGGCACCGCCAAGCTGGCGAGGAGCAGGCCGACGAGACAGGTGGTGGAGCGGATGCCGAGCACGCGGGGGAGGTGCGGGGGGAGGTCAGGAGCCGCCGGCGCGAGCAATCGGTGACTCCGCTTAACTGAGCCCAAACGGACCGACGGCCACCGACCCAGTCTGGGGTCGGTGGCCGTCGGAAGCAAGAC
>CAZGIE010000212.1:0-2440 GCA_964526485.1 uncultured Gemmatimonas sp. | reverse complement strand
GGCTGCGGCTGCCCGTCCATCCGGGGCCGGAGCATCTCGCGCGTCGTCGGATACGCGATCCCGAGCTGCTCGAGATACGTCTTGAACTTCTTCGGATCGTAGTAGTACGGCTGCAGGAGCGGCTTGTACTTCGCCATGATCTCCTGGTTCATCCAGATCGGCGGCTGGTCGGTCGGCGCGATGAAGGGGGTGTACTTGATCTCCTTCGTCTGCACGTCGCGGAAGTAGGCCCAGGCCGAGTCGACGACCTCCTTGCGGAGGAGGATGTCGAGCATCGTCAGGGCCTGCACCTTCGCGCCGGCGTACGCGCCCTTATGGGCGATTGGGGTCGCCATCACGATGGCGTTCGCCCAGTTGTGGCCCGGCGGGCCGGGGATGTTCGAGGGGAAGCGCAGCGTGACGGTCGGGACGTTCCACGAGACGTCGCCGATGTCGTCGGAGCCGCCGCCCATCTGCTGGCTCGGCGGCACCGGGAGGCCGACGTTGAGCGCGGTCTCGGTGCCGAGCCCCCCCTCGCGGACGCCGAGCTCCCGCTGGAGCGCGCGGGCCATCGCGACGTCGGCGGAATCCCACTGCGGCATCCCGACGCGCCGGATGTTGGCGTGCGTGACCTCGGCGATGGTCTTGTTGAAGTGCGCGCTCCAGCCGGAGCCGACCATCATCACCGTGTCGAGCGCGACGTTCGCCATCAGCGCGGCGCCCTGCGCGATCTGCCGCCCGCGCTCGAAGAGCGCCTTGGTGCGCTCGTAGTCGCGCTCACGGAAGTAGAACCAGATGCTCGCGGTGCTCGGCACGACGTTCGGCTGGTCGCCGCCGTCGCGGATCACGTAGTGCGAGCGGGTGGGGAGCTCGTTGTGCTCGCGCTGGTACTCCCAGCCCGTGCCCATCAGCATCGCGGCGTCGAGCGCGGAGCGGCCGCGCCACGGGGCGCCGGCGGCGTGCGCGCTGGTGCCGCGGAACTTGAAGATCGCCGAGATGAGCGCCGTCGAGCCGGAGGCGCCCCACTGCACGCCGAGGTCGCTCCCGACGTGCGTGAAGAGCGCGACGTCGGTGTTCTTGAAGAGCCCGGCACGCACGAGGAAGGCCTTCCCCGCCATCTGCTCCTCGGCGATGCCGGGCCAGAGGACGATCGTGCCGGGGATCCGCTCGCGGATCATGATCTCCTTGACCGCGAGCGCGGCGGCGATGTTCACCGCCTGGCCGGAGTTGTGGCCCTCACCGTGGCCCGGTGCGCCCTCCACCTGCGGGTCGCGGAATGCGACGCCCGGGCGGTTGCTCGCCTGCGGGATGCCGTCGACGTCGGAGCCCAGGGAGATCTCGGGCTTGGGACCGGCCGGGCTCACCCACCGGGCGATCCAGGCGCTCGGCATCCCGGCGTAGCCGGAGTCGACCGTGAAGCCCTTGGACCGGAGGAGGCGCGTGATGTAGCGCTGCGTCTCGAACTCCTGCATCCCGAGCTCGGAGAAGGAGAAGAGCTGGTCGACGATCTCCTGCACGAGCTTGGGATCGACCTTGGCGAGCGCCTCGGCCTTCAGGCGCTCGAGACGGGCGGAGTCAGCGGCGCTCATCTGGGCCGACGCCGTCACCGGGAGGGCGAGGGCGGCGAGGCCGACGAGGGCGAAGCGGATGGGACGGGACCACAGGGACATCACGGCGGTTCCTCCGAAGGGGGGCGGACGGACGAGGCCGGCAGGCATTCCGGGCTCGGGGGGAAAGCGACCATCTTCCGGGCGTTCGCGCAACGTCCCCCAGTCCCACCGACCCATGCGCCTCTCCATCCTCTCCCGCCGGCTGCATCGGTGGGGATCCGCCGCCGTCTTCCTCCCCCTCCTGTGTGTCATCGGGTCGGGGCTCCTGCTGCAGGTGAAGAAGCAGGTCAACTGGGTGCAGCCCGCGGAGCAGCGGACTCCGGTCTCGGTCCCCACGGTCGGATGGGACGTCATCCTCGCGGCCGCGCGCGCGATGCCCGAGGCGGGGGTGCGCGGGTGGGAGGATATCGAGCGGGTGGACGTGCGCCCCGGGAAGGGGATCATGAAGGTGATCACGCACTCGCGCTGGGAGGCGCAGCTCGCGCTCGCCGACGGCGCCGTGCTGCAGACGGCGTACCGGCGGTCCGATCTGATCGAGCAGCTGCACGACGGCTCGTTCTTCGGCGACGCGGCGAAGCTCGGGATCTTTCTGCCCGCGGGGGTCGTCCTCTTCGGGCTCTGGCTGACCGGCCTCTACCTCTGGGCGCTGCCGTATCGCACCAAGCGCAAGCGCGCACGGCTCACAGCGGCCGCTGGGCTCGTGCTCGTCGCAGGAATCGCCGGCGCCGCGTGGCCGTCGGTCGCGAGCGCGCAGGCGGGGCTCGGGCGCGCGCGGCCCGTGGCGGCGCCCTACGTTCCCGACGCCACCTGGGAGCGCCGCGCGCCGCGGGCGATGGGGGTCGATAGTGCGA
>CAZGIE010000211.1:0-2554 GCA_964526485.1 uncultured Gemmatimonas sp. | reverse complement strand
CCCGTCAGCGTGTCGACGAAGAGCACCCGCTCCCAGCTGCGTCCCGCGTCGCGCGTGCGATACACGCCGCGCTCGGCCGTCGGCCGCCAGAGGTTCCCCACCGCTGCGACGTAGGCGACGTTGACGTCCGTCGGGTGTGCGACCACGCGCGCGATGCTCGCCGTCTCGCGGAGCCCGAGGAAGGTCCAGGTCGCCCCGGCGTCGGTGGAGCGATACACCCCGCCCCCCCACGTCGAGGATTGCCGGTTGTTCTGCTCCCCGGTGCCGGCCCAGATCACGCGCGAGTCGACGGGCGAGATGGCGAGGTCGCCGAAGGAGTTCTCCCCCGTCGCGTCGAAGATCGGCGCCCAGGTGGTGCCATGGTTCGTCGTCTTCCAGACGCCGCCCCCCGCCGCCGCGACGTAGATCGTGGCGAAGTCGCGCGGGTCCACCTCCACGTCGTGGATGCGCCCGCCCATCACCGCGGGCCCGATCTCGCGGAACCGGAGTCCATCGAACGGCGACTGCGCCGCCGCGCGGCCCGCCGCCGCCACGAGCAGCCCCGTCAGGAGCGCGAGCGCGTGGGTCGGGCGACCAAGGGAGATGCGAGGCGCGCGGCGGCGGGGGCGTGGCGGGAGGGCTCGGGTCACGGACGGATCCGGATCAGGGTGGGGGTCACGGTCTTGAACTGGGGCATCGCCTGGCCGGCGTCGGCCCCGAGGTAGGTCGGGTCCGCGACGGTCCAGGTGACGCCTCCAACCTGCACGACGTCGCCGGCGCCCGGCGCGTTGAACTTCACCGCCGTCGCCATGTGCCCCGGGTACAGGAGGCCGACGACCTCGAGACCGAGGAGTTCGCGGACCAGCGCGGCGAAGAGGATCGACCGGTCCTCGCAGTCGGAGGCCGGGTAGAGCAGCGTCTCGTCGACGCTCATCGGCTTCTCGCGCCCGAACTGCGCGTCGTCGGTCTGGTACGGGAAGGCGAGCTGCACGAACCGGAGCAGCGTGTTCACCGCCTCGCGCTCGGGCTTCCCCGCGACGAGAGGCCGCAGCCCCTCGACGAGGGAGCGACGTGCGGCGTCGGACATCCGGATGCCGAACCAGACATCCCACTCCACCTGCGGGAACCACTCGAGGTAGCGGACGGCGTTCCGGTCCGCCGTGACGGTGATCGTGCGCGTGGCCGCCCCGTCCCGCCAGGTGAGGGTGCGCCGCTCGAGCGCCGCGGGAATGGCCGGTGTGCGCGTGATCCGCAGATCGGCGGCGCGCGGACGCCCGGGGGTCTCGCCGTCGTACGTGACGATGGACCCCGGCGCCGACGGGGGTGCCGCATCGAGGGAGACCGCGTAGAAACGACCGCCGCCGAGCGTGAAGTACGACGTGCCGTAGATGGCGACCGTGCTCGGTACGAGGAGGACGATGGTGCCCGGGGCGAGCGGACTCCCCGCGGCGGCATAGCCGACGCGCGCATCGACCTCCGACTTCAGCAGGAGGTACCAGGTGAGGAGCCGCGCACGATCCTCATCGCCCGCGAGGACCCGACCGAGGCGGAGGACGAACTGCGCGTAGGCGTAGTCGTCGAGCGCCAATGTCTCGGACTGTGTGCGCAGCTCCTCAGCGAGGAGGCCCCAGTCCGCGGCGGCGAGGGTGCGATAGAACGCCGCGATCGCTTTTCCGTCGACCGGCCGTGCGAGGGTCGGGACCGGCGAGCGCAGGTAACGGATGGGAACGGGCCCGCCGTAGAACGGGACCGCGGCGGTCCGGACCTCGGGGGCGGCGATGTCGGGGACACGCCCCTCCGGGATGAGGAGGCGCGGAGCCGGCGCGGGCGTCCGGGTGGCGCGCGCCGGCGCGAGCGACGGCAGCGCGGGGAGTCGGGCAACGATGGTCGCGGCGGCGGGAGCCGTCGGGGCGGGTGTCGGGGCGGGTGTCGGGGCGGGTGTCGGGGACGCCGCCGGAAGCGCGGCGGGCGCGCGCGGCGGGGTCGTCACCTTCGGCGCGCTGTACGGCCGTCCAGCCGCGAAGCCCTCGTACGCCTTCCACTCCCGATCGAGGAACGACGCGAAGGCGCTGTCCTCGCGCGAGGCGAACCCCTCGAGGGCGCGCCGCTCGCGCTCCATGAAGCGCTGGAGCTCGAGGTCGGTCTGGGCGTCGACGCGCCCGGCGCCGGCGATGAGCACCACCGCGAGCGCGATCCCGCGGATCCGCGCGGACGGTCGAGCCGAGTGACGAACGGGACGCGACATCGACGCCTCGGGGCGTGAGATGGGATGGGACGCTGGCTGGAAACCTTCCCCCACCGCATCTTCGGTCATCGGCTCGGCGCTGGCAATGGCCGCGGCCCGACGACCGGGGGGCGGAACGTCCCGCACCATGACGTCCCTCTCCCCCACTCGCCCACCCTCCTATGCCGCACGTGACCCACCCCCTCCGCGTCCCCCGCGCCGCCGCCCTCGCGGCCACCATCGGGTTCACACTCGCCGCGTGCGGCGGCGGCGACACGCCGTCGGGCACCGTCGCCGTCGACGGCAGCTTCGCCCGCCTCCAGAACGAGGTCCTCGTCCCCTCCTGCGCCA
>CAZGIE010000210.1:281-2659 GCA_964526485.1 uncultured Gemmatimonas sp. | reverse complement strand
GGCGACGCGCGCCTACGAGGCGATGGCCGTCTGCGCCCTCGAGCTGTATGGCGTCGTCTCCCCGCCGGCCGGTCGGCGCTGAGTATCTTTCGACATCAGGTTCAGCTTCCAGCTTCCAGCCTTCAGCCTCCCGCGCTCATGTCCATCATCCTCGCCATCCAGGCCCGTGAGATCCTCGACTCCCGTGGCAATCCCACCGTCGAGGCCGACGTCATCCTCGAGGACGGCACCTACGGCCGCGCCGCGGTGCCGAGCGGCGCCTCCACGGGCGAGCACGAGGCGAACGAGCTTCGCGACGGCGATGCCAAGCGCTACCTCGGCAAGGGCGTCCGCAAGGCGGTCCAGAACGTCACGAAGCTCATCGAGCCGGAGCTCGTCGGGCTCGATGTCACCGACCAGCTGACCATCGACCGCGCCCTCCTCGCGCTCGACGGCACGAAGACCAAGGCGAAGCTCGGCGCCAACGCGATGCTCGCCGTCTCGATGGCGGCCGCGCGCGCCGCGGCCGCGAGTGTCGACCTCCCGCTGCACAAGTATCTCGGCGGGCCGATGGCGCGCACCCTTCCGGTGCCGCTGATGAACATCCTCAACGGTGGCGCGCACGCGACGAACACCGTCGACTTCCAGGAGTACATGATCGTCCCCGTGGGCGCCGAGAGCTTCTCGGAGGCGCTCCGGATGGGGACCGAGGTCTTCCACAGCCTCAAGAAGGTCCTCGTGAAGCGGAAGCTCTCGACCGGCGTGGGCGACGAGGGTGGGTTCGCGCCCGACCTCGCGAGCGACCAGGCCGCGCTCGACGTGGTGATCGAGGCGATCGAGGCGGCGGGCTATGAGCCGGGGACGGAGATCGCCCTCGCCCTCGATTGTGCCGCGAGCGAGCTCTACGCGAAGGGGAAGTACACCTTCAAGAAGAGCGGCGGCGGCGTGAAGACCGCCGAGCAGATGGTGGAGATGTACGCGAAGTGGTGCCAGAAGTACCCGATCGTCTCGATCGAGGATGGCCTCGCCGAGGGGGATTGGGCGGGGTGGAGTCACATGACCGATGCGATCGGCGACCGGGTGCAGCTCGTCGGCGACGATCTCTTCGTGACGAACACCGAGTTCCTCGCGCGCGGCATCGACGAGGACGTGGCGAACGCGATCCTCATCAAGGTGAACCAGATCGGGACGCTGACGGAGACGCTCGAGACCATCGAGATGGCGGGGCGGAACGGGTACCGCTCGATCATCTCGCATCGCTCCGGCGAGACCGAGGACACCTTCATCGCCGACCTCGCGGTGGCGACGAACGCCGGGCAGATCAAGACGGGTTCGGCGAGCCGTACCGATCGGGTGGCGAAGTACAACCAGCTGCTGCGGATCGAGGCGGAGCTGGGCGGTCATGCGGAGTTCCCGGGCGGCGCGATCTTCGGGATCGGGGGCTGACGCCAGTGGCCCGCGGCCGCGCGAACGCCGCGGCGGGCGATCCAGCGCCCCGCCGGCCCCGACGGGCCGGCGGGGCGCTGCGCACCCCCGAGATCGTACAACGAGTGCTCGTGGCCTCGGCCGCGTGCTTCGCGATCTGGTGGGCGGTGCAGGGGGGGGAGTATGGGACGACGGACCTCCTCCGCCAGCGTCGGGCGATCGCGCGTGAGCGGGCGGCGATCGATTCGCTCGAGCGGGTCGTGCGCGGGCTGCAGGCGCGGCGGACGCAGGTGGAGTCCGACCCGCAGACGCAGGAGCGGATCGCGCGGGAGGAGTTCGGGATGGTGCGCGGCGACCGCGAGATCCTCTACCGGTTCGTGGATACGGCCGTGACGGGACGCGCGCGCTGATGGCGGGCCGGCGTCCAAGGTCGGCACGTCGGCGACGCTGAGCGTCGGGGCCGCGGCCGTGACCTGCACGGCCGATCGGTCGGCGGAGGCGCTCCTGGCCGCGGCCGACGCGGCGCTGTACGAGGCCAAGCGGGCGGGGCGGGATCGGGCGGTGGTCACCCTGGCCCTCCCCGCCGCCTGAGACGAGGCGAACGGCGCCTACCGCTTGAATCCGGCGGTGCGCGTCGCTACACTTCCTTCACTACCGCGGGGTGGAGCAGCCTGGTAGCTCGTCGGGCTCATAACCCGAAGGTCGCGGGTTCAAATCCCGCCCCCGCTATGCCTGAGGCGGTCGGTTCTCCCGAACCGGCCGCCTCGTGGTTTGTCTGAGTGATGTGGCTGGGTAGCTCAGCTGGTTAGAGCACGGCACTCATAATGCCGGGGTCGCGGGTTCGAGTCCCGCCCCAGCTATTCTCCGCGGTCCCCGCGCTCCGGCGCGGGGACCGCGCGTCGTTTCGGCGGGGCCCTCCTTGGGAACCGTGCCCGGCTCACGCCGCCAGCCGCGCCCTCTGGCGTCCGGTACCG
>CAZGIE010000210.1:0-271 GCA_964526485.1 uncultured Gemmatimonas sp. | reverse complement strand
GTGGCCCAATGGGTTACGGGGACTTTTCTTTTTGTCGTCGAGTCCCTCTCATTCATCTGGCACCACCCATGGCACTAAGGCGGGCGTGCTCGACGACCTCGAGCTGCCGTTGCACCCGCTCATGGTCCTCTCGTGAGGGGACGTATCTGCCGTACGTATTCAGTGTGAGGTTTGCGGTCGAGTGCCCGAGCTGATGCTGCACAAGGTGCACCGGAGCTCCTGCCCTGAAGTGGGTAGCAGCGAAGTGGTGCCGCGAATTCTTGATCGGATA
>CAZGIE010000209.1:1158-2697 GCA_964526485.1 uncultured Gemmatimonas sp. | reverse complement strand
GGGATCCCCCACGCACAGAGTTCACTCGTCCCCATCATCCCGCCGCGCACGAGCGCGAGATCGGCGGCCGCATAGGCGTCGGCGATCGGCGAGAGGTACGGGACGACGCGCACCGTCGGACGCTCCAACGCGGCGTAGGCCGCATGCTGGCCACGGCCGGTCGCCCAGAGCACACAGAGCCCGTCGGGCAGCCCCGCGGCGACCCACTCGCCGACGGCCTGGTTGATCGCCCGCGCGCCCTGCGAGCCGCCGAAGACGAGCAGGACCGTGGCGTCGGCCGGAAACCCCCAGCGCGCGCGTGCCGCGTCGGCCGCCGGGGGCGACGCGGGTGGCGGCTGGATCGGATTCCCCGTGTCGTGCGCGCGCGTCGCACCGTGCGGTAAGCGCGCCGCGGCCTCGGGATAGCCGAGGTATGACGCCGCGGCGAGCCGCGCCGTCCACCGCGCCGTGATCCCCGGGATGGCATCGCCGACGTGCTGTGCCACCGGAACGCCGTGCGCCCAGGCCCACGCGACCGTGAGCCCGGCGGCGTAGCCGCCGGTGCCGACGACCAGCGCCGGCGGACGTTCGCGCGCGAGGCGCGAGAGCGCCCGCCAACCCGACAGCGCGCCGCGGAGCGTCCGCCAGTTGCGCCACACCTGCGGGCGGTAGAGGGGATGCAGGTCGAGGAGTGCGTGGGCGATCCCCTCCGCGGGCAGCACCTCGCGCTCGATACCGCGGCGCGCCCCGACGAAGAAGGGGACGACGTCCGACCGGTGCGCCGCGAGCGCGCGCGCGATGGCGAGCCCCGGATACAGATGCCCGCCCGTCCCCCCGCCCGCGAACCAGACGTTCATCGGTCGCCGCGGGTGGGGTCGGTCGCGTGCGCGCCCACCACCCGCTCGCGCGTGCTGCCGATGTTCACGAGGATCCCGGTGAGCAGCATCGAGAGGACGATGTTCGAGCGGCCGTAGGAGACGAACGGCAGCGTCAGCCCCGTCGTGGGCAGGAGGCCGATCACGACGCCGATGTGCAGATACGCGGTCACGGCCATCGTGATGGTGAGGCCGACGGCGACGAGCTCGAGGAACGGGGTCCGCGCCTGCCGGGCGATCCGGAAGCCGAGCCAGGTCCAGAGCGCATACAGGAGGATGAGCAGCGTCATCCCGACGAACCCCCACTCCTCGCCGATGTTGCTGCCGATGAAGTCGTTGTACGGGAGCGGGAGGAAGCCGAACTGCTGGCGCCCCTGCCCGAACCCGACGCCGAAGAGGCCGCCGGAGCCGACCGCGATCAGCGACTGCTGCAGCTGATGATTCACGGCCTGCGCCGGGTCCGATCCGCCGGCGAAGCCCTGCAGGCGCCGCACGATGTACTCGAAGCGCCCGATGAACATCCAGAGCACCGGGAGCCCGAGCGCCCCGAGGAACACGAAATGCCCGATCCGCGCCCCGGCCACGAAGAGCATCGCGCCCATCACGATCGCATAGAAGAGCCCGACCGACATGTCGGGCTCGAGGGCGACGAGGCCGAAGAGCACGCCGAAGATGACACCGAAGG
>CAZGIE010000209.1:0-1148 GCA_964526485.1 uncultured Gemmatimonas sp. | reverse complement strand
CCTGGTTCGCGATCTTCGTCGACTCCGCGTCCCCGCCCTTCGTCACGATGAGCATCGCGGTCCAGCAGACGAGCGCGAGCTTCGCGAACTCCGAGGGCTGGAGCGATCCCCCGAGCAGGAAGCGCCGGGAGCCGTTGATCGGCGGGGCGATCCCCTTTGTGAAGGGGAGCACGGTGAGGAGGAGTCCGCCGATGACGCCCCCCATCAGCGGCCACGCGAGGCGGCGCCACTTCTCCGCGTCGAACTTGGCGCCGAACGCAAAGAAGCAGAGCCCCGCCGCGACGCCGGACAGCTGGCGGGCGAGGAAGTGCCACGACGGCCGCCCCGCGTTCATCGCCACGTACGCGCTCGCCGAGTAGAGCGTCGCGAGGCCGAGCGCGAGGAGCGCTGCGGTCGCCACGACGAGGACGCGGGCCTCGAGCGACATCCGCCACCGATGCCGGTCGCGCGCGACGGCCTGGCTCATGCGCCGCGGGCGAGCCGCGCGAACGTCGCGCCCCGCTCCTGATAATCGGTGAACATGTCGTAGCTCGAGCAGGCCGGTGCGAGGAGGACCACGTCCCCGGGGTGCGCGAGCGCACGCGCGCGCGCCACCACCTGCGTGAAGTCCCGCCCCGCGGCCTCGACCGGCACGATCCCCGCGAGGTCCGCGACGATCGTCGGCTCGGCCTCGCCGTAGGCGATCACTTGGCGGACGCGGGTCCGCAGCGCCTCGCCGAGCGCGGTGTAGGGCTCCCCCTTGTGACGCCCGCCGAGGAGGAGGACCACCGGGCGCGTCATCCCCTCGAGCGCGGCGCGCGCCGCCTGGACGTTCGTCGCCTTCGAGTCGTTCACCCAGAGCACGCCGTCGCGCTCGACCACCGGCTCGAGCCGGTGCGGGACCGCGTGAAAGGTGCGGAGCCCTTCGGCGAGCGCGGCACGCGCGGCCGGCGTCCGGTGCGCGGCGTCCGCCGCCCAGACCGCGAGGGCGGCGCAGAGCGCGTTCGCCACGTTGTGCGCGCCGAGCAGCGGGAGCGCATCGCGGTCGAGCAGCGGCGCCCCATCGAGCATCAGGCGCGCCGCCGCGGCGTCATACCACGCCGTCGCGGTGGCATCGGACAGCGAGAAGCGCTCGACGCGCCCCAGGAACCCGGCGGTGCGCGCCAGCA
>CAZGIE010000208.1:420-2735 GCA_964526485.1 uncultured Gemmatimonas sp. | reverse complement strand
GCGGACGCGAGGCCGAGGTGCTGGAGCTCATCGCGAAGGGCTTCGGGAACCGCGACATCGCCGAGCACCTGGGCATCTCGACGAAGACGGTCGAGACATACAAGCATCGCCTGAAGCTGCGCTTTGGCCTGCAGGGCCGTCGGGACTTCGTCCGGCTCGCGATGCAGATACAGGCGGCACGGCCGACGGCGGAGCCGTAGCGGCGTCGTAGGGTAGTCGGAACGCGGCGGTCAGCCCCGTCGGACCAGCACCGCGCCGGCGATCACCAGTAGCACCCCGACCACGCGGCCGGTGCTCACCGCGCGCTGTGCCACCCCCAACGCCCCCAAGTGGTCGATCGCGATCGCCGCGACGAGTTGGCTCGCCACGCCGAGGGTCAGCATCGTGGCCACCCCGATGCGCGGGGCGGCGTAGGCGGCCGAGGCGACGAAGAAGGCCCCACAGAAGCCGCCCATCCACGCCCACCAGGGGAGCGCGCGCACGGCGACCATGTTGGGGGTCACCCGCAGGAGAGTCGCGGGCCCACCGAGCGGGGGCGCGCCGACGAGGAACGAGGCGAGGGCCGCAGTCACCGGGGAGCCGACCGCGCGACCGAGGGTGGTGTTCAGCGGCGCCTGAATGGAGAGCAGGGCGCCACCGATGAGGACGAGCAGGAGCGCGAGGGACTGGACGGGCATGGAGGCTCGCTGGGCAGGGGTGAGCGTAACGTACCGCGCCCCACGGCTTAACGTCATGTGAGACCCCGCGTCCAACGGGGAACAAGACGGATTCGAGATCGACGATGGAGGTGGCGATGCGGCGTGCGCTGGAGACCTGTGTTGTGGGAATGGCGCTGCTCGCCTGTGGCGGCGGCACATCGGGCCCGGCCGACCCACCGGCTCCTCCGCCATCCGTCGTCCGACAGATCTTCCCATCCGCGACCGATGCCGGCATCGATGTCGCGAACGAAGTACACATCGCCGTCAACCCGAGCCCGACCGTCAGCGCGCGCGGGAAGCTCTTCGTCTTCCTGCCGGGCACCGGGGGCGTTCCGTCGAATCAGCAACGCATCTTGGGGACCGCGGCGGCCCGCGGGTACCACGCGGTGGGGCTCACCTATCCCAATGCGACCGCGGTCGGCGCCCTCTGTGCCGACGACGTCGATCCGGACTGCTTCTGGGATGTACGCCGAGAGGTCATCACCGGCCTGAACACGAGCGTGCGCGTCCAAGTCTCCCCGGCGAACGCCATCGTGAATCGGCTGGAGAAGCTGCTCGCCTATCTCCACACACAGCATCCGGTCGAGGGATGGGGACAGTTCCTCGTCGCCGGCACGATCGATTGGTCGCGGGTGACGCTCGCCGGACACTCGCAGGGCGGCGGTCACGTCGGGGTGCTTGCGAAGCTCGTGGCGCTCGACCGCGCGGTGTACTTCTCGTCGCCCGCGGATTGGCGCCAGGTGGCCGACGCCCCGGCGACGTGGCTCAGTCGCCCGAACGTGACCGCCGCGAGCCGGCAATACGCCTTCATCCACGAACAGGATCAACTCGTCGCGGCGTCACAGGCGCGCGCGAACTGGCTCGCCCTCGGTCTCGGCCCGTTCGGTCCGATCACGAACGTCGACGGAGCGAGCGCCCCCTTCGAGGGGTCGCACCGGCTGACGACGCAGGCCGCGCCGTTGCTCGCCGGGTCGTTTCACGGCGCCACGGTCGTGGACGCCGCGACACCACGGACTCCGAGCGGGGGATCGCTGTTCGAGCCGGTGTGGGTGTATCTCGCGTTCCCGGACTGAGGCGCGGCGACCTCCCGCGCGTCTTGCTCGGGGACCCGACCGACGGGACATTCCCCGACATGCGCCGACTCCTGATGCAACTCGGCGGCCTCGCCGTCGCCCTGACGATGAGCCTCCCACTCGCCGCTCAACCCGACGCCTGGTGCGACCAGCCCGCACGTGCCGGCTATGAAGCGTTGGAACGGATCCGCGTGCGCGACCCGTGGTTCCACGTCTACCGGCTCGATGAGGGGACCTTCGCCCTCTACGAACCCGACAACTTCCAAGAGGTCATCTCCTGGTTGATCGTCGGCCGCTCCCGCGCCCTGCTCTTCGACACCGGGATGGGGATGGGCCGCATCGCCGCGGTGGTCGGCGAGCTGACGCGACTCCCGGTCACGGTCGTGAACTCCCACTCGCACTACGACCACATCGGCGGGAACGCGGAGTTCCCCGATGTCCGCGCGATGGAGACCGCGTTCCGAATGCAATTCGCGGCTACCGAAGCTTTCGATCTGGCTCGCGAACCGGCGCATATTCGCACGCAATACGGCACCGGCCAATT
>CAZGIE010000208.1:0-410 GCA_964526485.1 uncultured Gemmatimonas sp. | reverse complement strand
TCGCCGCGCGGTTCGACACCGCGACCTACGCCATCCGCCCCTTTCGTGCCGCCGGCGCGCTCCGCGACGGCACCACCTTCGACCTCGGCGGGCGCACCGTCGAAGTCCTCGCCGTTCCCGGGCATACCCCGGACGCCATCGCGCTCCTCGACCGCGCGCGCGGCCACCTCTGGACGGGCGATACGTTCTATCCGGGGCCCGTCTGGCTCTACTTCCCCGGCACCGACCTCGATGCCTACGAGGCGAGCCTCGTCCGACTCGCCGCGCTCGCCCCCACGCTGACACGGGTGTTCACCGGGCACAATCTCCCGAGTGCGGAGCCCACCGCTCTTCCAAAGCTCCTCGCGCGGTTCCGCGAGGTGCGCACCGGCCGCGTCCCCGGAACCGCCCGTGGCGAGGGCCTCGTCGAA
>CAZGIE010000207.1:0-2740 GCA_964526485.1 uncultured Gemmatimonas sp. | reverse complement strand
GACCATCATCTTCCCCAGCGAGCCCGCCGCGTCGAGGAGCATGTCCCCGGCTACCACCTCGATCGCCAGGCCGATCCGGTGCGCCGTCTCCGCGTCGATCGCCTCCCCCGTCAGGATCAGCTGTAGCGCGCGCCCCTGCCCGATGAGCCGCGGGAGTCGCTGCGTGCCGCCGTAGCCCGGAATCAGCCCGAGCTTCACCTCGGGGAGGCCGAACTTCGCGTGCGTGCTCGCGACGCGGAGGTGGCACGCCAGCGCGAGCTCGCAGCCGCCGCCGAGGGCGAAGCCGTTCACGGCGGCGATGACCGGCTTCGCGAGCCGCTCGATGCGCGTGAAGACCGCCGACCCGTGCGCGGAGACCGCAGCCAGCCCCGCCACCGACTCCGCCGCCGCGGCGATCTCGGCGATGTCGGCGCCGGCCACGAAGGCGCGTCCCGACCCGGTCAGCACGATCGCCCCGACGTCCGCACGCGCCGCGAGCTCGGCGAACATCCGGTCGAGCTCGTCGATCACCTGCGCGTTCAGCGCGTTCAGCTTGTCGGGACGGTGGATCGTGACCGTCGCGACGCGGTCCGCGACGTCGAGGAGGAGGAAGGCGAAGGGGGCGGACATGACCGGCTCCGGGCGTCTGGCGGTGGACGATGCAATCTATACGTTCACCCCATGACCAGACCCCGCTGCATCCTCGCCCTCGACCAGGGCACGACGAGCTCCCGCGCGCTCGTCGTGGGCGTCGACGGCCGCATCCTCGGGCGCGGACAGTACGAGTTCGCGCAGCACTTCCCGGCGCCGGGCTGGGTCGAGCACGACCCGATGGAGATCTGGACCACCACCCTCGCGGCCGCGCGCGAGGCGGTGGCGAGGGCGGGCGTCACGCCGGACGCGATCGGGATCACGAACCAGCGCGAGACCCTCGTCGTCTGGGACGCTGAGACGGGCCAACCCGTCGCCCCCGCCATCGTCTGGCAGGACCGCCGGACCGCCGCACGCTGCGCCACCCTCCGCGCCGAGGGCTGGGCCCCGCGCATCGAGCAGCTCACGGGACTCGTCCCCGACCCGTACTTCTCGGCGACCAAGCTCGAGTGGATCCTCCGCGAGGTCGTCGCCCCGCGCGGGCTCGACGTCGCACGGCTCCGCGCCGGGACCATCGACACCTGGCTGATCTGGCGGCTGACCGGCGGCGCGGTCCATGCGACCGACCCGACGAACGCCTCGCGCACGATGCTCTACGACATCGACGCGCGCGAGTGGAGCCAGCCCCTCCTCGAGCTCTTCGGCGTCCCGCGGGCGATCCTCCCCGACGTGCGCCCCTCCGCGGGCGACTTCGGCATCGCCACGGCGGACCACCTCGGGACCGCGCTCCCGATCCTCGGTGTCGCCGGCGACCAGCAGGCCGCGCTCTTCGGCCAAGGGTGCTGGCGCGCGGGGGAGGGGAAGAACACCTACGGCACCGGCGCGTTCCTGCTCCTGAACACGGGGGCGACACGCCCCGTCGGCGGCCGCGGGATCCTCACCACCCTCGGCTGTGACGCCGAGGGACGCCCTGCGTACGCCCTCGAATCGGCGATCTTCGTCGCGGGGGCCGCCGTGCAATGGCTCCGGGACGGCCTTGGTCTCCTCGCGACAGCGGGCGAGAGCGAGGCGATGGCGCGCGGAGTGGACTCGACCGACGGTGTCTACTTCGTCCCCGCGCTCACCGGCCTCGGCGCCCCGGCGTGGGAGCCGGAGGCCCGGGGCACGATCGTCGGGCTCACCCGTGGCACGCGGCGCGAGCACCTGGTGCGGGCCGCCCTCGAGGCGATGGCCTTCGGCACCGCCGACGTGCTCGACACGATGCGCGGCGTCAGCGGCGCCCCGCTCGATGTCCTCCGGGTCGACGGCGGCGCGACGGGGAACGATTGGCTGATGCAGTTCCAGGCGGACGTCCTCGGCGTCCCCGTCGAGCGGCCGTCGGAGATCGAGACCACCGCGCTCGGCGCCGCCGGGCTCGCGGGGATCGCCGCCGGCGTCTGGCCCGACGCGGGCGCCTTCCTCGCCGCCCGCGAGTACGCGCGCTTCGCGCCCGCGCCCGCCGGCAATCCGGCCCGGCTCGGGCTCGGCGGGTGGCGGCGCGCCGTGCGCGCGACCGTGGCCTGGGCCCGCGACCGCGACGCGTGATGGACCCCGTCGTTCCCATCCTCCTGCTGCGCCTCGCCTTCGGGGCGCCGCCGGACCGACCCCCGGAGCCATGGTTCGGTCCGGACAAGGCCAAGCACTTCGTCGGATCGGCGGTGATCCAGGTCGGGATGCACGCCGTCCTCCGGTCGTCCGGGCTCGACTATCGGGCGGCGTCGAGGCGCGCGGGCGTGGTGACGTTCGCCGTCGGGGCGGGGAAGGAGCTCTGGGACCGCGAGCATGGCGGGCATCCCTCCTGGCGCGACCTCGCCGCCGATGTCGCCGGTGGGGCGGCGGGGGCCGTCGTGGTGCGCCAGACGCGCCCTTGAGCGCGGTCCGCGGCGTATATTCCCGCCATGCATCCGCGGACGAAGTTCCTCATCGGCGGCGTGATCGTGCTCGGGACCGCCGGCTGGCTCATGGCGGGGAGCATCCAGGCCACCGCCGTCTACTTCCTCACCCCTGAGGAGCTCCAGGCCAAGGTCCTCGAGGACCCCGGCCTCCGCGAGACCGGCGTGAAGGTCGGCGCCCGTGTCGTCGCCGGCACCGTCGAACGTGACTCCAGCGGCAAGCGGGTCACCTTCGATAT
>CAZGIE010000206.1:0-2755 GCA_964526485.1 uncultured Gemmatimonas sp. | reverse complement strand
GCGCGCCCATCGGGGGGAGGGTCGGCGCCCCGGCCCTCACGTGCAGCGGGAGCTCGGCGCGCAGCGTGCCGTCGACCACCACGCGCAGCACGTGCGTCCCCCCCTCGCGCACCGGGAGGTCGATCGCCGCGATCACCGGGACGTCGAGTTCGATCGCCCCGGGCGGCGGTGCGCCCACCTCGAGCTCCCCCGTCGACGACCAGAGCTCCCCGCCGTCGGGACCCACCCAGGCGAAGCCGAGCGTATGGCGGCCCGCGTCCTCCGCGTGCGCCTTCAGCCGCACCACGAGGGTGGCGCGCGGATGGACGGCCGGGAGCGTCGCGACCTGCAGGGCGTCGAACACCCCGAGGATGTTCAGCTTCCCTTCCTGCGAGAGGTTCGCGGCGTCGGCGAAGAGGGCGAAGGAGACGTGCATCGGCGAAAGATAGGGGACGTGCGCCGCCCTCGTTAGAATTCACGGATGTCCGCCGCCACGACCGCCGCTCCGCCGCGTGCGACCCACCGCGCGACCGAGGCCGGTCTCATCGCGATGGCGGTGATCTGGGGCGTCAACTTCTCGGTCGTGAAGTACGGCACGCAGGTGATGGCGCCCCTCGCCTTCAACGTCCTGCGGATGGCGCTGGGCTGTGTGGTCCTGCTCGCGCTGGCGCAGTGGCGACCGGGGCCGCGCCCCTCGACGCGGGACCGCTGGCGCCTGATGGGCCTCGGCGTGATCGGGCACTGCATCTACCAGGTGCTCTTCATCACCGGGCTCGCCCGCACGCGCGCCGGGACCGCCGCCCTCGTCGTCGCGGCGAGCCCCGCCGTCGTCGCCATCGTCGCGCGCGCCTTCGGCCACGAGCGCCTCACGTCGCGCGCTGTGCTCGGCATCGCGGCCTCGATCGCCGGCGTGATGTTCGTGCTCGGCGGAAGCCTCCAGGTCGACGGGACGAGTCACCTCGTGGGCGACCTCCTGATCCTCGGCGCCGTCTGCTGTTGGGCGTTCTACACGAGCGGCCTGATGCCGCTCACCAAGCGCGTGGACTCGGTGCAGGTGGCGGCCTGGACCCTCGTCGGCGGCGTCGTGCCGCTCGCGGTCCTCGCGGCCCCGGCGCTCTGGGCCACCGACTGGGCCGGCCTCAGCTGGCTCACCTGGGGCGCGGCGGTCTACGCCGGCATCCTCGCGATGGTCGTCGCCTATCTGTTCTGGTATCGCGGCGTCCACGAGATCGGTCCCACGCGCACCGCGATGTACTCGAACCTCCAGCCGATCGTCGCCGTGCTCGTCGCCTGGGTGGCGCTCGGTGAGGTGCCGACCCTCGCGCAGGGGCTCGGCGCGGCGACGGTGATCGGCGGCCTCTACCTCTCGCGGACATGACGACCGTCGTCCTCTTCGACATCGACGGCACCCTGCTCTCGAGCGCCGGGGCGGGGCGCGGGGCGATGGAGGCGGCCCTCGAGGCCGTCTTCGGGACGCGTGGGCCCTCGGGCTACCGGTACGACGGCAAGACCGATCCGCTGATCGTTCGGGAGTCGATGCGGCACGCGGGGCTCGACGACGCGACGATCGAGGCGGGGATGGACGCGGTCCTCGCGCACTACCTCGAGGGGCTCGCCGCCGGGCTGCGCGATCCCGCGCGCCTCGCGCGCGTGCTCCCCGGCGTGCCGGCGCTCGTGGACGCGGTGCACGCGGCCGACGACCTGATGCTCGGCCTCCTCACGGGGAACGTCGTCGAGGGCGCGACGCTCAAGCTCGACGCCGTCGGCCTCGCCCCCGACCGCTTCGTGGTGGGCGCCTTCGGCTCCGACCACGCGCATCGTCCCGCGCTCGCTCCCGTGGCGCAGGCGCGGGCCGAGGCGCGCCTCGGCCGCCCGATCCCCGGTGACCGCTTCGTCATCATCGGCGACACCCCCGCCGACCTCACCTGCGGCCGCGGCATCGGCGCGCGTGCGATCGGCGTCGCCACCGGCGGGTACCGCCGCGCGGAGCTCGAGGGCTACGACGCCTACGCGCTCGTCGACGATCTCGCGGACACCTCAGGGATACTGGAGCTGATCCGTGGCGCGTGAGGTCGAGCTGAAGGGAATCGTCCCCGACCTCGCGGCCGCGGTGGCGCGTGTAGCGGCGGCGGGCGGCGTGGCCGGATTCGTCGGTCGGCTCGAGGACCGGCGGTACGACACCCCCGACCGTGCGCTCGCACTCCGCGACCATGTGCTGCGACTCCGGGTCTATCGTGGGGCGGTCGCCGACGGCCGTCTCGATTGGAAGGGCCCCACCACCTACGTCGATGGGTACAAGGTCCGCGAGGAGCACTCCGTCACCGTCGGCGACCCCGACGAGCTCGCGACGATGCTCGAGCGGCTCGGCTACGTGGTGACGCGGGAGATCGACCGCGAGATCCAGCAGTTCACGCTGCACGGGGCGGTGGTGCGCTTCGAGCGCTACCCGCGGCTCGACGACCTCGTCGAGGTGGAGGGGGAGCCCGAGGCGATCGAAGCGGCCATCCGTGTGCTCGCGCTTCCGCGGGCGACGTTCACCACCGGCCGGCTCCCGGATTTCGTCCGGGAGTACGAGCTCCGCACCGGGGCGCGCGCCGCGCTCTGCGATCGCGAGCTCGCCGGCGACTACCGCTTCTCGGCCACCGATGCCTGAGCGCGCGGCGGGTCGCCGGTGATCCTCGGGCTCGGGCTCGACCTCGTCGAGGTCGCACGCGTCGAGGCGCTGGTCGCGCGCCATCCCGAGCGCGCGGCGGCCCGGCTCTTCACCGCGGGGGAA
>CAZGIE010000205.1:364-2806 GCA_964526485.1 uncultured Gemmatimonas sp. | reverse complement strand
GCCCCGAGCTGCACGAGGAGGATCGCCAGCGGATAGCTCACCGGCCGCATCCCGGCGAGGTGCAGCGGCTCCGCCGCGATCGCGAACGCCTCGGTGAGGAACATCGTCACCATCAGCGCGCCGATCCACGAGAGGATCAGGAGCGGATCGTTGGGATGCGTCTCGGCGCCCTCGAGGCGCTTCACGCGCTTGGTGAGCCGACGCCACAACGCCATCGCGACCATCGCGAGGACGATCGCCGCGAAGGTCTCCTGGCTCAGCACGTACCCGCGATAGAGCGGCGCGGGGAGGAACATCTCGTAGCCGAAGCCGGGCACGACCCCTTCGATGAGCGTCTCGGTGGTGCCGGCGCCGAGGATCAGAAAGCCCCATAAGATCAGGGCGTGCATCGGCCCGGCGACGGAGTCGCGGAAGATCTTCGACTGGAAGATCCCGACCGTGAGCAGGTTGCCGAGGCGCGTGGGGAGGTCGCCCCACCGGGAGTCATCGAGCCGGCCGAGCCGCAGCTCGCCGACGAGACGCTGGACGTTCGCCGAGAAGAACCCGAGCGCGGCGACGAGGATGAGGAGGAAGAGTCCGTTCGCCGCCGTCATCTCGGTCACCCCGCCGCCTTGGCCTGCTTCACCGCGTCGGTCAGCACCGGGAGGATCTCGAGCACATCCCCGACGATGCCATAGTCCGCCGCCTTGAAGATGGGCGCGTCCTTGTCCTTGTTGATCGCGACGATGCACTTGGAGGTGCGCATCCCCGCGAGGTGCTGGATGGCACCCGAGATGCCGCACGCCACGTAGAGGTCGGGGCTCACCAAGCGTCCCGTCTGGCCGATCTGATCGGCGTGCGGACGCCACCCGTCATCGGTGACGGCGCGCGTCGCGCCGACCGCCGCGTTCCCGAAGGCGCTGGCGAGCGCCTCGACCAGCGAGAAGTTGGCGGCCTCCTTGAGGCCGCGGCCGCCGGAGATGATCACCGGCGCCTCGCCGAGGTCGAGCTTCGCGGCGTTCCCCGCAGCGGTCTCGGTGATCGTCACGCGGCTCGCCGCCGGATCGGCGGCGGAGGCGAGCGCCTCGACGGCACCCGCCTTGGCGTTCGCGACCGGGAGGAAGGCCCCCGGGCGCACGCTCACCACCGCCGGCGTCGCCGTCAGTGTGAGTGTCTGAAGGATCTTCCCGGTGTAGCCGGGGTGGGTCACGGTGATCGCGTCGGGCTTCACCGTCATCGCGGTGACGTCGGACGCCATCGGCACCTGCAGCTTCGCGGCCACGCGCGGGGCGATGTCCTTCCCGGTGGCCGAGGCCGTGCAGACGAAGGCGCCGTAGCCGCCCCCCATCCGCGCGGCGAGCGTCGCGCTCACCGCCTCGGGGTTGTTCTGCGCGAGGGCGGCGTGCTCCACCACGAGCACCACGTCGGCGCCGTGCGCCCCGAGAGCGGCGGCATGCGCGCCGACGCCCGGAGCCCCGAAGAGGACGGCGTGGACCTGGCCGCCGCGGGCGTCCGCGATGGCGCGAGCGGCGGTGACGGCTTCGAGAGCGGCGCGGCGGAGGTCGCCGCCACGGGTCTCGGCGAATGCAAGGACGTTGGTGGGCATCAGAGAACCTTCGCCTCTTCCTTGAGGAGACGGACGAGCTCGGGGACGGCGGCGGCGCCCTCGCCGATGATCCGGCCGGCGGCGCGCTCCGGCGGGAGGGCGAGGGCATCGAGCGCGAGACGCGGGGCCGGGAGCTGCGCCGGCTTGGTCTCGAGCGGCTTCTTCTTCGCGGCCATGATCCCCTTCAGCGAGGGATACCGCGGCCGCGCGATCCCCTCGTCGATGGTGACGACGGCCGGGAGCGCGCACGCGACCAGCTCGTAGGCCCCTTCGAGCTCGCGCCGCATCTTCGCGGTGCGGCCGTCGAACTCGAGCTTGGAGATCGCGTTCACGCAGGGGAGGCCGAGCTGCTCGGCGACGATCGCCCCGGTGACGCCGTGCGCGGTGTCGATCGACATCCGGCCGAACATGATCAGGTCGTAGCCGCCGTCCTTCAGTTCCGCGGCGAGCGCCGAGGCGATGGCGAAGGAGTCGACCACCGGCCCGTCGTGCTTGAGCTGCACCGCGCGGTCGGCACCCATCGACATCGCCTTGCGCAGGGTCTCCTGCACGACATCGCCGCCGAGGGAGATCACCACGACCTCCCCGGCGTTGAGCTTCTCCTTGATCTGGAGCGCGGCCTCGACGGCGTACCCGTCGAAGTCGGAGATATCGAACTTGAGGCCCGCCTCGTCCACGGCGGTGCCGGAGGGGGCGATCTTGAAGCGGACGTCCATGTCGGGGACGCGCTTGATGCAGACGGCGATCTTCACGAGTGGGGTCCAGGTGAGCGACCCGCGAAAGCTAGCGAGCGGTCCCGGGCGGTGGGAGTGACGCGAGGTCACCCCACCGGATCACATGATCGGTGCCAGCTCGAC
>CAZGIE010000205.1:0-354 GCA_964526485.1 uncultured Gemmatimonas sp. | reverse complement strand
CCGCGATACCGCCAGAGGACCAGAAGGGAGGCCCCCGCGAACACCACCCCGCCCCACGTCAGCAGCGCCGGCGCCCCGCCCGTGACCGCCAGCACCGCGGAGGCGACCCCGAGGGCCACCAGCCGTGCCGTCTCGAGAGGTCGGGCCCACTGGGCCCGCTCGAAGACCCCGGCCACCCCGGCGAGGGCCACGATCACGAAGAAGGCCGCCGCCGCGAGGCCGGCATCGATGCCCTGCGAAGCCGCGCGCAGGACCAGGAGGGCCGAGACGAGCGCCACGGCGAACTGGACGAACCCGTAGGCCGCCAACGGCGCGGGAACCGGCGGATCGAACTTCTCGAAGGTCTCGGCCGAG
>CAZGIE010000204.1:679-2828 GCA_964526485.1 uncultured Gemmatimonas sp. | reverse complement strand
CCGACGCCGCGGAGCACCGCCTCGAGATCGAGCGTGCGGTCCATCAGCGCGAAGCGCACCAAGAGCGTCTCGAACAGGATCTGCGGCTGCCCGCTCCGCCGGAACTGCGGCTCCACCTCGGCGACGAGATGCAGCATCCGCAGGAGGTCGCCCGCGTGGAAGCGCGCGGCGTGCGCGGCGAGCGCCTCCCGCACCCGCTCGGAGAGATCGGGGAGGGTCCCACCCAGCACGACGGCGAGCTGCGCCCGGAGGAGCTCGGCGAAGTCGACGAGCAGGACCGCGAAGTCCACCCCATGGTCGGCGAGGCGGCCCACCGCGCCGAAGACATCCGCCGCCCGCCGCTCCGCCACCAGCGTCAGGAGGGCGAGATGCTCGTCCTCGTGCACGAGCCCGAGCGCATCGCGGACGCGGTCCGCCGTGAGCGCGCGCCCCCCCAGCGAGAGCGCCTGGTCCGTGAGCGAGAGCGCGTCGCGCATCGACCCATCGGCCGCGCGTGCGAGCATCGCGAGCGCCTCGGGCTCCGCCGTCACCCCCTCGGCCTCGAGGACCGTCGCGAGCCGACTGCGCACGTCCGCGGGGCCGATGCGTCGCAGGTCGAAGCGCTGGACGCGAGAGAGCACCGGCGCCGCCGCCTGCTGGATCTTCTGCGGCTCCGTCGTCGCGAAGACGAAGACCACGCGCGGCGGGGGCTCCTCGAGCACCTTCAGCAGCGTGTTCCAGGCCTCACGCGTGAGCATGTGGGCCTCGTCGATGATGTAGACCTTGTAGCGGCCCGCCGCCGAGGGCGCGTACATCACGCGCTCGCGCAGTTCGCGCGCGTCGTCGACACCGCGGTTCGACGCCGCGTCCATTTCGACGACGTCGAGCGAGGTGCTCCCGCCCCAGATCCGCTCGCAGGAGGGGCAGGTACCGCAGGGCTCATGGTCGGCAGACGGCGCCTCGCAGTTGAGCGCCATCGCGAGCACGCGGGCGAGCGTCGTCTTCCCGGTACCGCGCGGCCCGCAGAACAGATACGCCTGCCCGAGCCGGTCCGCGGCGATCGCGTTGCGCAGCGTCGTCGCCACATGCGACTGGACGGCCACCTCCGCGAAACGGCGGGGCCGATACTTCCGGGCGAGCGCGAGGGACATGCTGGAAGATAGCCGCCCCCACCGGGGGCCGGAACGACTCGCGCGGGGGACCGCCGTCGACCGGCGATCCTCCCGCGCGAGAGTGCCCCAGGCCTACCGGAGCGACGGCGGACACCACGTACCGTTGCTGCCTTTCGGCCCTGGCGGAGTTGGCGGGCTGACGCCCTCCGGGACCTGGGACACTCGGAGAGTAACGGACGGCGCCCCGCGGGACAATCGGGGGCGGCCACCCGACCTCGCCCGCCGCCGCATCGGAGCGACGGCGGCGACCGCCTCAGCCCCGGAGCGCCTCGGCGAGGAGTTCGCCGGCCCGCGCCACCGCCACGTCATCCACGTCCAGATGCAGGACGCAGCGCACCCGCGTGGCGTGCCACGGGGTGCAGAGCACGCCGAGCGCCCGGGCCCGCTCCACCACCGCCGCCGCCGTCTGCCCCCCCACCAAGTCGAGCATCACGATGTTGGTGTCCGGCGGGACCACCTCGACCCCCGGGACCTCGGCGAGCCGCGCGGCGAGATGGCGGGCCCGGACGTGATCCTCGGGCAAGCGCGGCAGATGATGGTCGAGCCCGTGCAAGGCCGCCGCCGCGAGGATCCCCGACTGCCGCATCCCGCCCCCGAACCGCTTCCGCACCTCCCACGCCCGACGCATCGGACCGGCGTCCCCGGCGAGACAGGCGCCCACCGGCGCCCCGAGCCCCTTCGAGAAGGAGACCATCACGGTCGCGGCGCACGCCGCGAACGCCGCGAGCGGGGTCCCCGTCGCCGCCGACGCGTTCCAGAGGCGCGCCCCGTCGAGGTGGAGCGGGACGCCGAGTTCGTCCGCGACCGCCCGAATGGCCTGCAGCTCGGCCAGCGGGGTGACCATCCCCCCCGCACCGTTGTGCGTGTTCTCCGCGCAGACCAGGCTCGCCCGCGGCGCGTGCACCGAGGCGGGACGGATCGCGGCGCGTAGCGCGTCGGCGCTGAGCACGGGCCCACCGCGCACCGCCCGCACCTGCAGCCCTGCGAGCGCCGCGGTG
>CAZGIE010000204.1:0-669 GCA_964526485.1 uncultured Gemmatimonas sp. | reverse complement strand
TGAATTTCTTCGTCTTCGCGTCGAGGTGGATTAGTTCCGAGGCGAGCGCCGCGGTGCCCGCGATCTCCCAGTTCACGATGTGCGAATCATCATGGCAGAACACCTCGGTCCCGGGCTCCCCCAGCAGCCAGAGCGCGGCCTGGTTCGCCATCGTCCCCGTCGGGAAGTAGAGCGCCGCCGGTTTGCCGAGGAGCTCCGCCACCCGCGTCTCCAGACGCCGGACCGTCGGGTCGCCGTCCAGCACGTCGTCGCCGACCTCCGCCTCGGCCATCGCGCGTCGCATCGCGGCGGTCGGCTTGGTGACGGTGTCGCTCCGCAGATCGATCGTCATCGTTTCCCCTGATCCTCTGGTGGCAGGTCCCGCGGCAGCACGATCGCCCGGGTCACGCGCTTCATCAGGCCCGAGAGGTTGAGCTCGAGGGTCGTCGCCCGGTCCACCTGGAGCTGCGGACGCATCGGCAGCGCACCGCCCTGGATCAGGCGCACCTCGGCTACATACGCGACCTCGGCCCCGACGATGAAGACGAGCGCCGCGTAATAGGTCCAGAAGATCACGGTGAAGACCGCGCCGAGCGTCCCCGTGTAGAGCGACTCCGGCGGGTGGGCGATGGTGAGGTACGAGAAGATGGCGCGGGCGACCTCGAAGAGCGCGGCGGCCGCGAGCGCGCC
>CAZGIE010000203.1:0-2832 GCA_964526485.1 uncultured Gemmatimonas sp. | reverse complement strand
CGCGCCCGCCGCGACGCCGTCCCTCGGCTCCTGGCCTGGGCGGCCGCGCACCGCGACCCCGCCCGCCCGCTGCTCTGGACACACGCCGCCTCGGTCGGCGAGGGGCTGATGGCCCGCCCCGTTCTCGAGCGGGTGCGCGAGCGGCATCCCGACTGGCAGGTCGTGCATACGTATTTCTCGCCGAGCGCCGAGCGCTTCGCCACGACGCTCCCCGCCGACGTCTCCGGATACCTGCCGTTCGACACGACCGCGGCGGCGGGCGCCCTGCTCGACGCGCTGCGTCCGACGGCGCTGGTCGCCGCGAAGGGTGACCTCTGGCCCATCCTCTGGACGGCGGCCGCTCGTCGCGGCGTCCGGACGGGCCTCATCTCCGCGACGCTCGACGCGCGCTCGGCGCGCACCGGTGTGCTCGCACGCGCCTTGATGCACGAGGCCTACGCCGCGCTGACCGCCGTCGGGGCCGTCGATGCCGATGACGCCGAGCGACTGCTCGTCCTCGGGGTCCCGCGCGAGCGGGTCGTCGTGAGCGGCGACACCCGGTACGACCAGGTGGTCGCCCGCGTCGCCGCGCTCGACCGGACCGCCGGCCCGGTCGGCGCCCTCGCGGACGACCGACCCACGGTCGTCGCGGGGTCGACGTGGCCGGCCGATGAGCGGGTCCTCTGCCGCGCGTGGGAACGGGTCGTCCACGAGGTCCCCGCGGCGCGGTTGATCATCGCCCCGCACGAGCCGACGGAGCGCCACCTCGAGCCCCTCGCCTCCTGGGCGAGCCTCGCCGGGCTCGATGCGGCGCCGCTCGGGGCCGCGACGCCGGACACCGACGTCGTGCTCGTCGACCGCGTGGGGGTGCTCGCCGACCTGTACGCGCTCGCCGACGTGGCGTACGTAGGCGGCGGGTTCCACCGGGCGGGGCTCCACTCCGTGGTGGAGCCCGCGGCTCTGAGCGTCCCGGTGATCGTGGGTCCGCGCCACGCAGGGAGCCGCGATGCCCGACGCCTCCTTGACGCCCAGGGGGCGGTCGCGGCACCCGACATCGCATCGCTGGCCCGTGCGATGCGGATCGCACTCACGGAGCCGGAGACCCGGGCGCGAGCCGGGACCGCGGCGCGGCAGGTCGTCGAGGCGGAGCGTGGGGCCGCCGACCGGTCGACGGCCCTCGTCGAGACACTGATGGCGTGAACGCGACCGGGGGCGCCCGCGTGGACGCCCCCGGATGGTGCCATCCGCCGGATGCGCCGGGACACCGGCGCGCCCCGCCGCTACCGCCGCAGTCCCTTGGGGGTGAGCGCGAGGGCGAGCGCGAAGGCGTTGTTGTCGCCGATGATCGCGGCGACGCGCATTGCGACCATCGGCGTGAACTCGACGGAGGCCCCGAGGTCGACCTCGATGTCGGTGTCGGTGATGGCCGCGCCGCCGCCGGAGGCACGATTCCAACTGAGTCGCGGCGAGACGAACGGGGTGACCGCGACGCGGTCGTCGAGCGCGAAGCGATGGCCGATGCTCGCGCCGACCGGGATGCGGGTCAGCGTCGCCTCGCCCGTGGTGATCCCGAGCCCGCCCTGGACGACGATGTCGAAAGGGAGGTCGGCGGTGGCGGTCATCGCCTGGTAGGCGAGCCCCGCGCCGATCGCGAGCTGGGTCGGGGTGCCCGGGGCGTCCGCGTCGACGATGCCGCCGTCGACGGTGAACTGCATCCCCGGCCGGCCGAGCCCCTCACGCCACTGGAAGACGAGGGCGGTGCCGCCGCCGCTCAGGTCAGCGACGGCGAAGGTGTACTCGCGGACCGCGATGCGGCTCGGCTGGAGCGCGGGGTAGAAGGCCGCCTGCGCCCCGAGGGGCGCGGCGGCCGCGCACACCAGGAGCAGCAGACGGCGCATCACGCGCGGCTGGCCTTCTCGGTGACCACCCGGACGACGTCGTCGACGACCTGGAGGAACCCACCCTCGACACGGAACCGCGCGGTGCCGTCCCCGATGCGGAGCTCCCCCGTCCCGAGCACCGTCACCATCGGCGCGTGCTGCGGGAGGATGCCCACCTCGCCGTCGAAGGCGGGGGCGGTGACCGACGCCGCCTCGCCCTCGAAGAGGGTCGCCTCGGGGGAGATGACGGAGACCTTCAGCATCCCGCTCACTTCTGCAGCGCCTTCGCGTTCTCGACGACGTCCTCGATCCCGCCGGCCATGAAGAAGGCCTGCTCCGGCAGGTGATCGAACTCGCCGGCGACGAGGCGCTCGATCGAACTCACCGTCTCCTCGAGCTTCACGTACTTGCCCGGGCGGCCGGTGAACTGCTCGGCCACGTGGAAGGGCTGCGACATGAAGCGCTGGATGCGGCGGGCGCGGCCGACGATCTTCTTGTCGTCCTCGCTGAGCTCGTCCATGCCGAGGATCGCGATGATGTCCTGGAGCTCCTTGTAGCGCTGCAGGATGCGCTGCACCGCCGTGGCGGCCTTGTAGTGGCGCTCGCCGACGAACTGCGGATCGAGGATGCGCGAGCCCGAGGCGAGCGGGTCCACCGCGGGGTAGATGCCGAGCTCGGTGATGGCGCGCGAGAGCACGACCGTCGCGTCGAGGTGGGCGAAGGCGGTGGCCGGCGCCGGGTCGGTGATGTCGTCGGCGGGCACGTAGATCGCCTGCACCGAGGTGATCGAGCCGTCGCGCGTCGAGGTGATGCGCTCCTGGAGCTCGCCCATCTCGGTCGCCAGCGTCGGCTGGTAGCCCACGGCGCTCGGCATACGACCGAGGAGCGCGGAGACCTCCGAGCCCGCCTGCGTGAAGCGGAAGATGTTGTCGATGAAGACGAGGACGTCCGCCTTCTCCTGGTCGCGGAAGTA
>CAZGIE010000202.1:0-2919 GCA_964526485.1 uncultured Gemmatimonas sp. | reverse complement strand
CCGGCGCGAGGCGCGCCTGGGTGAGCCTGTTCCGCGGGCGACGCGCCGGCCGTAGAATCGACGCATGACTGACGCGTCGCCCATCTCCCGCCGATCCGCCCTCGCGCTCGGCGCCGTAGCCACCACCGCCCTGGTCGCACCGGGGCTCGCCCAAGCGATCACGCCCGCGCCCGCGCGACGTCCGGTGCGACGCGGGGGCGTCGGGCCCCGACTCATCGTGATCGGCGCGGGCGCCTTCGGCGGATGGACGGCCCTCGCCCTGCAGCGCGCCGGCGCGCAGGTCACCTTGCTCGACGCCTGGGGCGCGGGCCACTCACGCGCCTCCTCCGGGGATGAGACACGCGTGATCCGGGCGATGTACAACGGGAACGCGACCTACACGGAGATGGTGCAGCGCGCCTTCACCCTCTGGACCGAGGCGGAGGCGCGGTGGCAGCGCCCGGTGCTCACGACAACCGGGGCGCTCTACCTCTTCGAGGGGGACGACGCTTTCGCCACGCAGTCGATGCCGATCATGCGGGCGCGTGGCATCGCGGTGGAGCCGATGGCGCTCGCCGAGGCGCGCCGCCGGTGGCCGCAGATCCGCTTCGACGGGATCCGCACGGCGTACTGGGAGTCCGGGGCGGGGTTCCTCGCGGCGCGCGCTTCGTGCGAGCTGGTGCGCGAAGAATTCGTGCGAGCGGGTGGCGCCTGGGAGGTCGCGCGCGTGGTCCCACCGACGATGCGCGCGGGACGGCTCGACGCCATCACGCTCGCGGATGGCCGCCGGCTCGACGCCGACGGCTTCGTCTTCGCGTGCGGCCCGTGGATGGGCGAGCTGTTTCCTGACGCGATCGGCACGGGGATCGCATCGACCCGGCAGGAGGTCGTCTACTTCGGGACCCCAGCGGGGGATACCCGGTATGACGCGGCCAACTGCCCGGTCTGGATCCACTTCGGCGCGCGCCGGATGTACGGCATCCCGGGCAACGAGCGGCGCGGGTTCAAGGTCGCCGACGATACCTCGGGGTCGCTCGTGAACCCGACGACGATGGACCGGATCGTGCGGCCGGAGACGATCGCCACGGCGCGCGCGCTGCTGGCGCGGCGCTTCCCGGGACTCGTCGGGGCCCCCGTGGCGGAGTCACGGGTCTGTCAGTACGAGTTCTCGCCCATCGGGGACTTCCTGCTCGATACGCATCCGACAGCCTCGAACGTGTGGCTGGCCGGCGGCGGCTCCGGACACGGCTTCAAGATGGGACCGGCCCTCGGCGAGCAGTTGGCGCGTCAGGTCCTCGAGGGGACCGCGCCGGCGCCGCTCTTCTCCTACGCGCGGTTCGCCGAGGAGCGGGCGAAGCTGACCGGCGCGCGCCGGCAGCACTCCTAGCATCGCGGGGTGTGCGGGCGCCGCGACCGACCGCGCCCGCGCTTACCGTCCGCCGCCGGCGATCCACACCTCCTGCCGCTCGCGCAACACGTCGAGCGGCAGGGAACCGCCCTCGAGCACGAACGCATGCCACCGGCGGATGTCGAAGCGTGCGCCGAGCCGGGTGCGCGCTTCCTCGCGCAGCACCATCAGTTCACGGCTCCCCATCTTGTAGGCGAGCGCTTGGCCCGGGAGGTCCACCGCGTACCGGAGCGTCTCGGTGTCGATCTGCCGATCGAACTGCAGTGTGTACTCCCGAAGGAACGCCATCGCGCGCTCGCGCGACCACCCGAGGAGGTTCATCCCGGTGTCAACGACGAGCCGACAGGCGAGGAACATGTCCATCGTGAGCCGGCCGTAGAGATCGTAGGGGTCCTCGTACATCCCCAGCTCACCGGCGAGCGTGGCGGCATACTCACCCCAGCCTTCCACGAAGGCGGTGTGGGTCGTCATCCGACGGAAGGTCGAGAGGTCGGTCGCCTCGCGCTGGAACGCGAGCTGGAAGTGGTGACCCGGAATGAGCTCGTGAAAGACGAGGGCTGCGGCGCCGAGCATGCTCCGGTCGGGGAGGTTCGACCCGTTGTAGAAGTAGTGCCCCATCGAATCCTGTGGGGTCGGAACCTGGTAGAAGCCGAAGGTCATCGACGCCTCGAGGAAGGGATTGAGTCGCCGCACATCGCCGCGGGCGCGCGGCTCACGGGCGAACCACTCGCCCACGCGGGGCCGGATCCGCGCGTCGTGGAGCATCAGGCGCGCGCCGAACTCCTCGGGGGTCGTCGCGAAGAAGCGTGGATCCGTCGTGAGCTGTGCGTGGAACTCGGCCTTCGTGCCGGTGAATCCGAGGCGCGCCCGGACGGCGGCCATCAGGCTGTCGAGCCGGGCCACTTCCGCGAGTCCGATCGCGTGCACCTGCTCCGGCGTGACGTCCATCGTCGTCGACCGACGGACGAGCGCCCGGTAGTACGCCTCGCCCTCGGGATACCGGGAGAGTCCGACGTCCGCGGGGGCCTCGCTCCGGTACGGGCCCTCCAGATAGGCGGCGAGCCGCTCGAAGGCCGGTGCGACGGTGCGCGTGATCCGCGTGTCGATGGCGGCGACGACCCGCCGGCGCTCCGCCTCGGGTAAACGGGCGAGGCGCGCCGCCGCCGGACGGAAGGGGCTTTGGTCGGTCGGCGCGGCGAAGCTTCGCACGAATGGCGCGACGAGCCGGATCTCCTCCCGCGGGAGCAGTACGTGCCGTGCGCGGCGCTCCTCGAGCTTCCCGATGACGGTGTCGATCACCAGGGGGATGGAGTCGAGCAACCGGAGGTAGCGCGCGACCTCGGCGGCGGTGCCAAGCGGAACACGACCGAAGAGCGACGGGATGGAGGAGAGCGGTGACTGGTAGGGTGTGATGAAAGCGAAGGAGATCCCGTGATAGCGGGCCTCATCGATCGCGGCCTCCTGTTCGAACCGCAGCAGGCGAGCGGTGGTCCACTCGTCGAGCGTGAGCTCGTCGCGTCGGAGCGAGTCGA
>CAZGIE010000201.1:2000-3036 GCA_964526485.1 uncultured Gemmatimonas sp. | reverse complement strand
CCGAGGTGTGATGCACGAGCGCGTCGCCGGGCGGCGGGGTCCAGGCGCCCGGGAGTTCGAGCGCGCGTCCGCGGGCGATCACGCGGGCACGCAGCGCGGCCGGATCCTCCTGCGCGCCGGCGGTGGCGGCGAAACCGAGGGCGCCGAGCACGCCGAGGAGGCCGACGTACAGGCGCCGGGCGACGTGGGGACGGATGACCGAGCGGAAGCGGACGACCGGCATGATGAACTCCGGGAGGAGGGTCAGCGCACGAACCAACCGATGGCGAACTGACAGAACAACGCACCGACGACGGTCATCGACACGCCCCACAGCAGGAGCTGCCGAAAGAGCCGTTTCTCGTCTCCGCCGGCCGGCAGCGCCGCGATGCAGAGCGCGCCGAGGGTGGAGAGCGGCGAGACGTCCACGAGCGCCGCGCCGACGTTGATGCTGAGGGCCACCTCGAGCGCGCTCCCACCGCCGAGGCGCGTCACGACGTCGGTGACGGTGGGGAGGAAGGTCGGATACACCACGCCCGACGTCGAGCTGTACGTCGAGATCGTCCCCGTGATGAACGCGATCACCCCGTTCACCGAGTCCGGCGTCGCGACGCGCGCGAGCAGGTCGGAGAAGAGCGTCAGCCCCCCCGTCCGCTCGAGCACGCCGATCAGCACGCTCACCCCGCACACCATCACGAGGACCGCCCACGGCACCTGCTTGAGCGTCGCCGCATCCTCCGCGGCGCCCAGCAGGAGGAGCAGCGTGACCCCCGCGAAGGCGGTGAGCCCGATGTGCGCCTTGAGCAGCGTCACCGCGAGGACGAAGCACCCGATCACCCCGAGGGTGAGACGGTGGGCCGCGGTGAACGGCATCGCGTCGTCGAGCGAGACGCGCGCCGTGGCGCGCCAGAGCCGCGGTCCGCCGAAGAGCGCCCACGCGAGTCCCGCCGCGAGCAGGTGCGCCGTGAAGTTCGCCGCCCACACCGTCCACTGATGCCCGGTGAGCCCCGCGGCCGCCATCCCGTCCTGGACGATCACCCCGACCGCGCTGAAGGGT
>CAZGIE010000201.1:0-1958 GCA_964526485.1 uncultured Gemmatimonas sp. | reverse complement strand
CGAGAGATTCCCCGCGTTCGCGCCGTTCCCCAGCATCAGCGCCGTCAGCAGCGGCGGGAGCCCCGCCCGCGCCCCGGCCGCCATCCCGAGGGGGGCGAGCAGCGCGAGGGTCGCGATCGCCCCCGGCCCGACGGTGCTGATCGCACAGGCCAGCAGGAAGAAGAGGAGCGGAAGCCACCGCGCCCGCCCCCCCGCGAGCCGGAGCAGCGCGTGCGTGAGGGCCGCCATCGCCCCGTTCGCCTGCGCGACGCCGAAGAGCAGCGTGACACCGAGCAGCGTGAGGAAGAGGGGCGCCGGGAAGAGCTTGAGCACCTCGTCCGGCGACCAGCCGGCGGCGTGCAGCGCCACGGGGCCGGCGAGCGCCACCGCGAGGATCCCGACGTTGAGCCGCGAGAAGAAGCTCGCGGCGATCACCACCCCGAGCGCGAGGACCGAGAGTTGGGCCGCGGTCACGCGCCCCTCACGAGACGGCGCACGACGCGGCTCACGAGACGAGCCCGGCGAGCAGGTGCTTCTGCACCTTGCCGAGCGCGGTCCGCGGGAGCGCGTCCACCCGATGGAAGGCGCGCGGCACCTTGAACGACGCCACTTGGTCACGCATCGCCGCCTCGAGCGCCGCGAGGTCGACCCCGGCGTCGCAGACGAGGTACGCCACGGGGACCTCCCCGCGCACCGCATCGGGACGGGCCGCCACCGCCGCCTCCCGCACACCCGGCATCGTCGTCAGGAGCTCCTCCAACTCACGGGGATAGATATTGAAGCCGCCCGAGATGATCACGTCGCTCCGGCGCCCCTGCAAGGTGATGTACCCGTCGGCGGCATCCCGAACCCCGAGGTCCCCCGTCCGGAACCAGCCCTCCACGAAGGCCGCCGCGGTCGCCTCGGGCCGCCCCCAGTACCCCGCGCAGACATTCGGCCCACGCACCCAGAGCTCCCCCGCCGTCCCGTCCGGCACCGCGCGCCCCGTCTCGTCCCGGATCTCGACCGAAACCCCCGGGAACGGATGGCCCACGGTCCCCGCCCGTCGCTCGCCGTCGTACGGATTCCCGACGTTCATCAACGTCTCGGTCATCCCGTACCGCTCGAGGATGCGGTGCCCGAAGCGCCCCGCGAAGTCCTCCAGCACCTGCGCCGGCAACGGGGCCGACCCGCAGACGAAGAGTCGCATCCCCGCCCCGATCGATCGCGCGCGGGCCGGCGGCGCCTCCAGGAGCCGCACATACATCGTCGGCACGCCGAAGAAGAGCGTCGGCCGGAACGCGTCGAAGTCGTCGAGCGCGCGGGCCGCGTCGAAGCGCGCGACGAGTCGCATCAGACACCCCGTCGCGAGCCAGCACTGGATCCCGTTCCCCAGGCCGTGCACGTGGAACAACGGGAGCGCCGCCAGATAGCGGTCCGCGGCGGTGATGCGCCACGCCGCCACCAGCGCCCGGGCGTTGGCCGCGAAGTTGCCATGGGTGAGCACCGCCCCCTTGGCCCGCCCCGTCGTCCCCGAGGTATAGACGAGCGCCATCGGCGTCGTGTCGTCGGCGGCGAAGGGCTCCGCCAACCGCGTCGCCCCGTCCGCCTCGGCGGCCAACGCATCGACATCCCACCAGGCGGTCCCCGCTGGCAGATCCCCCACCCGGTCCGGCGTCGTCACCATCGCGCAGGGCGCGCTGTCCGCCACGATGTGCCCGATCTCGCTCCCGCGGTACAGCACGTTCATCGGGACGGCGATCGCCCCGAGCTTCACACAGGCGAGCCAGAGGTCGATCACCTCGAGCCGGTTCGGGAGGAGTGAGGCGACCCGGTCCCCGGAACCGACCCCACGCGCCGCGAGCACCGTGGCGAGCCGATCGCTCCGCGCGTCGAGCGCCCCGAACGTGAGGGTGCGCGCCCCGCCGGCGCCCCCGGTCTCCGCGTCGACCACGAGCGCCGGGGCATGGCGGCGAGCTTGCAGGCGTGTCTGGGCAGCG
>CAZGIE010000200.1:0-3066 GCA_964526485.1 uncultured Gemmatimonas sp. | reverse complement strand
GGCTCGAGATCGATCGCCAGCCAACGTTGCTCGGCGGCGAGCACCAGCGTGGGGAAGCAGACGTCGAGCGGGTCGGGGAGACGCCGGTTGGCGGCCGGGCCGCGGATCTCGCGCTCGTGAGCCGCGGGCGGAAGAGGGCGGGTGAACGCTGTGCGTTCGGGGTCCCGGTGGAGCTCGGCGCGATCCCCACCGCCGCGCAGGACCATCAGACGGCGAATGCGCGGGTGCTCGAGGCGGCGGGGGCGGCCCGCCATCTCCCGCAGGCCGCGCTCACCGTCACGCGGCTCGACGCCGAGGTCCGCGCGCTCCTGTCGGACGCGGCGGCGCGTGCAGCGATGGGGGCGGCGGCCCGCGCCCGCGGCCGGCCGCACGCGGCGCGCGACATCGCCACGCACCTCGCGACCCTGCTTCCGTCGGCCCGATAGCTTTCGTCCATGCCGCTTCTCGATCCGACCGATCCACGACCGATCCACTTCCAGGGCATCGCCGGCGCCGGGATGAGCGCGCTCGCGGAGCTCTGCCATCGCCGCGGCGCGGCTGTGACGGGGTGTGATCGGTCGCCGGAGGGCGCGGCCGACCTCGTGGCGCTCGGGATCCCGGTGCAGGCGGGGCATGACCCCGCGCATCTCGCGGGCCATCGCGCGCTCGTCGTCTCGAGCGCGATCCCCAAGGACCATCCGGAGGTCGTGGCGGCGCGAGCCCTCGGACTCGAGGTCGTGCGGCGCGCCGAAGCGCTCGCCGAGGCGACCGCCGGTGGCGTCCTGATCGGGATCGCCGGCACGCACGGGAAGAGCACGACGACGGTGATGACCACCGAGGCGCTCGCCGCGGCGGGGAAGGCGCCGACGGGCGTCGTCGGGGCGCGGGTGACGGCGTGGGGTGGGAACCTCTCGCGCGGTGGGCACGAGCTCTTCGTCGTCGAGGCGGATGAATACGACCGCTCCTTCCTCGCGCTGCACCCGACGGTCGCGGTCGTGACGAATGTCGAGGCCGACCACCTCGACATCTATCGCGACCTCGACGACATCCGCGAGACCTTCGCGACCTACGTCCGGCGGGCGCGCTACGTGGTGCTCTGCGCGGACGACCCGGGGGCGAACGCGCTCCCATCGCCGGCGACGGCGGAGGTGATCCGGTATGGGATCACGAGCCCGGACGCGCGGTTGCGCGCCGAGAACCTCCGGGCGACCGAGGCGGGGACCACCTTCGCCGTCCGATACGATGGCAAGCCGATGGGCGAGGTGACGCTCGGCGTGCCGGGGTTGCACAACGTGCGGAACGCGCTCGCGGCGCTCGCGTGCGGGATCGGGCCCTGGGGGCTGTCGGTCGAGGCGATGGCGCCGGGGCTCGCGGCCTTCGTCGGCGCGGAGCGGCGCTTCCAGCGGCTCGGCACGGTGGCGGGGGTGAGCGTCGTGGACGACTACGCGCATCATCCCACCGAGGTCGCGGCGACGCTCGCCGCCGCGCGGGCCGCGTATCCGGGGCGCCGCCTCGTCGTCGCCTTCCAGCCGCACCTCTTCTCGCGCACGCGCGACTTCGCCGACGCTTTCGGGGCGGCGCTCGCCGCGGCGGACGCCCTCTTCCTGGCGGACATCTACCCGGCGCGCGAGGCGCCGCTGCCGGGGGTGACGTCGGCGCTGATCGCCGACGCCGCGCGCGCCGCTGGCCGGACGCCGGCCTGGATGGGCGCGCGGTCCGACCTCGCCGCGGCGCTCGCCGATGGGGTCCAGCCGGGTGACGTCGTCCTCACGGTCGGGGCGGGGGATGTGACGCGGACGGGACCGGAGCTCCTCGCGCGGCTCTCCGCGTGACGGAGCGGTCGGGGACGGCGCCCGCGACGGGGTCGGGACCCATCGACCCCGCGGCCCGGCGTCGACGCCGGGTTCGGCGGATCGGGGCGCTGCTGGGGCTCGTGGCGCTCGGGAGCCTGCCGTGGTGGGGGCCGGTCCCGCTCCGGCGGCTCGAGTTCTTCCGGGTGCGCCGGGTGGTGGTCGAGGGGACGCGTTACGCCGAGCCCACGGAAATCGTTTCTCGGTTGAGGGTCGACACGACCGCCTCGATCTGGGACGACGTGTCGCCTTTGGTGGCGCGGGTCGAGAGCCATCCGCAGGTGCGCGCGGTGCGCATCGGGCGGCGGCTCCCGGGGACCCTCGTCGTCCGCATCGAGGAACGCCTGCCCGTCGCGCTCGTCGCGTCGACGAAGGGGTTCGGCTTGGTCGATGCGCGCGGCGTGACCCTGCCGGTGGATCCGTCGCGCGTCGGCGCGGACCTCCCGGTGCTCGCGGCACGGGACACCACGCTGCTCCGAGTGCTCGGGGCGCTCCGGGATTCGCTGCCGGCGTTCTACGCCGAGGTGAGCGAGGGGCGTCGCGGCGGGCGGGGCGAGGTGGTCCTGGTGCTCCCGCGCCACCGCGTGCTCGCCAATCCCCAGGTCACCGTCGGCCGGTTCGCCGAGGCGGTGGCCGTCGCGCAGGACCTTGCCCGGCGCGGCCTCGTGGCGGCGGAACTCGATCTCCGGTTCCGCGACCAGGTGGTCGCCCGACTTCCCGACGGACCATGAATCTCGATCGCCTCGTCGCCGGTCTCGACATCGGGTCGGCCAAGACCACCGCCGTCATCGCGGAGGTGGTGGGAGACCTCAAGCACCCCACGGTGAACATCCTCGGGGTGGGGCAGGCGCGCACCACGGGGCTCCGCAAAGGCGTCGTCGCCGACATCGAAGAGACGCAGCGCTCGATCCTGAAGGCGATGCAGGACGCCGAGCGGATGGCGGGCGCGCAGGTCGAGACCGTGTATGCGGGGATCGCCGGCGAACATGTGCAGGCGATGACGTCGACCGGGATCGCGTCGGTGACCGGCGCGGAGATCACGCGCGGAGACGTCGACCGGGCGAACGCGGTGGCGCGCGCGCAGGCGATCCCGCAGGACCGGGAACTCATCCACGCGATCCCGCAGGAGTACACCGTCGACAAGAACCTCGGCATCCGTGACCCTGTCGGGATGATCGGGACGCGGCTCGAGACCGAGATGTATCTCGTGACGATCGGCGCCTCGCCGGCGATGAAC
>CAZGIE010000199.1:0-3077 GCA_964526485.1 uncultured Gemmatimonas sp. | reverse complement strand
CGACGGTGAAGCTGCCGTACTGCTCGTAGGTCTTGTTGCCGAGCTCGTCCCTGACGGAGATGTAGACCGCGTAGGTTCCGGCGGGCGCGCCCTCCGGGATGGTGATCCCGGTGCCGACGGCCGCGACCTTGCCGTCGCGGATGATTACCGTGCCGTTCTCGATCTTGGGGCCGCTCACCGGGTAGATGGTGCCGCCGGTGATGGCGATGACCTGGGCGCTACCGATGACGGGGAGGGCGAACGCGAGCGCCGCGAGGCGCGACAGAGCGAATGGGCGACGCATCAGCGGATCCCCCCGGCGTTGGGTACGTAGCCGAGCTCGAAGTCGGTGCGCCAGCGTTGGGATGCGTCGGCGCGGTCATAGAGGAGCGCGCCATCGACCCACACCTTCTCGGTGCGGGTGTAGACGCTGAACGGATCGCCGGACCAGAGGACGACGTCGGCGTTCTTGCCGACCTCGAGGGACCCGACCTGCCGGTCGATCCCGAGCGCCCACGCGGCGTTGATGGTGATCCACTTGATCGCCTCCTCCGCCGGGATGTTCAGGCCGGCGGCGCGGGCGGCCGCGAGCGATTTCGAGGCCTCCTGGTTCAGCCGGCTGGCGTACGAGGGATCGTCCGAGTGCACGATCGTGCGCGCGCCCGCGACGTGCGTCAGGCCGATGTTGGCCTTGATGCCGTCGAGCGCCTCCATCTTGAAGCCGCCCCAGTCCGACCAGATCGAGGCCGAGATCCCCTCGCGCGCCAGGACGTCGGCGATCTTGTAGGCCTCGACCCCGTGGTGGAAGGAGCGGATCGCGTAGCCGAACTCCTTCGCGATGTCGATCATCTGCATCATCTCGTCCGCTTGGTAGCAGTGGTTGTGGACGAGGATGTTGCCGCGGAGCACCTCGGCGAGGGTCTCGTTGCCGAGGTCACGCGCCGGCGGGTCGCCGGTCGGATTCGCGAGCCAGGCATCCCAGCGGCGCCGGTAGGCGTCCGCGCCGATCCAGGCCGCGCGGTAGCCGGCGACGTTCCCCATCCGGGTGGAGGGGCCGCGGCTGGCATAGACGCGCTTCGGGTTCTCGCCGCAGGCCATCTTCAGGCCATTCGGCGCCCCGGGGAACTTCATCCCCTGCACGGAGCGCGAGGGCACCACCTTCAGCGTGACGCTGCGACCGCCGATCAGGTTCGCGGAACCGGGGAGCACCTGAATGGTGGTCGTCCCCCCCGCGAGGTTACGCGGGAACTGCGGATCCTGCGGCCAGACGGAGTGCTCGGCCCAGACATGCGCCGTCACCGGCGCGGTGGCCTCGTTGCCGTCGGAGTGCGCCGCGGTCCCAGGCGCCGGGTAGACGCCGAGATGGGAGTGCGTGTCGATGAGCCCCGGGGTGACGAAGCGTCCGCCGCCGTCGATGACCTCGGCGCCCGCGGGCGCTTCCACCGTCGCGCCGATCGCGGCGATCTTCCCGTCACGCAGCAGGATCGCGCCGTTCCGGATGAGCGGACCGGCGGCGGTGTAGATGTGCACGTTGCGGATCACCGTCGGACGCGACGGGAAGGGCTGGTACGTGCTCGGGAAGGGGTCCGCGTTCGGCCGGGAGATGGCGCCGGCCACCAGCGTCGGCGCCGGCTTCGGTGCCGTCGCGGTCGCCTGCGCTCGGAGGGCGGGCGAGGGCAGGGACACGAGACCGGCCAAGGTGAGGATGCGCAGCGGTCGGATCGACTGCATGTGTGGAGTGGACCTCGGGTGGCAGGGTGACGCGGTCAATATGCGGTCCGAGCCGTGTCCGGCGTCAGGGGCGGCAGTATCGGCGCACCGGGCCGGCTCGCTGGACACGCCGGCCGCGCCGACGTGGGCCTTAACATCCCGCGGCGCGGTGCCATCATACGTGGTGTCCATGGGCGAACCCAGCACCCTCCTCCCGACGGATTCGGCGCTGATCGCCCGTTGGCAGGGGGGCGATCACGGTGCCGCGTCGCAGCTCGTCGAGCGGCACGCCGCCGCGGTCGCGCGGTTCGTGGCGAGTCTCGGGGTACGTGACGAGGTCGAGGAATTGGTGCAGGACGCGTTCGTGCGCGCGTTCGACGCGATCGGCTCGTTTCGGGCGGAGGCGCAGTTCCGCACCTGGCTCTTCACGATCGCGAAGCGGCTGGTGCTGGATCGGCGGCGGCACGATCGACGGCGACGGGACGACGTGGAGCTGGACGAGGGGGTGGCGGCGCCGATCGGGGATCCGCTCGACGGACTGGTGGCCTCGGAGGGCGCCGATCGGGTGCGCGTCGCGTTGGCGACGCTCTCGCCGCTCCAGCGGCAGGTCTTCGTGCTGCGGGTGACCGACGGCCTGCCGTACGAGGAGATCGCCGAGCTGGTCGGCAGCACGGCGGGGTCGTGTCGGGTGCACTATCACAATGCGGTGAAGCTCTTGCGAGCTCGGGTGGATACCGATGGCCTGTGAACAGATGGAGTTGCGCGACCGTCTCCCGGACTGGGTCAGCGCCCGTGGGCGGCTCACGCCGGTGGAGGTCGACGCGATCGTGGCGCATCTCGCCGTGTGCGCCTCGTGCGCCGCGGAGGCGGCGTTGCTCCGGCGCGTCGCCCAGCGGATCCATGCGGCGTCGCCGGTCATCGATGTGGCGCGGATCGTGGCCGCCATCCCGGCCGCGCGTCCCGCGCCGCCGCTCGTGGTGCACGACGGGGGGGCGGCGGCGCGGCCTGCCCATCGCGCGCGTCCGCGCTGGTCGGCGCGCTCGTGGGTCGCCGCCGCCGCGACCGTCCTGCTCGCCGCCGGCCTCACGAATGCCTTCGGGCGGGGTGGCGAGACGCCGCGGGACCCCGAGGTCGTTCAGACGGCGGAGCTCGCCTTCGAAGGGGTCGGTGAGCTCTCCGCCGAGGCGCTGACGGTGTTGCTGGACGAGATGGCGGCGCTCCCCGCCGCACCGGTGGCGGAGCCGCATGACATCGTCGGATCGATCCTCGAGCCCTTGGAGACGCCCTGATGCGCATCCGTTCGCTGTGCCTGATCGGCCACCTCGTGGCGGCCGTGCTCACCGGTCCCGCCGCGCCCGCCGTGCTCGCCGCTCAAGACCCGACGACGG
>CAZGIE010000198.1:1256-3107 GCA_964526485.1 uncultured Gemmatimonas sp. | reverse complement strand
CCGCGACGTCGATGACGGGCGTCGGGAACTTCATCGCCTCGAGGATGATCGGCTGCTCCTCGTCGGAGAGCGTGTCGCCCGTGCGGGTGTCCTTGAGGCCGATGGCGGCGGCGATGTCGCCGGCGCGCACCTCCTCGATCTCCTCGCGCTTGTTCGCGTGCATCTGCAGCAGACGGCCGATGCGCTCGCGCTTGTCCTTCGTCGCGTTGTAGACGTGCGACCCGGCCTTGAGGACGCCGGAGTAGACGCGGAAGAAGGTCAGGCGGCCGACGAACGGGTCGGTCGCGACCTTGAACGCGAGCGCCGAGAACGGCGCCTCGTCGCTCACCGCACGCGTGTCGGGGGTCGCGTCGTGCTGCGGCGCGTGGCCCTCGATCGCGGGGACGTCGGTCGGCGACGGGAGGAAATCGATGACAGCGTCGAGGAGTGCCTGCACGCCCTTGTTCTTGAACGACGCGCCGCAGAGGATCGGCACGAACTTCATCTGGATCGTCGCCGAGCGGATCGCCTGGCGGATCTCCTCGACGGTGAGCTCCTCGCCCGCGAGGTACTTCTCGATCAGGACCTCGTCGTGCTCGACGACCATGTCCACGAGCGCGCGACGCGCGGTCTCGACGGCCTCGTGGAACTCGGCCGGGACATCGACGACCTGGAAGGTCTTGCCGAGGGTCTCGTTATCGAAGATGTATTGCTTGCGCTCGACGATGTCGATGTGGCCGGTGAACAGCTCACCCGACCCGACCGGGAGCTGGATCGGCAGCGCGCTCTTGGTGAGGCGGTCGCGGATCATCTCGACGCAGCGCTCGAAGTTGGCGCCGACGCGGTCCATCTTGTTCGAGAAGATCATGCGCGGGACCTTGTACCGGTCCGCCTGACGCCACACGGTCTCGGTCTGCGGCTCCACGCCGGCCACCGAGTCGAGCAGGGCCACGGCGCCGTCGAGCACGCGGAGCGAGCGCTCCACCTCGACGGTGAAGTCCACGTGCCCCGGGGTGTCGATGATGTTGATGCGGTACTCCGGCCCCTCGCCCTTCTTGTCCGACTGGCCGTGCCGCATCCAGAAGCAGGTCGTCGCGGCCGACGTGATCGTGATGCCGCGCTCCTGCTCCTGCTCCATCCAGTCCATCGTGGCCGCGCCGTCATGGACCTCGCCGATCTTGTGCGACTTCCCCGTGTAATAGAGGACGCGCTCAGTCGTCGTGGTCTTCCCGGCATCGATGTGCGCCATGATGCCGATGTTCCGGTAGTACTTCAGATCGGTGGTGCGTGCCATCGTTCGGTATGCGGTCGGGTACGAATGCGGTGATGTGGGTCCTGCCTTGGCCCTGCCCAGCGCCTGCTCCGCCCTGCGGCGGCCCTGCCCCCAACAAAAACGCGGCTGGACCAGGCATCCCCCCCACCAGCTGATCCGGGGGACCGGTTTCCATCCGCTCTCGCCGGGTACAGCCGCCACTCCTGCGCGGCTGGGGACCCACGGCGCGTCGGGTGTCAGCGCCCACACCACCCGACGTCGAATTGTCCTGCGAGCTTTTCGGGAACCTCGGCGCCGGGCAACTACCCCGGCGGGATCGGTCGGGCTGTCCACTCCCCCCGCGCGTCACTCCATCCGACGTTGGCGGGCCCATCTGGCCGGGGCGCAGTCCCCCGGGGTGACCATCCTGCATCCTGCCTGGCCACCATGTTGGAATGACGCGGCTCGCGCCGTTTCACCCCAGCCTGATAAAGGTAGCAGGGTTTCCCCAGCTGTCAACGGAAGGGGAGAATCAGGGGTCAGGTTTCAGGGGTCAGGAATTCCCGACGCCTGTTACCTGACACCTGGTACCTGATACCTGCCTTCCACCTACCAGCGAT
>CAZGIE010000198.1:0-1246 GCA_964526485.1 uncultured Gemmatimonas sp. | reverse complement strand
ACCCCAGCCTGATAAAGGTAGTCTGTCCGCTACGACTGTCAACCACCATCAGCGAGCTGAACCGAACGGGTGGCCGCGGGGTCAGGTGAGGGCATCCCCCAGATCTGACCCCGGGCGCACCGACTACCAGCGATAATGCGCGAACGCCTTGTTGGCCTCGGCCATCTTGTGCGTGTCCTCGCGCTTCTTGATCGCGTTCCCCTCGCCCTTCGCGGCGGCGAGCGTCTCGGCGGCCAGCTTCTCCGCCATCGACTTCTCGTTGCGGTCGCGCGAGTACGAGATCAGCCAGCGCATCGCCAGCGCGGTCCGACGGTCCGGACGGACCTCGACCGGCACCTGGTACGTCGCGCCACCGACGCGGCGGGACTTCACCTCGACGACCGGCTTCAGGTTCGACAGAGCCTGCTTGAAGACCGTCACGCCGGGCTGCCCCGACTTGGCCTCCACCACGTCCATCGCCCCGTAGAAGATGCGCTCGGCCGTCGCCTTCTTGCCGGCGTACATCAGCACGTTGATGAACTTCGAAACGGTCTGGCTGTCGTAGCGGGCGTCAGGCAGGACCGGACGCTTCACGGCACTCTTGCGGCGGCTCATTTACTTCTTCCCCCCAGCCGCGGCACCCGCCTTCGGCTTCTTGGTCCCGTACTTGGAGCGGCTCTTGTTGCGCCCGTTGACGCCGGAGGCGTCGAGCTTGCCGCGCACGATGTGATAGCGCACGCCCGGCAGGTCCTTCACACGACCGCCGCGGATGAGCACGATCGAGTGCTCCTGCAGGTTGTGGCCCTCGCCCGGGATGTAGGCGGTGACCTCGAAGCCGTTCACGAGACGGACGCGCGCCACCTTGCGCAGCGCCGAATTCGGCTTCTTCGGGGTGGTGGTGTACACACGGGTGCACACCCCACGCTTGAACGGATTCTCCTTCAGAGCCGGCGCCTTGTCCTTCTTCACCACGGCGCGGCGGCTCTGCCGGACGAGCTGATTAATCGTCGGCATTCGGTTTCTCGGTGTTCGTCCTTCTGCCTCTACGTGGATCGCCCGGACGGGCGGCACGGAACCAGAGCCCCGAAGAATAGGGGGGACGCCCCCCCGCGGTCAACGGCCGAAGAACCGGTCTACCGGCAGCGCGTCCCGCGCCCGAACCGAGGCCTCCCACGCCCCGCAGAGATGTGCGATCCCGTTCGCATAGTACGACACCAGCTCCCGACCCCGCGGCAGGATCAGGTACCCCTCCCCCGCCCGCGAGAGG
>CAZGIE010000197.1:0-3184 GCA_964526485.1 uncultured Gemmatimonas sp. | reverse complement strand
CACCGGGCGGCCGCGAGACGTCGCGGACCGGGGCGTAGAGCGCGTAGTTGGCGCCCGCGGAGGTGAGGGGGTTCCCGCCGTCGCGATGCCCCGCGTTGTCGAGGACCTGCATCTCCGTCGCGTTCTCATAGATGACGTCGGTCGCTTCGGTCGCGCGGTAGAAGATTCCGCTGTTCCCCTTGGGACCGACCTTCCACTCGAGCTCGAGCTCGAAGTCGCCGAACTGTTCGCGGGTGATGATGTCCTTCCCGCTGCGGCGCGTCAGCTCGTTGGTGGCGGCGTCGTACTGCCAGCCGGAGGGGAGCGTGTCCTGGCGGTACTGGCGCCAGTGCCGAGCGGCGCCGCCGGCGAGAAGGTCCTGCCAGGCGCCGGCGCGGACCCCGGCGGGGAGCTGGGCGCAGGCGGACGCGGCCGTGGACAGGAGGAGGAGGGCGACGCCGGACCATCGGCGCGCGGCGGGCGGGGTCGGAGCGAACATCCGCAACCTCGACGCAGGGGGGAGGGACCAGCGGGATGACCGCCAGAACCTACGCCACCAGAACCCTCTACGGAAACCCCCGCATCACCCGCTTCACCCCGTCGCGGATCGCCGGCCCCGCCTCCCGGGTCGTTCGCTCGCTCACCTCCGCGGACATCACCCCGCGCCAGAGGACGACCTTTCCGTCCGGCGTCACCGCGTCGATCACGAGCGTCCCCTCGTCCCAGCGCACCGTGCGGGACTCGACCTCCTCCGGCGTGCCATACCACCACCAGGGATCCCACCGGCGCGCGCACCCCGGGGGACAGTAGGTGTCGTCCCGCGGCGGGAGGGTGTCCACCCGGGCCCGGCGCGCCAGATGATAGTGCACCAGGAACTCGGCGACGTCGGGCGTCGTCCGGCGGAACCGGCGCGCGACGAGCTCGTTCTCGATCGCGTCGGCGATCGCCCGGTCGATGGTGTCCGGGACCGCCGTGCCCCCCGCGGTGACCGGGTATCCGTCGGAGTCGGGAGGGCTCCAGGCCCACCGGGCCTCGGCGGGGATGACCCGGTCCGGGGCGCGCTCGTAGCGGATGGAGGGGCCGCAGGCGGCGAGTCCGCCGGCGAGCAGAAGAAGGACGAGGGGACGCATGGGGCCAAGGTGCAACGATGGACGTGGCGTGTGCGTCAGGCCTTTCGTGGAGCGCGCGTCGGGATTCCGGTAGCGTCATCCGCCCAGAACCCGCACCTTCCCACGTTCCACGCCCGCTCATCCACCCGCGCCCCGCCGCTCGTGCCCGCTGCCACCGCCGTCACCGCCGTCACCGCCCCGTCCCATCCGCTCCGTCGCACCGTCGCACTGGGGGTGCTCCTCTCGCTCGCCGGCGCCGGCGCGCTCGCCGCGCAGTCGATGAACGTCACCGCGACCGGCGGCTCGGGACGCACCGGCCGGGCGACCATCGTCCGCACCGCGCCGACGATCGACGGACGCCTCGACGACGCCGTCTGGCGGGAGGGGACGCCCTTCACCGATTTCGTGCAGCGTGAGCCCCTCGAGGGGACGCCCATCACGGAGCGGACCGAGGTGCGGATCCTCACCGACGGCGAGGCGCTCTACGTGGGCGCCTGGCTCTACGACCGCGAGCCGCAGCTCATCGTGCCGAGCGAGAAGATCCGCGACGTCACGCTGACGAACAGCGACTACTTCGCCTTCATCCTCGACACCTACCACGACCGCCAGAACGGTTTCCTCTTCGGTACCACGCCGTCGGGGATCGAGCACGACGAACAGATCATCCGTGAGGGCGAGGGGGGTGGCGTCTTCGCCGGTGGGCAGAACCGCGCGCAGGCCGGCGCCCTCGGCGGCGTCAATGTGAACTGGGATGCGAGCTGGACGGTCCGCACCTCGCAGGACTCGCTCGGCTGGTACGCCGAGTTCCGGATCCCCTTCTCCACCATCCGGTATGGTGGTGGGGACGTGCAGACCTGGGGCCTCAACATCATGCGCGGCATCCGTCGCCGGAACGAGGAGGCGCTCTGGAGCCGTGTCTCGCGGCAGTTCAGCATCAACCGGCTCTCGCAGGCGGGGACGCTCGAGGGGCTCGCCGTCCCCGCGCAGCGCATCGCGACCGTCACCCCGTACACGCTGGGGAGCACGTCGCGCAACTTCGCGACGCAGCAGGCGTATGGCGGGGTCGCCGAGTTCGGCGTCGACGCCAAGTACGGGATCACGCCGAGCCTGACGCTCGACCTCACGTACAACACCGACTTCGCGCAGGTGGAGGTGGACGAGCAGCGAACGAATCTGACGCGCTTCCCCCTCTTCTTCCCTGAGAAGCGTCCCTTCTTCCTCGAGAACGCCGGGGTCTTCTCGGCGGGGACGCCGCAGGCGGTCGATCTCTTCTTCACGCGGCGCATCGGGATCGATGCCGCGACGGGGCAGCCGCAGCCGATTCTGGGAGGCGGGCGCCTCACCGGGCGGATCGGCGGGCTCACCGTGGGCGCGTTGCAGATGGTGACCGACGATGTGGGGGCGACGTCGGGGAACTCGTACTCCGTGGCGCGGGTGCTGAAGGAGATCTCGGCGCGGTCGCGCGTGGGGCTCATCGCCGTGCAGCGGCAGAGCACCGCGAACGGGGGCGACTTCAACCGGGTGGTGGGCGGCGATGCGCGCGTGGGGATCGGCCAGGCCTGGACCGCGGATGCGTGGGTCGGGCGGTCCGAGACCCCGGGGCGGTCCGGGGACCCGTGGTCGTGGAGCAGCCGGGTGGCGTTCACGACGCGGGACTGGAACCACTCGGCGCGTGTGCTGCAGGTGGGGGAGGCATTCAACCCCGAGGTCGGCTTCATGGGGCGGCCGGCGGGGTACCGGTTCGACGAGCTGATGTTGATGCGCCTCGTCCGGAGCCCCAAGTGGACGCGGGTGCGGCAGTGGCACCCTCACATCTCCCTCCGGCGCTACGTGGGTACGGATGGCTTCCTGCAGTCGTCGTGGGCGCACATCGACCTGACGGAGGCCGAGTTCAACAGCGGCGCCCGGTTCGGGCCCGACATCAACATCTATACAGAAGGGCTGCAGGCGCCCTTCACCATCGCGCCCGGGGTGGTGCTCCCGCCGGGGCAGTATCGGTTCGCGCTCCCCGGGATCGACTGGGGGACCGACCCGAGCGCGCCGCTCTCGTTCCTGGCGCGGCTGGAGTCGGGGGAGTTCTACAGCGGGACCCGGTC
>CAZGIE010000196.1:299-3194 GCA_964526485.1 uncultured Gemmatimonas sp. | reverse complement strand
CGACGACCGTCTTCCCGGCGCCGACGTCGCCCTGCAGTAGCCGGTGCATCCGCGTCGGCGCGGTCATGTCGGCGACGATCTCGCGCACGCTCCGCGTCTGCGCCCCGGTCAGGGTGAACGGCAGCGCGGCCCGGAAGCGCGAGGTGAGGTCGCGGCGGTTCACGAAGCGGAGGCCATCCTGCGCCTGCTGGGCGATCGCGTGGGCGCGCCGGTGCAGCAGGTGGACGCAGAGGAGCTCCTCGAAGGCGAGGCGCGAGCGCCCCGCGAGCGCCGCGGCCACGCTGGCCGGCCGATGCACGGCGCGCAGCGCCTCCGGGAGCGTCGGCACCTCCGCGGCCGCGAGCATCACCGGCGGCAGGTACTCCTCGACGAGGGGAAGGAGCGCGTCGAGGTGCGCCTCGATCAGCCCGCGCAGCACCTTCACCGAGAGCCCCTCGGTGGCGCCGTAGACGGCGAGCACCCGTCCGCCCGCCGTCCCGTCGGCGTCCTTGCCGAGGTTCACGAACTCACGCGGGGCGAGCTGTCGTCCGTGGAAGAAGCGCACCGGCCCCGTCAGCAGGAGCACATCCTCCTTCGCGATCTGCCGCTCCAGCCAGGGCTGACCTGGCCACGCGACCTCGATGAGCCCCGACGCGTCGCGTACGACCGCCTGGAAGACGCGCAGCCCCTTCCGCGTGGGGAGGATCCCGGTGCTCACCACGGTGCCGATGATCGTCGCATCGTCGCCGACGCGCAGCGTCGCGATGCGCCGGACCGTCGTGGCGTCCTCGTAGCGGTGCGGGACGTGCCAGAGGAGGTCGCGCGCGGTGAAGATGTTGAGCCGCCGCAGCAGCTCGGCGCGGCGCGGCCCCACCCCGGTGAGATAGGTGACCGGGGTCTCGAGCGTCAGGCGGCTCGCGGGGCGCGGCGTCACGCCTCCAACAGGTCGCGCGCGAAGGCGGCGGCGTCGAAGTCGCGCAGATCGGCGGCCTGCTCGCCCACACCGAGGAACTTCACCGGGACGTCGATCGCCTCGTGCACCGCGACCACCACGCCGCCCCGCGCGGTCCCGTCGAGCTTGGTCACCACGAGCCCCGTCACGGGCACCGCGGCCGCGAAGAGCTTCGCCTGCTGCACGGCGTTCTGCCCGACCGTGCCGTCGAGCACCAGCAGCGCCTCGTGCGGCGCGCCCGGCATCCGCTTCTCGATCACGCGCTGGACCTTCTTGAGCTCGTCCATCAGCGCGCCGCTCGTGTGCAACCGGCCCGCGGTGTCGATGATGACCGCATCGGCGCCGCGCGCCACGGCGGCGTCGATCGCCTGCCAGGCGAGCGCGCCCGGATCGCCGCCGGGCGTCCCGCCGACGAAGTCGCTCCCCGTCCGCTCGGCCCAGACGCGCAGCTGGTCGATGGCGCCGGCGCGAAAGGTGTCGCCGGCCCCGAGGAGGACGCGTTTCCCCTGGGCGCGGAGCCGCGCGGCGAGCTTTCCGATGAAGGTCGTCTTCCCCGCCCCGTTCACGCCGAGGACGACGAAGACCGCGGGGGCGGCCTCAGGCCAGTGCAGCGCGGGCGCACTGCGCCCCGCGCGCAACGCCGTCTCAACCTCCGCCGCGAGCGCGGCCTGGAACTGCGCGGTGGTCCGGACCTCGCCGGCCGCGGCGCGCGTCCGGATGGCCTCGACGAGGCGGAGCGTCACCGGCACGCCGAAGTCGGCCTCGAGGAGGGTCTGCTCGAGCCGGTCGAGCGCCGCGTCGTCCACGCCGCCCCGGGCGAGCACCCCCACGTCGGTGAGCGCGATCTCCTTGAGCCGCTGCCAGAACGACTTCTTGAGCAGTGCCATCAGCGGAGCCCCACGCGCCGGCGCCAGATCCATTCGGCGCAGAGGACCACGACCGCGATGAGCGCGAGCCACCACGCCGTCCCTGCGCGCGGCGCGGCGGCCACGCTGCGTCCGGTCCCGATGGCCCCGTCGGCCACCGACGGGCGGCGCGGGACGAGCTCCGCCCGGCCCGCGGTCGCACCCGGCCCCATCGGACCACGTAGCGTATCGGCACCCACCCAGTCGAGGACGCCCCCCCAGAGGGCATCGAAGGCGTCGGCGGGGCGCCCGCCGCGCAGACGCCACCGCCCGAAGCCCGCGGCCGGCACCAGCGCGATGCGGCGGGGGCCGTCGAAGAGCCGGACCACCACCCGCTCGTCGAAGCGGCGCGCGCGCCGGGAGCGGACCGCCGCATAGCCCTCGTCACGCGTCGCCGCGACGTCGAGGGGCGGCAGCGAGTCCCACGGGACCCCCGCGAGCGCGGCGGCGATGGGCGACTCCCCCGCACCGACGGGGTACTGATCCTCCCCGGGCGGTGGCGGCGCGACGAGCACGAGCCGGCCGGTGGTCACCGCGCGGGGCGCGCCGAGGAGCGCGGTGTCCCCGTGCAGGACGACCATCGGCGCCGCGCGGAGCGCCTCACGCACCACCCCCTCCTCCACCGGTCGCATGGCCCCGTCGGTGCGCCACTGGCCCGGCGCGACGCGCCAGAAGCCCTGCACCGGGCCGCGGCGCGTGCTCCGCAGCGCCGCGAGGATGAACCGCACATCCGGGTCGGGCGCGGTCGAGACGAAGACCGCGGCGATCGCGCCGGAGACGAGGAGCGAGAGCGACGCCGTGTCGTTCGCGGGCAGGTGGTCCTCGGGGGCGGCGGCGAGCGACACCAGCAATCGCGTCGGTCCCTCGGTCGTCGGCACCGCGACGGGGAATCGCACCGCGTGCTCCGCGAACGCCTCCAGCGCCGGCACCACGACGGTGGGGACGGTGCGGTCGCCGATCGCGAGCTGCAGCGCGCGCGAGCCGCGCCCGGCCACACCGGCGCGGACGACGACCGCGACGCCGATCGTGCCGCCACCGACGGCGCCGCCCGGGGCGGCC
>CAZGIE010000196.1:0-289 GCA_964526485.1 uncultured Gemmatimonas sp. | reverse complement strand
GGATCATCGAGGCGGCCGTCGGTCACGAGCTCCACTGGGCGCCCCAGGGCGATGGCGGCATCGACCAACGGGGCGATCCCCGACGCGCGGTCGGTCGGGATCTCGGGCAGCACGCCGCCACGGAGCGAGTCCCCCACCATGAGCACCGAGTCGGCCCCCGCGGCGCGGAGCGAGTCGACGACGGCGCGGGCGCGGGCCCACGCCGCGGGCTCCTGCGTCCGCCAGCTCGCCGAGACGTCGAGCGCGACCCACGGCGCCACCGGCGTCGCCGGACCGAGCGGGAGGTCGA
>CAZGIE010000195.1:0-3223 GCA_964526485.1 uncultured Gemmatimonas sp. | reverse complement strand
CGGGGCCCGCCTCGCGGGCCTCAAGCGCGTCGTCCCCGGACGCCCCGACAGCTCCCTGCTCTACCACCGCGTGCTCGCCCCGACGCACCGCCTCCCGATCGACCTCGGGCCGGTGATGCCCGAGGGGCGCGCCCCGCTCTCGGCCGGCCAGGTCGAGTTCCTCGTGCAATGGATCGCCGCCGGCGCGCCACGGCGCGGCGAGGTGGCCGACGCCGCGCTCCTCACGGACCGCACGGCGCAGACCTCGGCGGCCTTCCAGCCCCTCGAGGCCCCGGGCATCGGTGCGCGCGATGAGAAACAGGTCGATGCCCTCCGCGCGGCTCGCCGCCACCTTTAGCGCGCCCTCGCCGTCCAGCTCGGACAGCGTGGCAATGTGGCGGCCCGCCACGTTGGAGGGCGCCTCCGCCACGGTGGCGATCAGCCGCTCCGCTGGCTCCGCCGCCGCCGCCGTGCGGGATGCGCCGTAGCGGCATCCAGCTCCGCGTCGAGCCCTTCACCGTCGCCCCGCACTTCGAACGCGAGCTCTTCGTCTATCGCCGCGTCACCGATGCGGACCTCTACGTGCGCCGCATCCACTTCCGGATGCGCCCGAGCAGCCACCACTTCGTCATCTACGGGCTCGACCCGCTGATCCCGTCGCAGTTCATCCCGCCCTGGGACGCGGTCCGAGATATCCGCAACGCCGACGGGACGATGAACGCGCTCAACATGATGACGATGGGCTATCACGTCTTCTTCGGCGGCGCGATGCAGCCCGAGTTCGCGTACGAGTTCCCCGCCGGCGTCGCACTCCGTATCCCCGCCGGCACGGGGCTCGACCTGAACGTCCACTACGCCAACCACGGCGACGCGCCCATCACCGGCGAGGCCGCCGTCAATCTCCACACCATCCCGGCCGCACAGGTCACGAAGGTCGCGCGCACGATCAACTGGGGGAACCAGGCGATCACCCTGCCCGCCGGCCAGCGGACGACCATCGAACGGGTCTTCACCGTCACCGACTCCACGACCGTCTTCGCCCTCACCTCGCACACGCACCGACTCGGCGAGCGCTTCCTCATCCGCGTCGTCGGCGGGCCGCGGAACGGCGAGACGATCTACGAGAGCACCGACTGGGAGCATCCCGCCTTCCTGATCCTCCCGCAGCCACTCCGCCTCGGCCCCGGCGAAGGACTGCGCTCCGTCGTCACCTACAACAACTCGACCGGCACCGTCGTGCGGTTCGGCCTGCAGAGCACCGACGAGATGGGCATCATCTTCGGCTACGCGTACTGACCCGAGGCCCCACCATGGATCCACTCTCCCGTCGTGACTTCGCCGCGCTGACCGCTCTCGGGGCCGCCGGGGCGCTTCTCGACCCGATTACGCTCGCGGCCGCCCCAATCACCGCCGCGCGCTCGACCGGCGGTACCTCCGCGACCTGGCCCGGCTACGACGCCGCGATTGTCATCGACAACCTCGCCACGCCGGGGCCGTTCAACGTCCCCGACAGCACGGCGACGCCGTACACCGCCGAGATGGTCGCGAACGCGAAGGCGTCAGGGATCACCGCGGTCAACGTCACCCTGAGCGGCGGCGGCGCGACGGGGAGCGCCGCCTTCGAGTCCACCGTCCGCAACCTCGCCTTCCTCGAGCGCGAACTCGACGCCCACCGCGATGCCTTCGCGCGCATCCGGAGCGTCGCCGACATCCGGCGTGCTAAGGCCGACGGGCGCGTCGGCCTGATCGCCGGATTCCAGGACACGACGATGCTCGAGGGGGACCTGCGCCGCGTCGATCTCTTCCACGGCCTCGGCGTCCGCATCATCCAGCTCACCTACAACGTCCGCAACCTTGTCGGCGACGGATGCCTGGAACCGGGGAACGCCGGCCTCAGCGGCTTCGGTCGCGAGGTCGTCACACGGATGACGACGCTCGGCATCCTCGTCGACGTCAGCCACTGCGGCCGGCGGACCACCGATGACGCGATCGCGCACGCGACGCGCCCGATCGCGGCGACCCATACGTCCTGCGCCGCGCTCGCCGACGTGCCGCGCGCGAAGACCGACGACCAACTGCGGCGTCTCGCCGCGAAGGGAGGGGTCGCCGGCATCTACATGATGCCCTTCCTCCGCGCCGCCGGGCAGCCGACGGGTGACGACTTCATCCGCCACATCGAGCATGCGGTGAACGTGATGGGCGAGGACCACGTGGGCGTCGGATCGGACAACTCGATCACGCCGCTCGCGCTCACCCCGGCGTTCCGCGCGCTGCACGCCGGCTTCGTCCAGCAGCGGCGCGCTCAGGGCATCGCCGCCCCAGGCGAGGACGAGCAGGTGTTCAACCACGTCCCCGACCTCGACCACCCACGGCGGATGGAGCGCATCGCCGACCGCCTCGCCGCGCGCGGCCACTCGAGCGCGCGCATCGAGAAGATCATCGGCGGGAACTGGCTGCGGCTCTTCGGAGAGAGCTGGGGCTAGGCCTCCAGCGTAAACCCATCCGCGTCCCGATGCGCCGGGAACCGCTCCCGGTGCGCCGCGAGCGCCCCCCGATTGAGCGTCACGGTCGCCGCCCCGATCCCCTCGGGAAGCTCCGCCACCGTCTCGCCGAGGAAATCACAGGCCGCGCTCCCACCCGCGAACACGAGCCCATTGCCATCGACGCCGGTCCGGTTCACCCCGACGGCATAGGCGAGATTCTCGATCGCCCGCGCGCGGAGCAGCGTACGCCACGCCGTCTGACGCGCCACCGGCCAGTTCGCGACGTACACCAACAGGTCGTACTCGAGGGCGGGCTCACCCGGCGCGTCCACCGTCCCGGGGCGCACCCGGTTCCGCGAGAAGACGGGGAACCGCAGGTCGTAACAGACTAGCGGGAGGACTCGCCACCCGCGCCAGGTGACCACGAGCCGCTCCCGCCCCGCCGCGTACCGCTCGTGCTCCCCCGACATCCGGAAGAGATGTCGCTTGTCGTAGTGGGCCACCGCCCCGTCCGGGGTCACCCACAGCAGGCGATTGAAGACGGCGTCGCCGACGCGCAGCTGCACGCTCCCCGTCACCACCGCATCGTGCGCCGCGGCCTGCGCCCGCATCCACGCCACCGTGGGCCCATCCATCCCCTCGGCGCGCGCGAGCGCGTCGTTCGAGAAGCCGCTCGTGAAGGTCTCGGGGAGGACAATCAGATCCGTCCAGGCACCGGCGGCGAGCCCGCTCGCGGACGCCGCGGACGCCTCAGCCGCGAG
>CAZGIE010000194.1:0-3333 GCA_964526485.1 uncultured Gemmatimonas sp. | reverse complement strand
CCGACCATCACCTTCTTCACGATGATCGTCGCCTGCTTGGTGTTCGTGATGCTGCAGGTCGTCGTCTCGCCCGCCGCGACGGTGATCCCCGTCGCCGGGTCACCGGCCGATGTGGTGCTGTCCTGTCGCAGGCAGGTCCAGCTCCCGGCCGCCCAGCCCGCGAGCGCGCTCTCACTCAGTCGATAGGTGCCGCTGTCCGCCAGCGCCGGCGCGATCCCCGCGAAGGTCGTGTCCGCCGTCCCCGACACGGTGGTCAGCGCGAACGCGCCGCTCCCGAACCCGGTCGGCGTGAAGCTGAAGGTGCTGTCCCCGCCCACCGCCGTCTTCACCACCCGAATCGCACCGGCGGCGGCGTTCGTGAAGGTGCAGACGATCTCCTCGGAGTCGTCCACGACGATCGTCGCCGCGCGCTCAGCAAGCGAGACGGTGCTGTTGCCCGTGGGATCGGTGCAGCTGAGAGCCGTGAGCGACCACCCTGCCGGGGGGGCGGTCTCGGTGATCACCTGGGTCCCGACGGGCACATCCTGGAAGATCAGCGTGTCGACCCCGCTCGATGCCGACCCCGGGGTCCCGGTGCTCATCGTGAAGGCGGCGGGGATCGGCGTGGAGGCCGCCCCACCGGTCCGCGTGAAGTCGAAGCTCCCGACGGCGCCGTCCGTCTGCTTGATGAGGATGACGCGCCCGGCCGGCTCGACCGCGTTCGACTGCATCTGCAGGTCCATCGACCCCACAGTGGTGCTGTTGATCGCGACGAGGCCGAGGTGATACGGCGAGCCCGGTACCATCGTCGCGCCGCCCCCCATCCAGTCGCGCGTGCGCGCGATATGCGCCCCGATGAGCAGGAGGGCACTCGTCACCCCCGGCGCCGGCGTCACGATGAGGGTCACCGTCATCTCCTCATCTGTGTTGCACTTGTCGAGCGACGCGCCCGCGACGCTGATCGCCGCCAGGTCGATGCCCTGCAAGGCGATGGCCGGCCCGCCGTTCTCCGCGCGGGTGATGATCGCCGCGAGGCTGTCCGCGCGCGCCGTCCCGCAGGCGGTGGCGGCCGCCGCGAGCGCGGCCGCGAGCGACCCCGGCGGCGTGCTGGCGCTGATCGGCCGCATTGCCGGCGGGGAGGTCGCACTCACCGGTCCGGTGCAGAACTCGCTGTAGCTCGACTCGGTGCAGACGTTGGCGTTGGGGATCGAGGCGTTCCACCGCCCGAGGAAGTCGAACGTGTGATGGCCGCCCTTCTTGAACCCGAAGGTCATCACCAGCGTGTCCGGGGCCGAGTCGATGATGTGCGGGATTCGCAACGCGTGCGGGACGTACCACCCCTCGTAGTAGAGGTTATGTGTCTGGTTCAGGTTGCCGGTGGTCCAATTGCAAGGGCTCGCCGGATCCTTGTCGTTCTCGCAGTGCCGCCAGTCCTGCTGGTTGGGGGCGTTGCTCACCAGCCCCGCCCGCTCGTCCAGTCCGGTCATCCGTCCGGGGGTCACATCGTCCCGGCAGGCGACCAGCGTGACGAGCACCCCCATCGCGACGGCGCCGATCCGGCGCGTTCGCGTGAACCATCCGCTCGTGACTCCCATACGTCCTCCCTCCTCGGCTCGCGCGGCCGACGACCGGCCGGGACGGAGCCGACGGTGGCCCTCGCCCGCATGACGCGCGTCCAACGCGAGGAGGGTGCTACCGGGCGCGGCCGCCCTGTATCCGGCGGAGTGCGCATCCTGTGTCGGGGGTCCATCGGGCGAGCGCGATCGATCCACCCTCAGGGGGAACCATCGCCCCGCTCAGGGAATTCATGCCTCCGAGCGCCGTCCCGCCCGCCGCTATCTTTCGCGGCTGCCCCACTCCCCACCCATCCGACGCATGTCCTCCCCCTCCGCGAAGTGCCCCGTGATGCATGGCGCCACCACCACCGGTGGCCGCTCCAACCGTGACTGGTGGCCGAACCAGCTCAGCATCGGGATGCTCCATCAGAACCCGCCGGCCGGGGACCCGCTGGGCGCGGCGTTCGATTACGCCGCGGCGTTCCGCACGCTCGACCTCGACGCCGTCGTCGCGGACCTCACGACCCTGATGACCGACTCGCGGGAATGGTGGCCCGCCGACTACGGGCACTACGGGCCGCTCTTCATTCGAATGGCCTGGCACTCGGCCGGCACCTATCGCACCGCCGATGGCCGCGGCGGCGCGGGGAACGGCACGCAGCGCTTCGCCCCGCTCAACAGCTGGCCGGACAACGGCAACCTCGACAAGGCGCGCCGCCTCCTCTGGCCGATCAAGCAGAAGTACGGCGCCGCGCTCTCCTGGGCCGACCTGATGATCCTCGCCGGGAACGTCGCCCTCGAGTCGATGGGGTTCCGGACCTTCGGCTTCGCCGGCGGCCGCGCCGACGTGTGGGAGCCGGAACAGGACATCTACTGGGGCCCGGAGGCCGAGTGGCTCGGGGACCAGCGCTACAGCGGCGATCGCGAACTCGCGAACCCGCTGGCGGCCGTCCAGATGGGGCTCATCTACGTGAATCCCGAGGGCCCCAACGGGCGCCCCGACCCGCTCGCCTCCGCGCGCGATATCCGCGAGACCTTCCGCCGGATGGCGATGAACGACGAGGAGACCGTCGCCCTCACCGCCGGCGGCCATACCTTCGGCAAGATGCACGGCGCGGGCGATCCCTCGCTCGTCGGGCCGGAGCCCGAGGGCGCGTCGATGGAGGAGCAGGGCCTCGGGTGGCGGAATCGTCACGGCTCGGGCAAGGGCGCGGACACCACGACCTCCGGCCTCGAAGGCGCGTGGACCCCGACGCCCACCCAGTGGGACAACAGCTACTTCGAGACCCTCTTCCGCTGGGAGTGGGAGCTCGTGAAGAGCCCAGCGGGCGCCTGGATCTGGGAGCCGACCGACAAGGCGGCGGCCCGCACCGTCCCCGATGCGCACCGGCCGAACACCTTCGTGCTCCCGGCGATGTCCACCGCCGATATGGCGATGCGCGAGGATCCCGCCTACCGGAAGGTCTCTGAGCGGTTCCGCGACGACCCGGCCGCCTTCGCCGACGCCTTCGCCCGCGCCTGGTTCAAGCTCACGCATCGCGACATGGGGCCTCGGGCGCGGTACCTGGGGAACCGCGTGCCGGCCGAGGTCCTCGCCTGGCAGGACCCGGTGCCGGCCGTGACGCACCCGCTCGTCGACGCGCCGCGCATCACCGCGCTCAAAGCCTCCCTTCTCGTCTCGGGACTGACCGTCGCCGAGCTGGCGACGACGGCGTGGGCCTCCGCGTCGACGTTCCGCGGCTCCGACAAGCGCGGCGGCGCCAACGGCGCCCGCATCCGCCTCGCCCCGCAGAAGGAC
>CAZGIE010000193.1:0-3427 GCA_964526485.1 uncultured Gemmatimonas sp. | reverse complement strand
GCTCCTCGTCGCCCGCGGGGCGACGCCGCTCGCGGCGCTCGCCGACGCGCTCGGCCCCGCGGCCACGGCGCATCCCGCCGACCTCGCGCGGGCCGCGGAGATCGACCGGCTCGCGACGGAGGTCACCCGCACGCTCGGCGCCGCGCCCGACATCCTCGTCCATGCCGCGGGGAGCTTCCCGCTCGGCGCCGTCGAAGCGACCCCCGACGATGCCATCGACGAGGCCCTCGCGCTGAATGTCGCCGCGCCGCTTCGGCTCACCCGCGCCTTCCTGCACGCGATGCGGGTGCGGGGGAGCGGGGACGTCGTGACCATCGGGTCGGTCGCGGACCGTCTGGTCTTCCCCGGCAACGCGCTCTACGGCGCGTCGAAGCACGCCGTGCGCGCGGTGCACGAGACGTTGCGCGCCGAGACACGCGGATCCGGCGTCCGGGCGACGCTGATCGCGCCTGCCGCGACCGACACCGCGCTCTGGGATGCGCACGCCCCCGAGCGGAACCCCGACCTGCCATCGCGGGCCGAGATGCTCCAGGCCGCGGACGTCGCCGACGCGGTCGTCTGGGCGGTGACGCGCCCCGCGCACGTGGACATCGAGGAGCTCCGGCTCGCCCGGAGCTGAGCGCCGACCCCCCGTCGATGCGTCTCGAGCTCGCCGAACGGCTGCGCTGTCCGGGCGCGCACGCGCCGACGCCGCTGATCGTCGTGGCGCAGGAGACGCACGATCGTGTGCTTCATCGCGCGATCGTCGGCTGCGCCGTCTGTGGCCTCGAGGCGCGGATCGCATCGGGGGTGCTGACCCTCCCGTCGGGGTTCGCGGTGCGGCGCGCGGATGACAGCGTCGGGACGACGGCGGACGTGGAGGGTGGTGAGGCGGTCGAGCGTGTCGAGCGGCTCGCGGCGCTCCTGCACCTCGATGCGCCCGGAGGCGCGATCCTCCTCGCCGGGGGCTACGCGCGGTTCGGCGCGCCCCTCGCGTCGGGCTACGGGGTGCAGGCGATCGCGCTCGTCCCGCCGGCGGTGACACGCGGTGCGGCCCCCGCCATCCCGTTCACCGATGCGACCTTCCGCGCCGCCGCCGTGGAGGGGCTGCCCGATGCGTTGCTCGCCGATCTCGCGCGCGTCATCGCCCCCGGCGGGCGCATCGTCGCGCCGACGACCGTCGAGTTACCGGTGGGCGTCTCGCTCCTCGCCCGCGATGCGCGCGAGTGGGTCGCGGCGAGCGATGGGGCGGGGCAGGGCGGGGTGGTGGCGCTGAAGCGACGGTGACGAAGGGAGGGTGGAGGCTCAATGCTGAAGGCTGAAAGCTGAACGCTCAACGCAGCATACACCTCGCACCTCCAGCCTCTAGCCTCCAGCCTTTAGCCTTCAGCGCCCGCATACAGCTCTTCGATCAGCGCCGCGTACGCCTCGTCGACCACGCGCCGCCGGACGCTCATCTTCGGCGTGAGCTCCCCGCGTTCGACCGTGAACTCCTGCTCGAGGAGCCCGATCCGCTGCGGCATCGCGGTCGGGGCGATCCCATCCAGCGCGCGTCCGACCTCCTGCCCCATCTGTTCCGCGACCAGCGGCGTCGCGAGGAGCTCCGAGCGCGCGGTCCAGGCCAGCCCCTGCTGCGTGGCCCATGCCTCGAGCGTTTCCCACGCCGGGACGACGAGCACGATCGGGTAGGGCCGGCCATCACCGATCATGACGGCCTGCGCGACGAACGGGCTGAGCGCGATGCGGGTCTCGATCGGTTGCGGCGCGATCCGGGTTCCGTCCGCCGTCACGAGGATCTCCTGCTTCCGGTCGGTGATGCGGAGGAACCCGCCCTCCAGCACGCCGATGTCCCCGGTGTGGAGCCAGCCCTCCCCGTCGATCATCTCGGCGGTCGCGTCGGGCCGATTGTGGTAGCCGAGCATCACATGCGGCCCGCGCGTGAGGATCTCGCCGTCCTCGGCGATCCGCACCTCCACGCCCGCGATCGGCGTCCCGACCGCGCCGATGCGGAGGCGGTCGGCGGCGCTGATCGTGATCACCGGTGAGGTCTCGGTGAGGCCGTACCCCTCGAGGATCGGGAGGCCGGCCGCGAAGAAGAACTTGCTGATCGCCGGCGCGAGCGGCGCGCCGCCGGAGACCAGGACGCGGAGCTGGCCGCCGAGTCGCGCCCGGATGCGCGCGAAGACCAGTCGCTGCGCCATCGCGTACTGGAGGGCGAGGAATCGGCCAGGCGTGCCCCCCGCGAGGCGGACATCGGCCCAGCGGTCGGCGACCCCGCGGGCCCAGCGGAAGAGTCGCGCCCGGACGCCCCCGGCCGCGAGCGCGGCTTCGACGATGCGCGCGTACATCCCCTCGAAGAGTCGCGGTACGCAGAGCGCGACGTGCGGCCCGATCTCCCGCATGTTCGCCGTGATCGTCTCGAGGCCCTCCGCGTACGCGATCCGCACCCCCGCCGCGAAGAGCACGTAATCCCCGGTCCGCTCGAAGACGTGCGCGAGCGGGAGGAAGCTGAGCGCCACGTCCCCGGCGCGCAGGTCCATCCGGTGTCCCACCGCCGCGCAGTTCGACGCGAGGTTCCCGTGCGAGAGCCGCACGCCCTTCGGCGTCCCCGTCGTCCCGGAGGTGTAGATGATGGTCGCGAGCGCCTCCGGTGCGATCGCGAGCGCCGCCGTCCGCCAGGCGTCGGTGCGCTCGGCTGAGTCCAGCAGCGCGCCCGCCGCCTCGAGCTCCGCGAGCGAGAAGTCCGCGCCTGGCGGGGCAGGGTCCGTGAACGAGATGATCGTCCGCAACGTCGTGAGGCGCCCGCGCATCGAGCCCGCCTTCGCCGCCTGTTCCGCCGTCGAGACGAACAGCGCGACCGCGCCCGAATCGTTGAGCGGGTGTACGATCTCCTCGGCGGGCACCGTCGCGTGGACCGGCACGTCGACGAGCCCCGCGCAGAGGCAGGCCCAGTCGACGAGCGCCCATTCGGGACAATTCTCCGAGAGGAGCCCGACGCGGTCCCCGGGGAGCACCCCGAGCGCTTCGAAGCCGAAGGCGATCCGGCGCGCCCGCGTCGCGACCTCCGCATGCGAGACCGGCTGCCAGACGCCGTCGCGCTTCACGCGGTACGCATCCGGGAGGGCGTGCCGCGCGACCGCGTCGAAGAAGAGCGCCGTCAGCGTCGTCGAGGGGACGGCGGGTCCGCCGGAGAGCGTCGTCATCCAGGACTCGGGGAGGGGGATGTCCGGGAAGCTACGGGGCGGGGGGCGTGGCGCGCACAAGGAAGCGCACCGGGCTCCCAGGGACGGCGACGCCCCCTCGCCGGACCTCCGCCAGCACCGTGAAGGAGTCCCGCGGCGTCGGCAGACGGTTCGCGAAGATGCGGAGCCGCCGCGTCGAGGTGCCCGCGCTCGTCGTGGTGTCGAGTCCCGCACGGCGACCGCTCGCGGACTGCAGCGCCGCGAGG
>CAZGIE010000192.1:0-3454 GCA_964526485.1 uncultured Gemmatimonas sp. | reverse complement strand
CCGACGCCCCCTCGAGCGCCTCGGTCGCCTCCGTCGCGAGAGACTGCAGCGCCCCGGCGCTCGCGAGACGCCGCGCCTCGTCGTCGAGCGCCGGCTCGTCGTCGGGGCGCGGGGCCGCGGCCTCGATCTCCCCAGCGACATGCGCGAGCCAATCGGCGCGGCGGCGCGCCTCCGTCTCACGGGTGTCGAGGGCCGCCAGCGCGACCTCCACTTCGCGGAGCGTCCGCTGCGCGTCCTCAACGGCGGCGCGCTCCCCGAGCGCATCCCCGAAGGCGTCGAGGATGTCGCGCTGCGCCTCCGGCGCCAGCAACGCCTGCGCCTCGTGCTGTCCGTGTACGTTGACGAGCGCGCGCCCGACGTCGGCGAGCGTCCCGGCGGTCACGGGGGTTCCGTTGATCCACGCGCGCGCGCGCCCCCCCGCGGCCGACGCCACCTCGCGCTTGAGGACGAGGGTCCCGTCACACTCGATGCCACGCTCGTCGAGCGCGCGCCGCAGCGCGGGGCGGGCCGCCACGTCGAAGATCCCCTCGACCGTCGCCTTCTCCGCCCCGGTTCGGACGAGGTCGCTCGAGGCCCGCTCGCCGATCAGGAGCCCGAGCGCGCCGACGATGATCGACTTCCCGGCCCCGGTCTCGCCGGTGAGCACGTTGAAGCCCGGGGCCAGAGCGAGGGTGACCTCGTCGATGACCGCGAGCTGGCGGATGCGGAGCTCGGTCAGCATGCGGACACGCTCACCTCGCCCGCCGCGCGGGCACGCATCGGCGCGCCGCACGCATGGGCGAACGCGCTCATCCGTCGCGCTCCGCGAGCCCGCCCCAGCCGAGCTTCACGCGGAGGCGTGCGAAGAACGGATGCCCGTCGAGCTGGACGAGGCGCACGGGGTGCGGGCTGCGCCGCACGAGGAGATGCTGGCCGGCCGCGAGCGCGGTGCCCACCTGCCCGTCCGCCGTCACCAGCACCTCGTCCGGGGCATCCTCGACCTCGATCCGGACGGTGGCATCCGCCGGCAGCAGCGTCGGGCGGAGCGCGAGGGTATGGGGGGCGACCGGGGTGACGAGGATCGACTCGAGCGTCGGGACGACGACGGGGCCGTTCGCGGAGAGTGCGTAGGCGGTCGATCCGGTCGGCGTCGCCACCACGACACCGTCGGCGGCGAGGGCCGCCACGAGTTCGTCGTCGGCGAAGAGCCGCAGCCGCAGGACGCGCGCGAACCCGCCCTTGTGCACCACCACGTCGTTGAGCGCGCGGAGGCGCACCCCCACCGCCCCATCGGGCTGCGCGGTCGTGGCCTCGAGGGCGAGCCGGTCCTGCACGCGGTAGCGCCCGGCCGCGAAGGCGGCGAAGCCCGCGGCGAACTCCTCGTGCGAACAGGCGGTGAGGAACCCGAGCTTCCCGAGATTCACCCCGAGGATCGGGATCGGCGCGCCCCCGAGGAATCGCGCGGCACGAAGAAGGGTGCCGTCCCCGCCGAGGGCGATGAGCGCGTCCACCTGCGCGGGGTGCGCGAGCGTCTCGGCCCCCGGCGTGAGCGAGGCGAGGCTCGCCTCCACGTGCAGCGAGAGCCCGTGCCCCGGGGCCTCGCGGACGAGGAACGCCAGGACATCGGCGAGGCCGTCGTAGCCGAGATGGCCGACGACGCCGAGGCGGGTGATCACCCCGCGAGCGCCCCGCTCTCGGCGGCGGCGCGGACCGCGCGGGCGATCCCGTCGGCGTCGATGCCGCACTGCGCGAGTTGGCGCGCGCGCGAGGCCGCGTAGACGATGCGATCCGGGACGCCGAGGGTCTGCACGCGCGCGTCAGGGGCCTCGACCGCGATGACCGACGCCATGAAGGCGCCGAAGCCGTTCACGACGGTGCCCTCTTCGACGACCACGATCTGGTCGTGGGTCGCGAGGAGGCTCGTGAGCGTCGCCGCATCGTACGGCTTGAGGTATCGGCAGTTGACGACCGTCACCGAGATCCCGTCCGCCGCGAGGCGCTCGGCGGCGCGCAGCGCCTCCTGCACCATCGTGCCGACGGCGAGCACGGCGACCCGCTCGCCGCGCCGCAGGACCTCCCACGTCGCGGGCGGGACCGCCGGCACCTCGGCCGCAGCGGGGACCCGGTCCGGCGCGACGTCGCGGGGATACCGCACGCAGAACGGCCCCGCCTCGTGCGCGATCGCCGTCTTCAGCAGGCCGACGAGCTCCGCGCCGTCCTTCGGGGCGGTGACCGTCATGTGCGGCACCGCGAGCATGTAGGCGATGTCGTAGAGCCCGGCGTGCGTCTCACCATCCTCGCCCACGAGCCCGGCGCGGTCCATCGCGAAGACCACCGGCAACGACTGGATCGCCACGTCGTGCACGATGTTGTCGTAGCCGCGCTGCAGAAAGGTGCTGTAGATCGCGACCACCGGCTTCGCCCCCTGCGTCGCGAGCCCCGCGGCGAAGGTGACGGCGTGTCCCTCGGCGATGCCGACGTCGAAGGTGCGGGTGGGGTGCGCCTTCGCGACCGTCCCGATCCCGGTCCCGCTCGGCATCGCCGCGGTGATCGCGGCGACCTCCGGATGGGCCGTCATCAGCTCGGCGAGCGCCGCGCCGAAGACCGCGGTGTAGTTCGGGTTCGCGGTCGAGACCTTGAGCGGCTTCCCCGTCGCCGGGTCGTGGCCCGGCGGCAGCGCGTGCCACTTCTCCCCGTGCTCGCCGGCGGGGAAGCCCCGACCCTTCTGCGTGATCACGTGGACGAGGCGCGGGCCCTTGAACCCCTTCATCGCCTCGAAGGTGTCGATCATCTGCTGGATGTCGTGCCCGTCGATCGGGCCGAAGTAGCGGAAGCCGAGTTCCTCGAAGAGCACGCCGGGGGTCAGGAAGGCCTTCACCGACTCCTCCCACCGGCGCACGAGGGAGCCCGCGTCCTTGAAGACGCCGGTCGCGTGGTCGGCCCAATCCCCGATGGCGCTGCGCAGCCGGTTGTAGATCGGGTTCCGCTGGACCGAGGTCAGATACTTGTGCATCGCCCCGACGTTCGGCGCGATGCTCATCTCGTTGTCGTTGAGGACGACGATGAAATCGCGGTCCATCGCCCCGGCGTTGTTCAGCGCCTCGTAGGCCAAGCCCGAGCCGAGCGAGCCATCGCCGATGATGGCGACGACCTTGAAATCCTCACCACGCAGGTCGCGGCCCGCCGCCATCCCGAGCGCCGCGGAGATCGAGGTCGCGGCATGGCCCGCACCGAACGTGTCGTACTCGCTCTCCATCCGCTTGAGGAAGCCGGAGATGCCGCCCTCCTGGCGCAGCGTGTGCATCCGGTCCTTGCGGCCCGTCAGCACCTTGTGCGGATACCCCTGATGCCCGACGTCCCAGACGAGCTGGTCACGCGGCGTCTCGAAGGCGGCATGCAGCGCGATCGTGAGCTCCACCACGCCGAGACCGGCGCCGATGTGCCCACCGGTGACCGAGCAGGTCGAGATCAGGAA
>CAZGIE010000191.1:392-3460 GCA_964526485.1 uncultured Gemmatimonas sp. | reverse complement strand
CAGCCGGCGATGATGATCCCCTCGAGCCCCACATTGATGATCCCGGCCCGCTCGGTCACCAGCTCCCCGAGGGCGGCGAAGAGGAGCGGCGTCGCGGTGCGTAACGTCGCGTCGAGGAAGGGGAGGAGCAGCGATTCCATCAGGCCCCGCCTCGCGCCGCGCGCGCGCGCCGCCACTCGTCGAGCGCCACCACCGCGAGCACCACGACCGCCACCACGACCTGCACCACCACCGACGGGACGCCCGCATCCCGTTGCATCGCCGCCGCGCCCGCTTCGAGCGCGCCGAAGAAGACCGCGCTCGGTACCACCGCCCGCGGATCGAGTCGCGCGAGGAGCGCCACCGCGATGGCTGTGTAGCCGTACCCCGGGGAGATGCCTTCATAGAGCGCCCATGTGACCCCGCCGACCTCCGAGGCGCCCGCGAGCCCCGCGATCGCACCGCTCAGGAGGAACGCCCCCATCACCGTCCGGTCCACCGCGATGCGGCCCGCGCTCGCCGCGGCTCGCGCGCCGAGTCCGACGACGCGCAGGCGGAAGCCCACCGCCGTGTGGCGCCAGACCACCCACAGGAGTGCGGCGAGGAACACCCCCAGCAGGAACCCGAGGTGCAGTCGGTGCGTGGGGAGGAGCGTCGGCCAGTGGGCGGCGTCCGGGAGGGTGGCCGACTGCGGGTTCGTGCGGGTCGGCTCCTGCAGCGGGCCACGCACCAACCAGCTCACCAGGTGCAGCGCGAGGAAGTTCAGCATGATCGTGCTGATCACCTCGAGCACCCCGAACCAGCGGCGGAGTGCGGCGGCGACGAAGGCCCACCCCGCCCCGGCGCCGATCCCCGCGCCGATCATCGCGGCCACCGCGAGGGTGCGCGGCCACTCGTCCGCCACGAGCCCGACCGCCGCGGCGGCCATCGCGCCCGCGAGCAGCTGGCCCTCCGCTCCGATGTTGAGGATCCCCGCCCGGAACGCCGTCGCGACGCTCAGGCCGAGGAGCAGCAGCGGCGTCGCGCGCACGAGCGTCGCCGAGAAGAGCGCGTACGACGAGCCGAAGGCACCCGACCAGAGCGCGAGGAGGGCGTCCGTCATGTGCGAAGCTCCGGGCGTCGCGTCACTCGGCCCCCACCAGCGCGCGTGCGTACGGCGTGCGGTCCTCGGGGTCCGTCGGTCGCGGCACCTCACGCACCCGCCCATCGAAGCAGGCCACCACGCGGGTCGCCACGCGCAGCACCTCGTCGAGGTCGGTCGAATGGAAGACGACCGCCGCGGTGGCGGCCGTCGTCCGGATCCCCTCGAGGATGCGGGCCGTCGCCTGCAGGTCGAGCCCGCGCGTGGGATTCTCGACGATGAGCGCCTCGTTCGCGCGCCGGCGTTCGCGACCGAGGACGAACTTCTGCTGGTTCCCGCCCGAGAGGGTGCGCGTCGGCGCGTCGGCGCCTGCGGCGCGCACGTCGTCGGCCGCGAGCAGCGCCGTCGTGCGGTCGTGCAGACTCGGCCACCGCATCCACCCTCGCGCCGTCCCCGATTCGGCGAGCGCGAGGTTCTCGGTCAGGGTGAGGTCGGGGATCACGGCGTCATGGAGCCGGTCTTCAGGGACGAAGCCCACGCCGTCGGGGATCGAGGTACGGCCTGCGGTGGGGAGGAGTCGCCCGGCGAGGAGACGAAGGAGTTCGCGCTGGCCGGCACCCTCGACGCCGATGACACCGAGGATCTCGCCACGGCGCACGGTGAGCGTGGTCGGATGGAGCCGGACGACGCCTCGCGCGTCGGTCACCGTCGCGGCGTCGAGCGCCAACACCTCCTCGCTCGCGGACCCCGGAGTCGTCGCGGCGTCGGTCGCGGGCGTCGTGGCGAGCAGGGGTACGACCTCCCCACCGAGCCGCATCCCGCCGGTGATCGCTTCGATCATCGCTGCCTCGTCGAGATCGACCGTGCGCGCGTGGCGCGTCACGCGGCCACGGCGGAGAACGGTGACCTCGTCGGCATGACGGCGCGCCTCGCGGAGCTTGTGCGTGATGAGCACGACGCTCCCACCCTCGTCCGCGAAGCGACGCGCCCAGCGCAGGAGGTCGTCCGCCTGTTCGGGGGTGAGCACCGCGGTCGGCTCATCTAGGATCAGCGTCCGCGCGTCGCGCGCCAACGCCTTCACGATCTCCACGCGCTGCTGCGCGCTCACCGGGAGGTCGCGGACGCGCGCGTCGGGGTCCACGATGAGTCCCGTCGCCTCGCCGATCGCGCGCACCCGCGCGCGCACCGCTGCGAGGTCGAGACGTCCCGTCGTCCCGAGCGCGACGTTCTCCGCCACCGTCATCGCCGGGACCAGCATGAAGTGCTGGTGGACCATCCCCACACCCCGGGCGATGGCGTCGGCGCTCGAGCGCAGCGCCACCGGGGCGCCGTCGATGCGGAGGGTGCCGGCATCCGGCGTGATGAGCCCGAACGCGACGCGCATCAAGGTCGTCTTGCCGGCCTCATTCTGACCGTAAAACACCGTAATATCCGGACTGAGACGATCAACCGACAATCCCTTCCAGACGCCAAATCCATCCACTTGCAGATCGCTGATTCTCACCGCATGTTCTCCTGTCTGCCCGAGCCATACCGGCTCGGATTCACATCCGTGTTAGCCCCACCGCCGTCGACATCGCCGCTCAGGCAACGTCGCGGTTCGCAGTCAGATACTCCACTCCCAATAGACCAGCGGCACTCAAAACCGCTGCCCGCTCCTCAGCCTTCAATCGAATCACATCCGCCGCAGCCTCGATGACGGCAGCTATCTCGATCAGGGTCTGACGCTGCTGGAGCGGTACGACGCCGACGGCATGGGCCTGGGTTGGCTGCGAAAGGACCCAGCCGCCGGCGCTGGCTGGCACAGGCATCAGCCGCCCGAAGGCCTCTGGCGGCAGCCGATGCTGCTGATCGGAGGATGGTACGACCCTCATCTGCGCGGTGTGCTGGATCTCTGGCGACGCTGCGATGCCGCTGAGGGCCGCCCCGTGCTGCGGATCGGCGCCTGGAGCCACCTGCACTGGCACGGCGGCCTCGACCGCCTCCAGCTGGCGTTCTTTCAGCGTCA
>CAZGIE010000191.1:0-382 GCA_964526485.1 uncultured Gemmatimonas sp. | reverse complement strand
CCCTCGCCCCTCGACTCATCGTCTTGATAACGCCCCAAGGCTCGCAGGTAATCTCCCAGAATCGTGTCCTCTTCGTACCATGAGCCAGGCAGAGCAGCCGGCGGATCGAACGACAAGCCGACGCTCCAGATTCCCTGATCGCCGCGACCAAATTCATCGCGGAGCCATTTCATCAAGTCTTGCTGTTGGCGATGCTGCCGCAACTGAGGATTAAATTCACCCGCCGGCGACAACTGCCAGCTCACCAGCAAAATTTGTTCGGGATGATCCGAAATCAGCTTGAGCGCGCGATCCGTCAACACTTCGCGAATCTGCTCAGGCGATGAGCTTTCAGCAAGCGACAACTTTTGCGGCATCCAGCGAACCGAATCGAGCTCAACAA
>CAZGIE010000190.1:2924-3528 GCA_964526485.1 uncultured Gemmatimonas sp. | reverse complement strand
GAGGGCGACCGCGAGCCCGCCCTCCGAGCAATCGTGCGCGGAGCGCACGTGGCCGGCGCGGATCGCCTCGAGGATGGCCCCGATCAACGCCTTCTCGGCATCGAGGTCGCAGGCGGGCGGGGCGCCGGCCACGACCCCGTGGACCCACGCCAAATACTCGGATCCGCCGAGCTCCTCGCGCGGCTCGCCGAGGAGAAGGATCGCGTCGCCCGGTGTGGTGAACGTCATCCGCGTGGCGTGCGCCGCATCCTCGAGGACGCCGACCATCCCGATGGTCGGGGTGGGGTAGACCGCGCCCTGCGGGTTCTCGTTGTAGAGCGAGACGTTGCCGCCCGTCACCGGCGTCTCCAGCGCGCGGCAGGCGTCACCCATCCCGTAGACGGCCTCGCGGAACTGGAAGAACACCTCGGGCTTCTTCGGGTTGCCGAAGTTGAGACAGTTCGTGATCGCGCGGGGGGTCGCCCCGGTGCAGGCGCTCCAGCTCGAGGGCGACCTTGAGCAGCGGGTCGTTCTTGATGCCGAGGTGGTTCAGCACCTCGTGGCAGGTCTCGCGCATCAACTTCGCGCGCGGATCGTAGTTCTTGTAAACGCGGTGGCCGAAGCC
>CAZGIE010000190.1:0-2914 GCA_964526485.1 uncultured Gemmatimonas sp. | reverse complement strand
CACGTAGCGACCGTTGCAATCGGTCTTCGCCGCGATCGCCTTGCGGGTGCCGCGGATCCGGATGACCGCCGCGTCGGCGTGGCCGGGGCCGGCGACGGTGCTCGTCCGCACGGTGGAGTCGTACTGCCGGTGGATCCACCGCTTGCTCGCGATCGTCGGCGCCTCGAGCAGGCGCGTGAGGGTCCAGACGGGGTTCGTCTCCTCGGGTCGCTCGGCGATCGCGCCGACGTCGCGAGTCCGGCGAGCGATCGCCGCCTCGCTCTCCCGCGCCTCGGGATGGTAATGCGGGCAGTCGGTCACGAGGCGCGTCCCCGGGAACTCTGCGACGACGCGATCCCCCTCGGTGACGCGATACACCGGCTCCGCGATGACTTCACCGATCACCTCGGCGACGAGGTCCCACTTGGCGAGGATCGCCTTCACCTCGGCCTCGCGGCCCCGCTGCGCCACCACGAGCATCCGCTCCTGCGACTCGCTGAGGAGGATCTCGTACGGCGTCATGCCCGCCTCGCGGACCGGGACCTTCGTGGTATCGATCGTGACGCCAACGTCGCCGCGCTCGGCCATCTCGGCGCTGCTGGAGGTCAGCCCCGCCGCACCCATGTCCTGGATGGCGACGATGTGGCCGGAGCGGATCAGCTCGAGCGAGGCCTCGAGAAGCAGCTTCTCCGTGAACGGGTCACCCACCTGCACGCGCGGTCGCTTGGCCTCGTTCTCCTCCGACAGGTCCTCGGACGCGAAGGAGGCGCCGTGGATCCCGTCGCGCCCGGTGCGGGCCCCGACGGCGATGATGGGATTGCCGATCCCCTCGGCCTTCGCGCGGATGAGTTCCTCCTCGCGGAGGAGCCCGACGCACATCGCGTTGACGAGCGGATTCCCCTCGTACGCGGCGTCGAACATCACGTCGCCCGCGACGGTCGGGATCCCGACGCAGTTCCCGTAGTCGCCGATCCCCTTGACGACCCCGGCCACGAGGTACCGGACGCGCGGGGTGTCGAGGGAGCCGAACCGGAGCGAGTTGAGCATCGCGATCGGCCGCGCGCCCATCGTGAAGACGTCGCGGAGGATCCCGCCGACGCCGGTGGCGGCGCCCTGGTAGGGCTCGACCGCTGAGGGATGGTTGTGCGACTCGATCTTGAACGCGATGGCGAGGCCATCGCCGATCGCGATGACGCCGGCGTTCTCGCCGGGCCCCTGCAGCACCCAGGGGGCCTGCGTCGGCAGGGTCTTCAGGACGGGGCGCGAGTGCTTGTAGGAGCAGTGCTCGCTCCAGAGGGCGCTGATGATCCCGACCTCGGTGAGGGTCGGGGTGCGCCCCAGCATCGCCACGACGCGATCGTACTCGTCGGGGGTGATGCCGTGCTCCGCGACGAGCGCGGGCGTGATGGTGGGGTCGCCCGGGCGGGGCGTGGCGTGGGTCGTCACGGATCAGGCCTTCACGGAGGCGAGCAGGGATTCGAACAGGACGAGGCCGTCCGTCGAGCCGAGGAGCGGCTCGAGCGCGCGCTCGGGATGGGGCATCATGCCGACGACGGTGCCGCCGGGATTGCAGACGCCGGCGATGTTCCGGAGCGAGCCGTTCGGATTGGCCGCCTCGGTCGCCTCGCCTGCGGCGTCGACGTAGCGGAAGACGACCTGTCCCTCTCCCTCCAGTCGGGCGATCGTCTCGGCATCGGCGGTGAAGCGGCCATCGCCGTGGGCGATCGGCATGGTGAGCCGCGTGCCGCGCGTGGCGGCGCGGGTGAACACCGTGTCCGTCGTCTCGACGCGCAGGGTGACGGGCATCGACCGGAACTGCAGGCTGACGTTCCGTAGCAGCGCGCCGGGGAGGAGTCCCGCCTCGCAGGCGATCTGGAAGCCGTTGCAGATCCCGATCACCGGGCCGCCGCGCTTCGCATGCGCGAGGACCTCCTGCATGATCGGGGAGAAGCGGGCGATCGCGCCGGAGCGCAGGTAATCGCCGTAGCTGAAGCCGCCGGGGAGGATGATGACATCGGCGCCTTGCAGGTCCCGATCCTTGTGCCAGAGCAGGACGGCGTCCTCGTGGAGCCGCTCGACGATCGCGAGGAGGGCGTCCTCATCGCAGTTGGATCCCGGGAAGGAGACGACGCCGACCTTCATGCGGGGCGCACCGCGGCGATCTCGAAGTCCTCGGTCACCGGGTTGGCCAGGAGCCGGCCGCACATGTCGCGAACCGCGCGGTCGGCGGCGACGGCGTCGGCCGCCTCCAGTTCCAGCACGAGATGCCGGCCGACGTGCACGTCGCGCACCCCGCCGAAGCCGAGGGTGCGAAGGGAGTCGGCGACGGCCTTCCCCTGCGGGTCGAGGAGGCCCTTCCGGGGGACGATGTGGACGTTGATGAGGAAGCGGGTCACGACGCGGGGTCCTCCGGGCCGGCGGCGGTCGCCGCGAGGCCATCGGGGTCGAGAGGGTTAGGAAGGTCGAGCACGCCGCGCAGCACGGCCATCACGATGCCGATGATCACGTACGAGACGCCGACGGGGAAGAAGAACTCTCGCGGCATCACGAAGAGCGCGACGACCGAGGAGACGAGGAGCAGGAGGCCGAGCGCCCCGTCGAGCGTGCGGACACTGAAGCGCGGCCAGGCCCGATACGGGACGTTGCTGATCATCAGGAAGCTCAGTGTCGGCATCAGCCAGCGGAGGATCGTCTCCCACGGCCAGCCGGCGAAGAGCGTCGAATAGAGGGGGGTCTGGCTAAACCAGTAATACGTGGCGAGCGTGCCGCCTGCGGCCGGGCTCGGGAGGCCGGTGAAATACTTGGCCTTCGTCTCCGAACCGGCCTGCTCGATGTTGAAGCGCGCGAGCCGCATCACCGCGCACGCCGAGAAGAGGAAGACGAAGATCCAATCCCACTTCGTCTTGTTGAGCTCGGCGAAGTAGATCATCAGCGC
>CAZGIE010000189.1:0-3591 GCA_964526485.1 uncultured Gemmatimonas sp. | reverse complement strand
GCGTACGCTCGACGCGCCCGTCGAGACGGGCCGCGGCGGCACGGACCTCGTCGGCGGTGGGGAGGATCGACGCGCGCGTCATCGCGCTGGAATCTACATTCTGACGATGCCCTTCGATCCCGCCGCCACCTTCCTCGCCCGCTCCCGCTACTTCCTCGGCCTCGAGTACCCGGGGAAGATCCGGCTCGCGCTGACCGCGATGCCCGAGTCACAGCTCTGGCATCGACCGAACGCGTCGTCGAACAGCGCGGGCAACCTCGTCCTCCACCTCGCCGGCAACGTGCGGCAGTGGATTGTGAGCGGCGTCGGCGGGGCCCCGGATGTCCGAGCGCGCGACGCCGAGTTCGCCGCGCGGGATGGCCACGGGCGCGACGCGCTCCTCGCGCATCTTGAGCGCGCCTGCGTTGATGCCGTCGCCGTGCTCGACCGTCTCGATCCCGCCGCGCTCGGCGAGGCGCGCCGCATTCAGGGGCGCGACACCAACGTGATGGCGGCGATCTACCACGTGGTCGAGCACTTCTCCACACACACCGGGCAGCTCATCCTGATCGCCAAGGCCAGCGCCCCGGAGGGAGCGATCCGTTTCTATGACGACACCGGCGGGCTCGCGCGCCCGCTCTTCCTCCCGCCGGGCGTCAGCGATGCGCCCTGACCCGACCCCCTCCACGCTCTCAGGACACCAGATGCGCGATCCCCGACGTTCCATGCGAGTCGTCCCGTCAGCGCTGCTCGCGATCCTCCTGCTCGTCGGGTGCCGCGCCCCGGACGCCCGGGAGCGCGTGGACCTCCTCATCCGCGGCGGGACCGTCGTCACGATGGACTCCGCCCGGCGCGTGCTCGAGGACGGTGCCGTGGCCGTCCGTGGAACACGCATCGTCGCGGTCGGCCCGTCCACGGAGCTCGACGCGCGCTATGTGGCCGACGAGACGATCGACGCGGCGCGCCAGATCGTGATGCCGGGGCTCATCGACGGCCACGGCCACGCCGGGCACGGACTCGTGAAGTCGCTCGGGATGGACACCGACGCCTTCTACCCGGCCACGGAGGCGATCTACGCCCGCGGGTCGACGGTGGACTTTTGGCGCGCCGAGGCGTTCCTGACGGGGGCGGAGCGGGTGCGGTTCGGCGTCACCACCTCGCTCAGCTTCCTGGGTGGGGGCGACATGGTGATGCGCACCGATGATGCCAAGTACGGCGATGCGTATCTGCAGGCGATGGAGCAGGTGGGCCTTCGCTTCATCCTCGCCGTCGGGCCGCGGCGCCCGCCCTTCCCGCAGCGCTACGTCGAGTGGGTGGGCGACAGCGCGCGTCCGATCGACGTGAGCTTCGACCAGCAACTCGCCGTGGCCGCGGAGCTGATCCGCACGTGGCATAAACGGGATGACGGCCGGTTGCAGCTCGCGATGGCCTTCCCGACCCATCATCCGGAGCAGACGCCGCTCCGCGGCGTCGCGCTCGACTCCCTCGTCGCGCAGGCTCGCGCCACCCGCGCCCTCTCGAAGACCCACGGTCTCCTCTTCACGCAGGATGGCCACTCGAAGTACAGCGTGAAGTTCGCGGACGAGGTGTTTGACATCCTCGGCCCCGACGTCCTTCTCTCGCACGCCACCGGGATGACCGACGAGGAGATCGCCATCGTCGCGCGCACGGGGACGAAGGTCGTGCATAACCCCAGCGCGAACGCCGCGATGCGCGAACGGTTCCGGCTCGTCGAGCTCCTCGACGCGCGGGTCACCGTGATGCTCGGGTCGGATGGTGTGGCGCCCGACCGGAGCTATGACATGTTCCGGCACGTCTTCCAAGCGATGCGCTACCACCGCGCCGCGTGGCAGGACACCAAGGTCCTCCCCGCTGGGAAGGCGCTCGAGATGGTGACGGTCGACGCCGCTCGGGCCCTCGGGATGGCCGACGAGATCGGGTCGCTCGAGGCGGGGAAGCGTGCCGATATCATCCTCGTCGACGCCGCGCGCCCGCACATGATGCCGGCGCAGATGCCGCTGTATCGGCTCGCCTACTTCGCGAACGGCAACGACGTCACCACGACCATCGTCGACGGCCGCATCCTGATGCGCGACCGTATCCTCAAGACTGTGGACGAGCGCCGCGTGGTGGATGACGCGCAGCGGGAGGCCGACCTCGCGATCCGTCGGACGGGGCTCGACTCGCTGCTGCAGACCCCGGACGGCTTCTGGGGGCGGAGCCGACTCCCCTAGGGCGTCGCGCCGCCCGCCCGCGTCAGCGCGGGAACATCCGGATGTACGCCTCGGCGTCGAACTTCTCCCGCGCCCGCGCGAGGCTCATCGGGCGGATCACACCGAAGACCGGCTTGTCGAACCAGGGGCGGTCGAACTTGCCGAAGCACCACTGGATGCCGCCGTAGCTCGACGGGTCGCGCCCGTCGAGCGCCCACTTGTTGTTGAGGTGGATCAGGTGCTCGAGCGCGTGCTTGTAGCGCGCCGTCCAGAGCAGCACCGACTTCCCCCACAGCATCCGCACGACGTTGTGCATATGCCCCGTGCGGACCATCTCGCGCTGCGCCGCGTTCCAGAGCTCGTCGTGCGTCTCGGCGCGCTCGAGCTGCTCGAGCGAATAGATCGCCTCGCGCGGGTCGTCGGTGTGCGCCGCCATCGTGCGATGCACCCAGTCGGGGAGCCCCTTCAGCTTGCCGAACTCGGGGTTCCGCAGGCAGAAGTTGAGCGCGAGTTCGCGCCAGGTGACGAGCTCGTCCTGGAACTTCGCCGCCGACTCGGCGTGCCCCGCCGCGCGCACGGTGCGCAGCACCTCGGCCGCCGAGATCTGGCCGAAGTGCAGGTACGGCGAGAGACGGGACGAGCCCGCGGTGTCGGACGGCTCGTTGCGCCGCTCGGCGTAGTCGGCGAGCGCGCCGTCGCAGAAGGCGTGCAGCCGCGCGCGTGCGCCGTCGAGCCCGCTGGCGAACGGGACCGACGGGACCGTGTGGTCGATCTCGCACCGCGCGACCTCCGCGGCCACGTCGAGGCGCTCGAGGTCGAGCCGGTCCACCTCGAGCGAGCCCCAGACGGCCTCCGGCAGCGCCCGCGCCGCCGGGCGGTCCTCGACCGGCTCGAGCGCGAGGTCGAGGAGCTTCGCGATCTTCGGTCGGATGGTCCGCGCGGCGTACTCCTCCTTCACGAACGCCCCCGAAGGGACGATCCCGTGCGACTCCACCGCGTCCACCCGGCAGGGGGCACGCTCGGCGAAGCGGGCGGTGCGTTCCGCGATCCCGGCGGTGGGGAAGCGGTCGGTGACCACGAGGGCCGCGCGCGCGGCGAGGCGGTCGACCACCCGGCGGTCGTCGTCGCGGCGGCGCCGGAGGACGAACTGGTACGAGAGCCCGAGGGCCGCGCCGCGGGCCTGGAGGGCACGCGCGTTCTCGAGGATGACCGTATGGATCCGGTCGCTCGCGTGCTCATAGGTCGGGTCGAGACCCTGGTGGATCAGGAGGGGCTTGTTGAGGCGGTCGGCGTGGAGGACCGCCTGGCGGAGCGCCCAGTTCTCCTCGAACCGGTGCGTGCTCTGCATCCAGTAGAGGACGTATTCCCCCTCGGGCTGGGTCCGCACCTCGTTGAGGGT
>CAZGIE010000188.1:953-3607 GCA_964526485.1 uncultured Gemmatimonas sp. | reverse complement strand
ACCGAGTGGGCCCCCGCGGGGAGGAGCGGGTCGACGACGGGGCGGGCGCGGGGCCACGCCGCGGGCCCCTGGGTCCGCCAAAGCGGGGAGGCGTCGAGCGCGACCCACGGCGCCACCGGCGTCGCCGGACCGAGCGGGAGGTCGACGGCCATCGCGAGGACCGCCAGGACCGCGACCGCGCGGAGCGCGCGGATGCCGGGCGGGGTCGTCACCGCGCGGAGAGCCGCACGACGCCATCCGGTTGCGCGAGGGCGGTCGCCGCCATCGCGCGGAGCCGTTCGAACGTCGGCCGCTCTCCGGCCGCGAGCGGCGGGCCGGCGGTCGCCTGCAGGGCCCGACGCGGGTCCCGCTGCCGGCCGTTCACGAGCACCTCGAAGTGGAGGTGCGGCCCCGTCGAGAGTCCGGTGGAGCCGACGAAGGCGATGGTCTGGCCGATGCTGACGCGCGCGCCGCTCCGGATGCCGTCGGCGAAGCCGCGCAGGTGCGCGTAGCGGGTGACGAAGCCGTTCGGATGCCGGACCTCGACGGTGTTCCCGTAGCCGCCACGGCGGCCCGCCACGAGCACCACGCCATCCCCGATGGTGCGCACCGGGGTCCCGGACGGCGCGGAGAAATCGGTGCCCTGATGCTGTCGGAAGGTCCCGAGGACGGGATGCCGACGGCCGCCGAAGTTGCTCGAGATGCGCCGGAACGCGACCGGCGCCCGGAGGAACGAGGCGGCGAGGGAGCGCCCCTGCTGGTCGTAGTAGCGGCTGCGGCCGTTGCCGGTGGGGAGCGCGACGGCCTGGACCTCGTTCCCCCCACGCTCCAGCCCCGCGGCCAGCACCTGCCCGATGCGGGTGGCGCCCGTCTCGAGGCGCTGCCGCTCGACGAGGACGCGGATGCGGTCCCCCTCCTGCAGCTCGCGGCTCATGTCGACGCGGTACTCGTAGATGTCCGCGATGCTCCACGCGAGCTCCTGCCGCGCCGCCTGCGAGAGATATGGCGTCGCGCCCTCGTCGACGGCGGCGTAGAGCGACGAGGTGATCGTCCCGCGGATCACCAACGTGTCCGTCGCCCATGGGAGCCGCGTGTCCTCGGCGACCCACCCGGCGGCGACGCGACGCACGACGATGACCCGATCCACACCGACGAAGAAGCGCACGGTGCTGGCGGGGCTCCCGGCGGAGTCACCGCTGATCTCGAGGGCGAGGCCGGCGGGGATGCGGCGCGGATCGAGCGGCGTCGCATCGAGGATCGCCGCCGCGTCGGCGGGCGCGAGCCCCCGCTCGGTCAGGAGGACGGCGAGCGCCTCGCCCGCGGCGAGCGTGTCGCGACGGAACCACCGGCGCGCCACCTCGGCGTCGAGGAGTTCGCCGGGGCGCCGGACGCGCGGGGCGGGCAAGCGAAGTGCGGCGATCGCGAGGACCGCGAGCGCCGCACCGAGGAGGAGACGCGGCAGCCCCCGCGTCAATCCATCTGCCTCCGGATGAACGTCGGGATCTCCATGTCGCTGAGATCCTCGATCGGCCGCGGGGCGATGGGGCGCGTGCGCGGCGGGACGACGGCGGCCGCCCCGGTCGCGGCGCCAGGAGCCGGGGCCGCGGGCGTGCGCGCGGCGCGCAGCGCGGGGTCGAGCGGGATGATCGGGGTGGCCGCGCTCCGCGTCACCGCGGGGGCAGGCGCCTTCCGCTGGTCGAAGCCGGTCGCGATGACGGTCACGCGGACCTCGCCCTGCATCGCCTCCTCGGTCGCGGCGCCGACGATGATCTCGCTCTCCTCGCCGACCGCCTCCTTCACCAGATCCGCGATCGTGTTGATGTCGCCGAGGGTGAGCTCGGGGCCGCCGATGATGTTCATCAGCACGCCACGCGCGCCGGTGATCGACACGTTGTCGAGGAGCGGCGACTCGATCGCCATCCGCGCCGCCTCGATCGCGCGCTGCTCGCCGCGCCCGATGCCGGTCCCCATGATCGCGGACCCGCCGTCCTTCATGATGGTGCGCACGTCGGCGAAGTCGACGTTGATGATGCCGATGCGGGTGATGATGTTCGAGATCCCACCGGTCGCCTGCAGCAGGACCTCGTCCGCCTTCTTGAGCGCGTCCTGGAAGGGGATCCCGCGGCCGACGACCGCGAGGAGCCGCTCGTTCGGGACGACGATCATCGTGTCGACGTGCTTCACCATCTCGGCGATGCCGTCGTCCGCCTGGCGCATCCGCTTCCGCCCCTCGAAGAGGAACGGCTTGGTCACGATGCCGACGGTCAGCGCGCCCGCCTCCTTGGCGAGCTCGCAGACGATCGGCGCCGCACCGGTGCCGGTGCCGCCCCCCATGCCGCAGGTGACGAAGACGAGGTCGGCCCCCTGGATCGAGCGCATCACCTCGTCACGGTTCTCCTCGATCGCCTGACGGCCGATCTCGGGGCGCGCGCCGGCGCCGAGCCCGCGGGTGAGCTTCTTGCCGATCTGGATCTTGACGTCGGACCGCGAGCTGAGCAGCGCCTGCGCGTCCGTGTTCACCGAGATGAACTCGACGCCCTGCAGCTGCTCCTCGATCATGCGGTTGACCGCATTGCCGCCACCGCCGCCGACCCCGACGACCTTCATCCGGGCGGACTGGGGGAGCGAATCCTCGAATTCGAAGAGCGTCATGGCGCGGCGGGCTCCATCAGGGC
>CAZGIE010000188.1:0-943 GCA_964526485.1 uncultured Gemmatimonas sp. | reverse complement strand
GTGGGGAGAGCGACGATCACGCCGGAATATACCCCGGACGCGCGCCGCTCACGATATCCCACGGACGACCCAGCCCGGGCGCGGGAAACAGCGCCCGGCCCCGGGCTCAGAAGAAGTCCTGCAGCCAGGTCTTGAAGCGGACGGCGATGGTGTCCATCGAGGGGGCGGCCTGCATCGAGAGCCGGCGCCCCTTCCCCGCCGCAGCGCCCGCCGCGACCCGGTGCGCGCCGTACTGCACGAGCCCCGGCACCGTGGCGAACCGCGTCGAGGCGACGGAGTCCGCCAGGCCACCCAGGTGCTCCCCGGGGAGCCCGATCCGTGCCCCGGTCCCGAAGACCTCGCTCGCCAAATCGGCCGTGCCCGGCTGCGCCGCGGCCCCGCCCGTCACGACCACCCCCGCCGCGAGCCGCGACAGGAAGCCCGCCTGCTCGACCTCGCGCGCCACCAGCTCGAAGATCTCCTGCGTCCGCTGGTGGATGATGTGCGCCAGCAGCGACCGCGGGATCTCGCGGTCCCCCTGCGCCCCCGTGCTCGGGAGGCGGATCTTCTCGTCGTGCGGGACGAGGGGTTCGAAGGCGGCGCCGTACGCCTCCTTGAGGCGCTCGGCGTCCGCCTGCGTGACGCCCAGCCCGTGCACCAGGTCGCTCGTCACATTGAGCCCGCCGTACCCGATCGTCCCGAGGTGCCGGATCTTCCCCTCGTGGAAGACGGCGACGTCGGTCGTCCCCGCCCCCATCTCGACGAGCGCCACGCCGAGCTCCTTCTCGTCATCGGTCAGCACCGAGAGCGCGCTCGCCAGCGGCTCGAGCACGAGCTCGCCGACCTTGTATCCGGCCCGCTCCACCGCCTTCCGCAGGTTCATCGCCGGCGAGGCGCCGATCGTCACGAGATACATCTCGGTCTCGAGCCGTGTCCCGATCATCCCGACGGGGTCACGGATGCC
>CAZGIE010000187.1:3273-3616 GCA_964526485.1 uncultured Gemmatimonas sp. | reverse complement strand
CGAACGACCCCTTCTCCACCGACTTCATCCACGCCTCCTTCGGCTCCACGAGCTTTCGCTCGACGAGGTCGAGGAGGGTGTCGTTCATCGTGATCATGCCGAGCTTCTTGGAGGTCTGCATGATCGAGGGGATCTGGAAGGTCTTCCCCTCGCGGATGAGGTTCGCGACCGCCGGGGTGACGAGGAGGATCTCGCGGGCCGCCACGCGCCCGCCGCCGATCTTCTTGCAGAGCACCTGCGACACGACCCCCTTCAGCGACTCCGAGAGCATCGTCCGCACCTGCTCCTGCCGGTCCGCCGGGATCGCCCGCCGCGGTCTGGGCGTCGGGGACATCCCCACCGG
>CAZGIE010000187.1:0-3263 GCA_964526485.1 uncultured Gemmatimonas sp. | reverse complement strand
CACCGGCCCCTGCCGGTCCGCCGGGAACTGGTCGATGAGGCGGTCGATGGTGCTCGCCGCGGTCGTCGTATGCAGCGTCCCGAAGACGAGGTGCCCCGTCTCCGCCGTCTCGATCGCGATCCCGACCGTCTCGAGGTCGCGCAGCTCACCGACCAGGATGATGTCCGGGTCCTCGCGGAGCGCCGCGCGGAGCGCGCTCTTGAACGAGCCGGTGTGCACCCCCACCTGCCGCTGCGTGATCACGCAGTTCTTGTTCTCGTGCACGAACTCGATCGGATCCTCGATCGTGATCACATGGTCCGACCGCGAACGGTTCACCAGGTCGATCAGCGCACAGAGGGTCGTCGACTTGCCGGATCCCGTCGGACCGGTCACCAGCACGAGCCCCTTCGTGAGGTAACAGAGGTTCTGCACCTCGGGGCTCACCCCGAGCGCGTCGGCGGTGACGATCGTGCTCGGGATGACGCGGAAGACCGCCGCCATCCCCTTCCGGTCGCGGAGGACGTTGGCGCGGAAGCGCGCCACCCCGGTGATCTCGTGCGCGAAGTCGGTGTCGTTGGTCTCCGCGAACTCCCGCGTGTTCCGCTCCGGCATGATCGAGCGCAGCAGCGCCTCCATCGCCGTGGGGTCGAGCTTCGACTGGCCGGCGATCCGTACCATCTCCCCGCTCTTCCGGATGATCGGCGGCTCCCCGACCCGCATGTGCAGGTCGGAGCCGCCGTGCTCGACGAGCATGCGCAGGAGCTTTTCCATCGCGACCTTCGCCGAGCCGGGATCGCCCGCCGCGGTCTGCGCGTCGGGGACGTCCCCGCCGGCCGCCGCGTCCGGGTCGATGGCCTGGAAGGTCCCGGTCGAGCGCTTGAACTCGGCGTCGGCGTCGACCGTGAAGTCGACGACCATCACGTTGCCCTGCAGCATCGCGCGCACGGTGAAGACGCGCTCCGGCGAGGCGTAGCGGAACTTGGTGGGCTGCCGCGCGTCGATCGCGTGCTGGGCGGCGGGGGTCGCGATCTCGCGCACCAGATCCGCTACCTGCACGGTCGGCAGGGGCTTGGTGATCGGCTTCGCCTGCCCGCCAATCAGCAGCATTGCCGAATCTTCATCACGCAGGATGAGAGACTCGGCGTGCACTTCGAGCATCTTCGAGAGGAGCTTGTCGATTTTCGCCATGGCGAGAATCTCGAGCCCAGCGGGCGCCACCGCCATCACCCCCGGCGATCCCTGACCCCTGACCCCTGGCCCCTGACACCTGCCCCCTCGCCCCTGACCCCTGATACCTTAGGGACGTGCTCTCCCGCCTCCTGGCCATCGCGTTCCTCCTCGCCCTGAACGCCTTCTTCGTCGCGGTCGAGTTCGCCCTGGTCCGGGCGCGCCGCTCCCGACTCGAGGCGATGGTCCGCGCCGGCGATCCCTTCGCCCGCTTCGCCGTCACCGCCACCTCCCGCGCCAACCTGACCCGCGTCCTCTCGGCCGGTCAGCTCGGGATCACCCTCGCCTCCCTGGGGCTCGGGTGGGTCGCCGAGGCGTCGTTGGGCGAGACGCTGGAGCACTGGTTCGTCGCCCTCCCGCTCCCGCTCGAGGTCAGCGTCCGGGTCGGCATCGCGGCGGGCATCGCCCTCACCGTCGTGACCTACCTCCACGTGGTCCTCGGCGAGCTCGCGCCCCGCGCGCTCTCGCTGAACCATCCCGAGGTCTTCGCGAAGTGGCTCGCGCCGCCGATCCTCGCGTTCGCGTGGGTGATGCGCCCCTTCATCTTCGTGCTCGACGGCTCGTCGCACTGGCTCCTCCGGGCCCTCGGGCAGCGGAACGTCACCGAGGAGGAGACCCCCCACTCCTCGGAGGAGCTCCGGCTCCTCGTCGAGCAGGCCGAGGAGAGCGGCCAGCTGCACACCACCGAGGCGCGCATCCTCGGCGGCGTCTTCGAGTTCTCGGAGAAGAACGCACGCGAGGTGATGACGCCGCGCACCGCGATGGTCGCGATCCCCGTGGAGGCGACCCTCGACGAGGCGATCCGCACGGTCGAGGACGCCGGGTTCTCGCGCTATCCGGTCTACCGGGACACCGTCGACGACATCGTCGGGATGGTCCACGCGAAGGACCTGCTCCGCGCCTTGCACCGCGACCCGGCGGGGTTCGAGCTCGCCACCGCGCTTCGCCCCGTGCACGTCGTGCCGGGCTCACGGGAGGTCGAGGAGGTGCTGGCGGACTTCAAGCGCCGCAAGGAGCACCTCGCCATCGTCCTCGACGAGTACGGCGGCACGGCGGGGATGGTCACGATGGAGGACCTCCTCGAGGAGATCGTCGGCGAGATCCTCGACGAGTACGACGAGACGCCCGGGGTCACGACCACCCACGAGGCCATCCCGGCCGGCGGGCGCATCATCGCGGGGGACCTGAACATCGGCGAGGTGAACGCCGAGCTCGGGCTCGCGATCCCGGAGGAGGACTTCACGACCGTCGGCGGCTACGTCTTCGGGCGGCTCGGGCGGCTCCCCCTCGTGGGGGACAAGGTCACCGGCGCCGGCGCGACCTTCACGGTCCGCGCGATGGAGGGCCGGCGGATCAGGTCGCTGATCGTGGAGCCGACCGGCGACTGATCGTCAGCGCCAGCCGGATCGCCGCGACCATCGAGTCGGCGACGGCGAGGCCGCGGCCCGCGATGTCGAGTGCCGTGCCGTGGTCGGGGGAGGTCCGGACGAAGGGGAGCCCCAGCGTCACATTCACCGCCGAGCCGAAGCTCGCGACCTTGATCGCCGTCATCCCCACGTCGTGGTACGGCGCGATCACCGCGTCGAACTCCCCGCGGATCGCCCGGACGAAGACGGTGTCGGCCGGGAGGGGACCGGCGATGCCCTCGGCCCGCGCGACGGGCGCCAGGAGGGTGTCGTCCTCGACGCCGAAGCGCCCGTGGTCCCCCGCGTGCGGGTTGAGCGCGCAGAGGGCGAGCCGCGGCGCGGCGATACCGAACCAGCCCTGCAGGCCGGCCCGCGTCGCGCGGACGGCCCGCGTGAGCGCCTCGGGGGTCACAGCGGCCGGCACATCGCGGAGCGCGAGGTGGGTGGTCGCGAGGACGACCCGCAGCCGGTCGGAGGCGAGCATCATCGTCGTCGGGGCGCCGGTGAGCCGCTCGAGCAACTCCGTGTGGCCGGGATCCGGGTAGCCCCCGGCGAGGAGCGCGGCCTTGTCGATCGGGGCGGTGACGATCCCCTGCACCGTGCCGGCGCGCGCCAGCGCCACGGCGCGCTCGATCGCGAGCCCGGCGA
>CAZGIE010000186.1:1066-3661 GCA_964526485.1 uncultured Gemmatimonas sp. | reverse complement strand
CCGGGGCGCCGCCGCACGGTGGCATCGCCTTCGGGTTCGATCGCATCGCGATGCTTCTCGCCGGCGCCACCTCGCTGCGCGATGTGATCGCCTTCCCGAAGACCACGGCGGCGCGCGCCCTGTTCGAGGGCGCGCCCAGCGTCGTGCCGACCCAGGACCTCGACGCGCTCCACATCCGCCCGGTGCGCGCCGATGGGTGACGGGGTCGCGACCGAGACGATCCAGCGGCTCTCGACCGAGGGGGCGGACCTCCTGACGCTCGCCGGCCCGGGGGATGCGAACCTCGCCGAGTTGCAGAAGCTCTATCCGGTGCGGGTGACCCTGCGGGGCGACGCGATGGCGATCGCCGGGGCGGCGGAGGCGGTCGACCGCGCCGCCGGGGTCGCCGCACGGATGATCGAACAGGCGCGTCAGGCGCAGCCGCTCGAGCCGGACGACGTGCTCCGGTTCTCCTTGGAGGGCCCCGCGCGCGAGACGGGGACCCCGGGGCGGATCGTGCTACCCGGGGTGCGCAAGGTCATCCAGCCCAAGACGCAGGGGCAGGCGGAGTACCTCGAGAAGTTGATGGAGCACGAGATCGTCATCGGGATCGGGCCCGCGGGGACCGGAAAGACGTACCTCGCCGTGGCGGCGGCCGTCGATGCGCTCGCGCGCAAGCGGGTGCGGCGGATCGTCCTGGCGCGACCGGCCGTCGAGGCGGGGGAATCGCTCGGGTTCCTCCCCGGGGACATGCAGGCGAAGGTGGATCCGTACCTGCGGCCGCTCTACGACGCCCTCGACGACCTGATGCCGCCCGAGCGCGTCGCGCGGGCGCTCGAGACCCGCGTGATCGAGATCGCCCCGCTGGCCTACATGCGCGGCCGCACCCTGGCGGACGCCTTCGTGATCCTCGATGAGGCGCAGAACGCCACCAACGCGCAGATGAAGATGTTCCTCACGCGTCTCGGGGTGAATTCGCGCGCCGTCATCACGGGCGACAAGACGCAGGTCGACCTTCCGAAGCGCGAGGAGAGCGGGCTGTTGCAGGTGGAGCGGATCCTGCAGGGGATCGAGGGGATCGGGTTCCACTATTTCACCGAGGTGGACGTCGTGCGGCACCGGCTCGTCCGCGAGATCGTCGCGGCCTACGGGCGAGACGCGGGCGCATGAGCGCCGCGCGCGTCAGCGTACAGGCGGAGCCCGGGGTGCGCGCGTCGGTGTCGCGCGCCCGGCTCGCCGACGCGGTCGCCAGCGTCCTGCGCGCGGAGCGGGTCGGCGCCGCGCTCGTGTCCGTCACCTTGGTCTCCGCGCGCCGGATCGCGGCCATGAATCGGCGCCACCTCGGGCATGCCGGGCCGACGGACGTGATCTCCTTCGCCTTCCGCGACCCCGCCGGCGCGGTGATCGGTGACGTGTACATCGCGCCCACGGTCGCCACGGCGAACGCCCGCCGTTTCGGCCGCCCCGTGCGCGAGGAGCTCCTCCGGCTCGCGGTACATGGCACGCTGCATGTCCTCGGGCACGATCATCCCGAGGGGGCGGCGCGGGAGCGGTCGCCGATGTGGCGGCGGCAGGAAGCGCTGGTCCGCCGGGTCCTCGCCCGATGACCCTGCTCCTCCTCGTCGCCGCGGTCCTCGGGTCGACGGTCGCCGCGGCCTGCGCCTACGCCGACAGCGCGCTCCTCGCGGTGGAGGACGACGAGCCTCCGTCGTCGCTCACGGCCCTCGTCGCCCGGCGGGAGGCCGCGCATCGCGCGCTCGTGTTCGGTCGGATCCTCGCGCAGCTGGTCGCCGGGGCCACGGTCGCGATGGCGCTCTGGACCAGCGGGTGGGTGCCGGCGCGGTATCTCGTCCCCGTCGTCGTGGCGGCCGGCGTGGCGCTCGTCATCCTGAGCGAGGTCGCCGCCCGCGAAGCCGGTGACGCGGCCGGCGCGGTGGGGCTGCGACGCGTCCGCCCGCTCGTGGCGGTGGTCGAGATGGTCTGCGCGCCGGTGGTCGCGTTCGGACGTTGGGGGGACCGCCTGCTCGACACCTGGCTCCCGACCACGCGCGAGGCCGATCTCGAGCAGCGGGAGGATGCCGTCGAGCGGTTCCGCGACGTCGTCGCCGCCGGGATCGAGGCCGAAGGGGGCGATGGCGTCCTCGTCCACGGCGTCTTCTCGCTCGCGGAGACGCGCGTCGGCGAGATCATGGTGCCCCGCGTCGACATCGTCGGGATCGACCACGAGACCCCATGGTCGGAGGTCGCCGACCGGATCCGCAGCGCGCGGCATTCGCGTCTCGTGGTGTACCGGGAGAGCATCGACGATGTGATCGGCGTCCTGTACGCGAAGGACGTCCTCGGCGCGCTCATCGCGGGGGAGGAGCCCGCGGGGGGATGGCAGGCGGTCCTGCGACCGGCGCTCTTCATCCCTGCGACGAACTCGGTCGAGCGCCAGCTGCGCGACTTCCGTTCGTCGCGCCGTCACCTGGCCGTGGTGGTCGACGAGTTCGGCGGCACGTCGGGGATCGTCACGCTCGAGGATGCGCTCGAGCTGATCGTCGGCGACATCCAGGACGAGGGGGACGCGGAGCGTCCCGACGTCGAGCGTGGCGAGGGAGGGCGGCAGCGGCGGCG
>CAZGIE010000186.1:0-1056 GCA_964526485.1 uncultured Gemmatimonas sp. | reverse complement strand
CGAGCGCGGGGAGGGGGGGCGGCTCTGGGTGGCCGCCGGCGTCTCGCTCGACGCGCTCTCCGAGCTCCTCGACGCGGATGTCACGCGTGACGACGTCACCACCGTCGGCGGTCTCGTCATGGCGTTGCTCGGTCGCGTGCCCAAGCCCGGGGAGGCGCTCGAGGTGGCGGGGCATCGGCTCGTGGTGGAGCGGGTCGTGCGCCGCCGCATCGAGCGCGTCTACCTGGAGCCGGTCGAGGTCGCGCTCGCGGCGGAGGTCGGCGCATGAGCGTCTACCTCCTCACGCTCCCGCTCGTCGTCGTGGTCGGCGTCCTGACCGGCGCCGCGACGGCGCTCCGGTCGGTGAGTCGCCTCTGGCTGCGGCACTGGGCCGAGCAACGACTCGCCGGCGCCGCGACGGCGACGTTGTACCTGGAACGCCCGCACCAGCTCCTCGTGGCCGCCGGGACCGGGATCGTCGGCACCGTCTTCGCCCTCGGCGCGATCATCGGCGTCCACGTCGGTGATGGCGCGCTGGCGACGCTCAACGCGATGCTGACCGCCGCGCTGCTGCTCTTGGTGGTCGGGCAGCTCGTCCCGCGGGCCATCGCTCGGCGCTGGCCCGCCCAGACCCTCGCGGTGCTCCTGCCGCCCCTCCGGCTCGTCGAGCGCGTCACCGCCCCCCTCGTCGCGTTCGCCTCGCGTCTGGTGGCGCACCGGCGGCCGGCGGCGCCCGAGCCCACGCCGCAGGAGACGGTCGATGACCTGCTGCGCGAGGGGGAGATCGAGGGGGTCGGTGCGGCGGGGGAGCGCGCGATCATCAGCGGGGTGCTCGAGTTCGGCGCGCGGCGCGTCGGGGACGTGATGACGCGGCGGGGCGACGTGGTCGCCGTCGATCGCGCGTTGGCGGGACCGCAGGCGGCGGCCTTCGTCGCGCAGGCGCAATTCAGCCGCGTGCCCGTCTACGAGGGCACCGTCGATCATGTGGTCGGGCTCGTCACGAGTTGGGACGTGATCGCGCGGCCGAGCGCGCCCCTGGCCACGCTCCGCCCCGTCGCGGTCGCGACCCCCGAGGAG
>CAZGIE010000185.1:660-3663 GCA_964526485.1 uncultured Gemmatimonas sp. | reverse complement strand
CCAAGTCCAACGCCATCGAGGTGAAGTCGCCGATGGTCGGCACCTTCTACGGTGCCCCCGAGCCCGGCGCGGCCCCCTACGTCGCCGTCGGCCAGACCGTGAAGCAGGGGCAGGTGCTCTGCATCATCGAGGCGATGAAGATCATGAACGAGATCGAGTCCGAGGTGAGCGGGACCGTCGTCGAGGTCTGCGCCCAGGACGCGCACCCCGTCGAGTTCGGGCAGGTGCTCTTCCGCGTCCGTCCCAACTGACGCCGCGGCGCGCGCGGCCGACCGGCCGGCGCGTGCCCCCCATCGCCCTCAGCCCGCCCACGCCGTGTTCCGCAAAGTCCTGATCGCCAACCGGGGGGAGATCGCCCTCCGGGTCATCCGCGCCTGTCGCGAACTCGGGATCGAGACGGTCGCCGTCTACTCCGAGGCCGATCGTGAGTCGCTCCATGTCCGCTTCGCCGACGACGACGTCTGCATCGGCCCCGCGCCGGCGCGAGACTCGTACCTCCGCATCCCCCGCCTGATCGCCGCCGCCGAGATCACCGGCGCCGACGCCATTCACCCCGGGTACGGCTTCCTCGCCGAGAACGCCGAGTTCGCCGAGACCTGCGCGGCGAGCGGGATCACCTTCATCGGGCCGACGCCGCACCAGATCCGTACGATGGGGGACAAGGCGGCCGCCCGCGCGGCGATGATCGCGAATGACGTGCCCGTGGTCCCGGGCTCGCCGGGCCCCGTCGAGGACGTCGACGAGGCGCAGGCGATCGCCGCGCAGATGGGCTTCCCGGTCATCATCAAGGCCGCCGCCGGCGGGGGCGGGAAGGGGATGCGCGTCGCCCGCGACGCCGACGACTTCGCCCGGTCCTTCCAGCTCGCCCGCTCCGAGGCCCTCTCCGCCTTCGGGAATGGCAGCGTCTACGTCGAGAAGTACCTCGAGCGGCCGCGGCATGTCGAGTTCCAGATCCTCGGGGACACGCATGGGAACGTGATCCACCTCGGCGAGCGCGACTGCTCCGTGCAGCGGCGGCACCAGAAGCTCGTCGAGGAGGCACCCTGCCCGGTCATGACCCCCGAGCTCCGCGAGCGGATGGGCGCGGCCGCGGTGAAGGGAGCGAAGGCGATCGACTACGTGGGCGCCGGCACGATCGAGATGCTCCTCGATCAGGACGGCTCGTTCTACTTCATGGAGATGAACACCCGCATCCAGGTGGAGCATCCCGTGACGGAGATGCTCACCGGCGTGGACCTCGTGAAGGAGCAGATCCGCGTCGCGGCCGGCCATCCGCTCAGCGTGACGCGCACCCCGGAGCTGCGTGGTCACGTGATCGAGTGCCGCGTGAACGCCGAGGATCCGGCGCGCAACTTCCAGCCGAGCCCCGGAAAGGTCGAGGTCTTCCACATGCCCGGCGGCAACGGTGTGCGCGTCGATACGCACGCGTACGCGGGGTACACCGTCCCCCCGTTCTACGACTCGATGATCGCGAAACTCATCGTGCATGGCGCCACGCGCGACGAGGCGATCGCGAAGATGCGCCTCGCCCTCGAGACCTTCGTGATCCAGGGCGTGACGACCACGATCCCGTTCCTCGGTTCGCTGATGCGGCATCCGCGCTTCGCCGCGGGCGACGTGCACACGAAGTTCCTCGAGCAGGAAGGCGCCGACCTCTTCGCGCCGCGCGGATGACGCCCTCCTGGGGCCGCGTCACGCTGATCACCGGCGCGGCGCACGGCCTCGGCTGGGCCCTCGCGCAGGAGGCCGCGGCCCGTGGCGATCGGCTCGTCCTCGCCGATCGAGATGCGGAGGCGCTGGCGGCGCGCGTCGCCGACCTCCACGGGCTGCTCCTCCCCGCGGACGTCGAGATCGCGCCCGAGGTGCCGCTGCACATCGTCGGCATCGTGGGGGATGTCACGGATCCGGCGCATCAGGCGGCGCTCGTGGCGACGGCGGTCGGGTGCTTCGGTCGGTTGGATGTTCTCATCCTCAACGCGGGCATCACGCACCGGTCCCCCGCGCGGATCACCCGGCCCGAGGTCATCCGACAGGTGATGGAAGTCGACTACCACGCCCCCGTCGCTCTCACGCACCTCGCGCTCCCGTTCCTGCGCGCGTCCGGCGGGAGTGTGGTCGCGGTGAGCTCGATGGCGGCGTGGATGCCGCTCCCTGGGCGGGCTGGCTACGGCGCCGCCAAGGCCGCGCTCACGCAGTACTTCGAGGTCCTCCGGCTCGAGCTCGCACGCGAGGGGGTCCACGTCCTCCTGGTGCATCCGAGCTTCCTCGCCACCACGATCGAGCGGCATGCCCTTGGCGCCGACGGGGCCCCGGCGCGTCACGCGCGGTCCACGACCGGCCGTATCCGGTCGGCGGAGGCCGAGGCGGCGCGGATCCTGACGGCGCTCGCCGCGCGCCGTCCGACGGTCGGGGCTGACCTCTGGCCGGGCATCGGCGCACTGCTGTGGCGGCTCTGGCCGTCCCTCTACCGCCGGCTCATCACCCGTCGCTTCGCCGACGAGCTCTGACCCCGGGGCGGGGAAGCCCCTGTCTCCAGCCGGGGCGTTTCCCCGACACGCCCTGACTCGTCTCCCGAGTATCCCTTCCCTCGCGCCCATGCCACGGAAGCACTCGGTCGACCCGCTCCTCCTCGATTCCCCCCTCGCCCCGCCGCCACGGCGGCGGCGTGGCGGTCGCACACCCGACGCCCCTGAGGGCGGGCTCCCCCCCGCCGGCGACGGGGGGGGCGATGGACACAACGGTACGCCGCCGTCGGTCCTGGACGGTCCGGCAGGCGCCGCCCCGACCCTGCGGCACGAGATCACGGGCATCGTCCTCCTCGTCGGCGCGCTCTTCCTCGGCGGGGCGCTCCTCTTCGGCCGCACGCCGGCCTCGCTCGAATCGTGCACCGCCGCGGGGGGACCGTTCGGTCCGGTCGGCGGCTGTCTCCGCTGGTCGATCCTCGGGCTGGTGGGGGCGATCGCCGCCGCCATCGTGCCGCTGATCCCCGCCACCCGCGCGCTC
>CAZGIE010000185.1:0-650 GCA_964526485.1 uncultured Gemmatimonas sp. | reverse complement strand
GGGCGGGCAGGGTGTCGGGCGGCACCAAGCGCTCCGCCTCCTCGGGCGAATCGGGACGCCGGAGCGTGCGGTCGTCGACCTCTTCCCGATCGGGCTGGTCGTGATCGTCCCGGTCGCCGCCGGCCTCGCGCGGCTGGGTGTGGTCGCCGCGGGCACCGCGGACCCCTACGCCGGGCTCTGGGGCGCCTTCGCCGGGTTCTATCTGGCCGAGGCGCTCGGGCGCGGCGGGGCGTGGTTCGTGATCGTGACCGCGATCTCGGTGCTGACCGCTGTCACCCTGCGGTGGAACCCCGTGCGCGCTGCCGTCGCGGTGAAGTTGCCGACGCGCCGCACCCCGGAACCCGCCGCGGCCCTGACCACCGCGGAGGCGATGGAACCCGATGCGGCGGAGCTGCCCGCCGTCGACCTCACGCTGATGGGGATGACGGCGGCGCCGGTGACGGCGGCGGAGCCGGCCTCTCTGCTGCCGGAAGGTGACGCGGTGGAGTCCGAGCCGGACGAGGCGAACGGCGCCGACGAGGCGGAGGCGGAGGACGCGGCGCCCACCACGCCGCGCCGGCGCAGTCGGAAGGCCGCGGGGGCGGCGCTCGCCGCGGGGCTGTCGACCGCCGGCGCCTCCACCGGACCGACCGGAGCGCTCACGCTCGCCG
>CAZGIE010000184.1:0-3672 GCA_964526485.1 uncultured Gemmatimonas sp. | reverse complement strand
GCCCAATTCGCCTCCACCCCGGAGGCGGAGTGGATGACGATCACCACGCCGCACTTCCGGATCCATCACCCGAAGGCACTCGGTGACTGGGCGCGCGACGTCGCGGGACGGATGGAAGGCATCCGCACCGCGGTCGGTGAGATGGTCGGCTACACCCCGCCGCAGGTGATCGAGATCATCGTCGAGGATCCGGTCAATCAGACCAATGGCTCGGCGATTCCGCTCCAGCGCGGCCCGACGATTCGGCTCTGGCCGATCCCGCCCGCTCCGGGGCAGTTGGGCCACTATCGCGAATGGGGCGAACTGGTGGCGGTGCACGAGTACGCGCACCTCGCGCATCTCCTGCGCCCGACCCGCATCCCCGACAAGCGCCTCATCGAGGCGTTCCTCCCGATCGTCGTCGGGCCGATCGTCACGAAGGCGCCGGCGTGGATCTTCGAGGGGTACGCGACGGTCATCGAAGGACGGCTCACCGGCTCCGGTCGCCCGAACGGCGTGTATCGCCCGGCGATCCTGCGACAGCTCGCGCTCGAAGGGAAGCTGCCGACCTATGACGCGCTAGATGATGTGACGCCGTTCCTCGGCGGGGCGATGCGCTACCTCGTGGGGTCCGCCTTCCTCGAGTGGCTGGCCGACCGCGACGGATGGGAGACGCATCAGCAGCTCTGGCGTCGGATGACGGCGCGCACCGAGCGGAGCTTCGAGCAGGCGTTCCGCGGGCTCTACGGCGAGAACCCCGATCGGCTCTATGGCCGCTTCGTCGCCGAGGTGACGGCGAAGGCCGTCGCCGCCGATCGCGTGATGAAGAACGCCGGCGACGCCCGCGGAACGATCTTCCAGCAGCTCGACTGGTTCTCCGGTGCGCCGTCGGTCTCGCCGGACGGGAAGCGCGTCGCCGTCGAGCGCGCGCAGCCGGGGAAGCCGCCGAAGATCCTCGTCTGGTCGATGGACCCGAAGGTCGACAAGGACTCGGCGCGGAAGGCCTCGCGTGATTCCGCTGCGACGTCGGACGCGGCGCGCGCGCGTCGCCGTCGGCTGGCGAAGGTCGATTCTCTCGATGTCCCCGATCGACCCTTCCTGCCGGCACCGCGTGAAGAGCTCGCGGCGCTCGCGCCGCAGGGCGGGGCGGGGTGGGAGGAGCCGCGATTCATGACCGACGGCCGGCATCTCACGGTCATCCGATCCGAGGTGCTGCCCGACGGGCGGTCGATGCCCGACCTCTGGGTCTGGGATGCCGATTCGGGCGACGTGCGTCGGGTGACGCGGGGTGCGGCGATCCGCACGGCGGATCCCTTCCCGGACGGACTGCGCGCCGCCGGCGTGCGCTGTCTCGCCGGGAGCTGCGATCTCGTGGTCGTCGACCTCACGACGGGGGCGGTCACTGAGCTCGCGCGCGGCGCCTTCGATGCGAACTACTCCGGTGTCCGCGTCTCCCCCGATGGGCGGTACGTGGCGAGCGCGCGGCAGGCCGATGGGCGGTGGGAGGTGGTGCGTGTGGAGGTCGGGTCGGGTGCGCTGCTGCCGCTCGTGCCGCGTGATGAGACGAGCCGCTATGAGCCGACCTGGCTCCCCGACGGCTCGGGGTTGATCGTCGTCTCCGAGGTCACGGGGACGCCGCAGCTCGAGCGCATCGGTCTCGACGGCTCGGCGACGCCGCTGACGCGCTTCGCCGGCCTCACCGCGCTCCCCGAGGTCAGTCGCGATGGCCGTGCCTTCTTCCTCACGATGCACGCGCGCGGATGGGACCTGCGGACGATCCGGCTCGACAGCGCGGCGACCCCGGCGCGGGTCGTGCTCGCCGATTCCCTCGCGCCCGCGGCGCCGCGCCAGCGGATCGCCGACGCGAAGGCCTTCCCGACGACGGCGGTCGGGTCGCTGCCGTATGGCATCGGGCGTCTGGGGGCGACGTGGCTTCCCAACGCAAATCTCTCCGCCGAAGGGCAGGACCAGGGCGGCGTGGTGACGGTGAGCGACGTGGTCGGTCGGTTCACCGCGGTCGTGCAGGGTGGGTACGGTGCGCCGGCGGTCTGGCGTGGTGGGAGCCTCGCGGTCACGTGGCGCGGCCTGCGACCGAGCGTCGGCGTGCAGGCGTTCGCTGCGCGGCATCTGCCGTCGCAGCAGCGCTATGAGCCGTTGCTCGACGGCTCGTTCGACGCCGAGTACCGTGGCATCGCGCTCGTGGCGGAGCGGACGCTCCCGGGGACGTCGGGGTCGATCGCCTGGCGGGCGGCGGCGAGCCAGGGGTCGTTGCGGGGGCGCGGTGCGCCCTGCATCACCTGTCTCGCACTCTGGGCCCCAGCCGGCGCGGAGGCGCGCACCGTCGCCGCAGGGCAGCTCACCGCGATGCACGTCTTCACGCCGGGCGGCCGGATGCGGATCACGCCCATGATGGCATTCGACGTATCGGCGGGGCGCACGGCCGGGACGTCGTGGCGCCGGGCGCAGGCGAACGCCGAACTCGGCATCGGGAGCTGGGGCGGGAGCGGGCTGCAGCTGAGTGCGCAGTACGGCAGCGTCACCGCCGATGCACCGGCCTACGAGCGCTTCGCACTCGGTGGCGCGGCCTCGCCGTATGTCGATCCGCTGCTGCTGCAGGGGCGGTGGGACGCGCCGGGCCAGGCGTTCGGCGCGGTGACGGGGACGCGGGCCTTCCGGGCGCGCGCCGCCCTCGGTGGGGCGTTCGTGCAGGTCGATCACGCCGGGGTCGGTGAGATCGGCCCCGGGCGGCGACTGGTCGGATTCGAGACGGTCCTCGCCACGCCCGCGGTGCCCGCGGCGCGGTTCCCGGCGTTCCGCTCCAAGACCGGCATCGCGATGCCGCTGGATGGGCCGCGGCGGCGGGATCCGGTCTTCTATGTCACGCTGGTGCTCACGCCCTGACGGCGGCTGTCGCCCGACGGGCTCGCCTCTTCCACCTCCGCCACCGACCTCGCATGGTGCGTCTGCTTCTCGTCATCCTCCTGCTCGCCAGCGCTGCGGTCTCGGCGCGGGCTCAGGAATCCTCCCTCCAGGTGAGCGGCCCGCTCATCCAGAGTGGCGGGCCGTCGTTCCAAGTCCCGGGCGCGACCTTCGCGATCCCGGCGGGCCATGTCTTCCGGGTGGTGTGGGTGATGAGCCAGCACCCCGACTCGAGCCAGGTGAACCCGCATCTGGGGATCATCGCGCGCTTCTACAACCTCCATGCGCGTCATGGCATCCCCAAGGAGAACCTGCGGGCCGCCGCCGTCGTCAACGGCGGCGCCTTGATGCCGCTCCTCACCGACGAGGCGTACCAGCGGCGCTTCGGGCGCCCGAATCCGAGCAAGGCGCTCGTGCAGGAGCTGCTCGCGGCGGGGGCACGCTTCGCGGTGTGCGGGCAGACGGCGACCTCGCTCGGCGTCCGTGCCGAGGAGTTCCTCCCCGGCGTGCAGGTGGCGATCTCGGCGATGACCGCGCTCAACGTCTTCGCGGCCGAGGGGTATCGGCTGCAGACGTGGTAGCGATGGCAATCTCTGAGCGGGCGCCGGTGGATCCGGTGATCGTATTTGAACCGCTCCATCCCGGCGTCGTCCCACCGGCACGCGCGACGGCGCAGAGCGCGGGGCACGACCTCGTGCTCTGCCTCGCCGCGCCGACGGTGAAGGTCTTCATCGCCGGTGTCGCCGAGGCTCGGGCGGTGGTCGATGGACCCGA
>CAZGIE010000183.1:0-3794 GCA_964526485.1 uncultured Gemmatimonas sp. | reverse complement strand
GGCTCGGGCTGGCGCAGCTCTATCAGCTCCGGGGTCGCGTCGGGCGCTCGCACCGCCGCGCCTACTGCTATCTGATCGTGCCCGAGCATTGCGACGAGGACGCCGAGCGGCGCCTGCGCGTGCTCGAGCATCACACGGAGCTCGGGTCGGGGTACCGCGTCGCGCTGCGCGACCTGGAGCTCCGCGGAGCGGGGAACCTCCTCGGCCCGGAGCAGTCGGGGTTCGTGCACGCCGTGGGGTTCGACCTTTATCTCCGGCTCCTCGAGGAGACGGTGACCCGCCTGCAGCGCGGGGACGAGGCCCCGCCGCCCCCGCCCACCGAGGTCACCCTCGACCAGCCGGCGTATCTGCCGGACGAGTACGTCGCCTCGGCCGAGGTGAAGCTCGACCTCTACCGCCGGCTCGGGGCCGCGCGGGACGCCGAGCAGGTGGACGCGATCCGCGACGAGCTGCGGGATCGGTTCGGCCCCCTCCCGGAGCCGGCCGTGGCCTACCTCGCCATCGCCCGGCTCCGTCGGCTCGGGGCCCCCCTCGGTGTCGAGGGGATCCTCGTGCATGGGGCGGAGGCCCGTGTTAGCTTCCGAGCCGACGCGGTCCCGCGTCTCAAACCGCTCGCCGCGGCCTTCCGGGACGTCCAATTCCAGGTGGACGTCCGCCGGGTCCACCCCCTCTCGCTCAAGCTCACTCGGCTCGGCGGGGCGACCCTGTTGGACGGGTTGGCCCGCGCGCTGCGGACGATCGTTCCCTCCGACGCGGCCTGAGCCGTCCTCCTTCCTCTCCCCCTCTCATGACCCGCCTTCGTCTCGCTCTGGTCTCCCTCGTCGCCCTGCTGGGCCTCTCCTCGTGTGCGGCCCTCAAGGACGCGATGACCGCCCACGTCGACGTCGTCGCGCGCGCCGGGTCCCAGGAGCTCCACGTCGACAGCATCGCCGCGCTCCTCGGCGCCACCGACGTCCCGCTGCGCCCCGACGCGATCCGCGCCGTCGCCCAGCTCTGGGTGAACTACCAGCTCCTCGCGGCGGCCGCCGCCGAGGGGGACACCCTCGGGACGATCGAGGATGCGGATGAAGGGATGTGGGCCGCGATCGCGCAGCTCCGCTTCCGGAAGGTCTTCGACGTCATCAGCAAGCACTGGGCGAAGGTCGACAGCAGCACCTTCGAGCAGGCGTACAATGACGGCGCGCTCCTCGGCGCCTCGCACATCCTGCTCTCGAAGAAGTCCGAGCCGGGCTCCGAGGCCGCGAACGCCGCGATCAAGGCGGAGGCCGAGCGGATCGCCGCGACGGTGACGAGCGCGACCTTCGCCGACGTCGCGAAGCGTCGCTCCGACGATCCGGGCTCGAAGGAGCGCGGTGGCGACTACGGCGTCTTCCCGGCCGGCCAGATGGTGCCGGAGTTCGACGCGGGGATCCGCTCCGTCCCGCCGGGCGGCATCACCGGCGTCGTCGAGACGCAGTTCGGCTATCACATCATCCGCCGGCACACGTTCGCGGAGATCAAGGACGAGTTCGCCGAGGCGTACCAGGGCGTCGCCGCGCAGCGCGCGGAGAGCCTCTACTTCGCGGCCATGGACAGCGCCGCGCAGGTGCAGGTGAAGGAGAGCGCGCCGAAGCTCGTGAAGGCGATCGCCGAGGATCCGGACGCGTATCGCGGAAGCCGTCAGGCGGTGGCCACGTCGCGGCTCCCCGATCGACCCGCGTCCAAGCTGGCGAAGTGGATGGCGGCGTTCCCGCCGCAGTCGCGGGTCCGCGCGCAGGTCCTGCAGGCGCCCGACTCGCAGATCCCCGTGTTCGTGCAGAACGTGATCCGCAACGAGTTCCTCCTCCGCGTCGCCGACTCCCTGAAGGTCGAGCCCGATTCCGCCGAGCTCGCGCAGGTGCGCACCGCCTTCTTCGGTGGCGTCGTGAACGTGATGGCGGCGATCGGCGTCTCGCCGGCGGCCCTCGCCGACAGCGCCGCGGATGCCAAGGGCCGTGCGGCGCTCGCCGCGCGCCGGGCGAACGCGTACTTCGCGCAGGTGATCCGGAACGAGGTTCAGTACGTCGAGGTACCGGATCAGGTCGCCAGCGTCCTCCGCGGTCGCTACGACCACCGCGTGACCCCGGCCGGCCTCGATCGCGCCCTCGTGGCCGCGACCAAGCTCCGCGCCGCGGCCGACTCGGCCCGAGCCGCCACGCAGCCGCCGTCCGCGGTGCCGCTGCCGGGCGCGCCGGTCCCGCCGCAGCAGTGATCCGCTCCGGTCGGGTCGCGACCCGGCTCGTCGGCGCCCCCGCCGTCCTCGCCCTCGGGCGGACGGCGGGGGCGCAGGCGCGTCCCCTCAAGGACATCGAGGTCGATCGCATCGTCGCCGTCGTGGGGAGCCACCCCATCCTGTTCAGCGAGGTGCTCGAGGCGATCAACTTCGCGCGCTCCCGCGGCCTGCAGGTCCCCGCGGACAGCGCGGGCCAGCTGGCCCTCGCGCGCGACTTCCTCGGGCAGATCGTCGACAAGGAGGTCCTCATCGCGATCGCCAAGGAATACAAGATCGAGGTGACCGAGCCCGACGTCGCCGCGCAGGTGGAACAGCAGATCGACGGCGTCCGCGCGAACTTCCAGACCGACCAGCAGTTCCGCGAGGCGCTGGGCCGTGAGGGGTTCGGAACGCCCGAGGAGTACCGCAAGAAGGCGGTCGAGTCGGCCATCCGCGACGAGCTGCAGCGGAAGGCGATCGACTCGCTCAAGGCGAAGGGGCGGCTCGCCCCGGCCAACGTCACGGAGCGTGAGGTCGCCGAGGCGTTCGAGCGGCTGAAGCAGGAGCTCCCCCCGCGGCCCGCGACGGTCGCCTTCCGGCAGATCGTCGTCCCGCCGAAGCCGCGCGCCTCCAGCATCGACTCCGCGCGCGCGCTCGCCGATTCGCTGCGCCTCCTCCTCGAGGGGGGCGCCGACTTCGACTCGCTCGCGCGGCGTTACTCGCAGGACCGGGGCTCCGCCGAACGGGGGGGCGACCTCGACTGGCAGCGACGCGGCGTGATGGTCCCGGAGTTCGAGCGGATGATGTTCGCGCTCCCGGTGAACCGGATCAGTCCGCTCGTGGAGACGGTCTACGGCTTCCACATCATCCGCGTGGATCGCGTCCGTCCCGCCGAGGTGCGGGCGCGGCACATCCTGATCAGCCCGGCGGTCGACACCGTCGACCTCGCGCTGGCGCGGGGGCGCGCCGACTCGGTGCGCGCGCTCTGGACGGCGGGGACCCCGTACGACTCGCTCGTGCGGCGCTTCCACGACATGGGGGAGGAGCGCGCCATCCCCGACGGCATTCCGCGCGATTCGATGCCCGCGGAGTACCGCGTCGCCCTTCGGGACGTCGCGGTCCGGGGGCTCACCGAGGTCTTCGCGATCCCGGACCGCGCCTCGGGGCTCAACAAGTGGGCCGTCGCGCAGGTGACCGACGCCAAGCCCGCGGGCGAGTACACGCTCGAGGAGAACCAGGAGCGGATCCGTCGGCAGTTGCGGGAGGAGAAGTCGATCCGCCGCACTCTCGACAACCTGCGCCGCGAGCTCTACGTCTCGCTGCGATTGTGACGGCGCCGGCGCTCGCGATCACCCTCGGCGCCCCCCGGGGCATCGGGCCGGAGATCGTTCGTGCGGCGCTCGCGACCCCGGAGGTCGCGGGCGCCGCCCGCTTCGTGGTGGTCGGGCCCGAGGGGACGGGGGTCCCGGTCGACGAGCCGGTGGGCCGGTGGGACCACGGGACCGGCCCGAGCGGCGCCGACGCGGCCGGCCGCGCGCGCGATGCGGCCGCGGGACGGCTCGCC
>CAZGIE010000182.1:1220-3820 GCA_964526485.1 uncultured Gemmatimonas sp. | reverse complement strand
CGGAGCCGGAGCCCGTCCGCGTGTCCGCGGAGGCGCCGCCCCTGACGATCGACGCGGTCCTCGAGGGCGTCGGAGAGACGGCCGCCGAGCGACCGCACCGTCTCGCGCAGCGCCTCGAGCTCCGGGACCGCCTGCTCCGCGGCGACGCTCGGCGTCGCCGCGCGGAGATCCGCGACGTAATCGGTGATGGTGAAATCGGTCTCATGCCCGACGGCGGAGATCACGGGGATGGGGCACGCCGCGACGGCGCGCGCGACCGATTCATGGTTGAAGGCCCAGAGGTCCTCGCGCGAGCCGCCCCCACGCCCGATGATCACCACCTCCGCCTCGCCCCACCGCGCCAGACGGTAAAGGGCCTGCACGAGCGACGCGGGCGCGAGCTCCCCCTGCACCACCGCCGGGATCAGCGTGAGATGGACCCCCGCGTGCCGCCGCCGGACCACCGCCTGGATGTCGCGCCACGCCGCGCCGTCCCCGCTCGTGATGACGGCGACATGTCGCGGATACAGCGGCAAGGGCCGCTTCCGCGCCTGCGCGGTGAGCCCCTCGGCGTCGAGCGCGGCCTTCAGCGCCTCGAACGCCTTCTGCCAGAGCCCCGCGCCCTCCGCCTCGAGCGCGTGCACCATGAACTGCAGCTTCCCCTGGCCCGCCCAGAGACTCAGCGTCCCGCGCGCGAAGACGCTCATCCCCTCGTCGGGGGGCGCGGGGATCCGCCGCGTATCGCGCGCCCACACCACGGCCGGGAGCTGCCCCGCCGCATCCTTGAGCGAGAAGTACCAGTGCCCGTTCGAGTGCCGCTTGAAGTTCGAGACCTCACCCTTCACCCAGAGATCCGAGAAACCCGCCTCGAGGGCCTCCTTGGCATACCCCGCGAGGGCCCCCACGCCGAGGGCCGACTCGATGGACGCGCCGGGGACGGACATGCGGCGCGTCAGCGGGCGAGGGTGAGGCGCGCGGCGCGCACCGTGTTCGCGAGAAGCATCGCGATCGTCATCGGCCCGACGCCCCCCGGGACGGGGGTGAGCTTCGACGCCACCTCGCGGACGCCCGCGAAATCCACGTCGCCCACGATCCGGTACCCCCGCGTCGCCGTCGCATCCTCGACCCGGTTGATGCCAACGTCGATGACCACCGCGCCCGGCTTCACCATGTCGGCCGTCACCATCGCGGGCTTCCCGATCGCGGCGATGAGGATGTCCGCGCGGCGCGTATGGGCGGCGAGATCTCGTGTGCGCGAGTGACAGATGGTCACCGTGCAGTCGGCGCCGCGCCCGCTCTGCACCAGCAGCGCGGCCATCGGCTTCCCCACGATCGTGCTGCGGCCGAGGATCACCGCCTCCTTCCCCGCCGTCTCCACGCCGCTCTCCGTGAGCAGCACCTGCACCCCCGCCGGGGTGCAGGGCGCGAACGCGTCGGGATCGCCGATGAGGACCTTGCCGGCGTTCACCGGATGGAAGCCGTCGACGTCCTTGGCGGGGTCGATCCGGAGGATGACCGCCTGGGCGTCGATGTGCCGCGGTACCGGCATCTGCACGAGGATGCCGTGGACCGCCGGGTCGGCGTTGAGCCCGTCGATGACGGCGAGGAGCTCGGCCTCCGTGGTCGCGGCGGGGAGACGGATCGTCTGGCCGCGCATCCCGGCCTCGTGGCACGCCTTCTCCTTGCTCGCGACGTAGACCGCGCTCGCCGCATCGTCGCCGACGAGTACGACGGTCAGCCCCGGGACGACGCCGTGCGTCGCGAGCTCGGCCGCCTCGGCGGCGACCCGCGCCCGCACCCGCGCCGCGATCGCGACGCCGTCGATCAGCTCAGCGGGCAATGTCGGACGCCCTCGTCTCGCGGATCGCCACGACGCGGATCTGCCCCGGGTACTGCAGCTCCGATTCCACGCGCCGCGCGATCTCCTCGGTCAGCGACTGCATCCGCGCATCGTCGATGCCGCTCGGGTCGACGATCACACGCACCTCGCGCCCGGCCTGGATCGCGAAGACACGGTCGACGCCCTTGTAGCTCCCCGCGATCTTCTCGAGCCCCTCGAGGCGCTTCACGTACGTCTCAAACGCCTCGCGCCGCGCGCCGGGCCGCGAGCCGGAGATGGCGTCGGCCGCCTGCACGAGCACCGAGACCTCACTCTCATGCGGCACATCGTCGTGATGCGCGGCGATGCAGTTCACCACGAGCGGATGCTCGCCGTACTTGGTCGCCACCTCGACGCCGAGTTGCACGTGCGTCCCCTCGTGGTCGTGCGTCAGGACCTTGCCCACATCGTGCAGCAGGGCGCCGCGCTTCGCCATCGCCACGTCGAGCCCGAGCTCCGCGGCCATGATCCCCGCGAGGAACGCGGTCTCCTTGGAGTGGTAGAGGATGTTCTGCCCGTAGCTGGTGCGCCACTTCATCCGGCCGATGAGCTTGATCATCTCGGGATGGAGGCCGTGCACACCGACCTCGTAGGCCGCCTGCTCCCCGGTCTCGATGATCGACGCGTCGACCTCCTTGCGCGCCTTCTCGACGACCTCCTCGATGCGCCCGGGATGGATCCGCCCGTCCGCAACGAGCTTCTCCAGCGCGACCCGCGCGACCTCGCGCCGCCCGGGCTCGAA
>CAZGIE010000182.1:0-1210 GCA_964526485.1 uncultured Gemmatimonas sp. | reverse complement strand
CCCCTCGCGCCCGATGATGCGCCCCTTCATATCGTCCTTCGGGAGCGCGACCGCCGCCGCGGTGATCTCCGCCGTATGCTCCGCCGCGATCCGCTGCACGGCCAACGCGACGATCTTCTTCGCCTCGCGGTCGGCGTTGCGCTTCGCCGTCTCGCGGATCTCGCGGACGCGGTTCGCCGCCGAGGCCTGCGCCTCCTCCTCGAGACGCCGGATCAGCTCGGCCTTCGCCTGCTCCGCGGAGAGCCCGGCCACCTGCTCGAGCCGCCGCCGCTCCTCGCCGACCATCGCGTCGAGCTCGGACTGCCGCTCCTCGAGCTGCTTCTCCCGGCGTCCGAGTTCGCTCGCCCGCCGACCGAGCTCCTTCTCCTTCTGGTCGAGCATGTCGACCTTCCGGTCCACCTGCTGCTCCCGCTCGACGACGCGCTTCTCCTCGCGCTCGACCTCCTCACGGCGCTTGCGGGCCTCCTGCTCCCAGGCCTCGCGGACCTTCATCACCTCTTCCTTCCCGGCGAGGACGGCCTGCTTGCGGGCGCCATCGGCCTCCCGCTCCGCCTCCGACACGATGCGCTTCGCCACCTGGTCGGCGGCCTCGCCGGCCGCACGCCGCTCGGCGTCCTCCTGGGCGCGACCGCGGCGGCGCCCAAACGTGAACGCGACCGGAAGGGCGCCCACGAGCATGGCGCCGATCGCGATCGCGATGGCCATCGGGTTCATCATCTGTGACTTCCTATGCGCAAGGCGGCGCCCGGGGGCACCGCGGACCCTTGGGGACGGCGCGCCGACCTTCGATGGAACGCTCCCGTCAGCCGGCCTCTCGGTCCGGCGCCGACGAAGGGCGCGGGGCGGAAGAGGGGTAACTGCCGATGGCGCAACCACCTACGGGACTTCTCGCCTACGAACTACCGACGCAAGGTACGACTGTCAGCAGGAAATGGCAACGCATCCCGTCAGGGGCGAATCCACCGGCGGCACGTGCCCCGGTTCACCCCGGGACCGCTCACCCCTCGCCGCGCTTCCCCGGCGGCAACCAGCGCCGAAGCTCCCCCGACAGCGACCGCATCCGCTCCGCCACGGACTCCGTGTCCGCCTCCTTGCGCTCATCGCCCTCGGGCAGCGCCACGCGCTCCCTCATCACGCCCCGCGCCACGCTCACGCCCAGCGGCTCCCGCTCCACGTCGCCCTCCCCCACGGGCTCCGCCACGGTGACGCC
>CAZGIE010000181.1:0-3830 GCA_964526485.1 uncultured Gemmatimonas sp. | reverse complement strand
GGGCGTGGCCGCAGACATCGAGTTCCGGGTGGCGGCGCTCTCCGCGCTCGCGTTACCACCGGGACCGGGGCTCCTGATCACGAATCCCCCGTACGGCATCCGCGTCGGCGAGCGTGGCCCGCTGCGCGACCTCTTCGCGCGGCTCGGGCAGGTCGCGCGTTCGCAGGGCGCCGGGTGGGACCTCGCCTTGCTGAGCGCCGACCGCGCCCTCGAGGCGCAGGTCGGGCTACCATGGACGGAGCGGTTCAGCACGTCGAACGGGGGGATCCCCGTCCGCCTGATCAGAACTCGAATCCCATCGCCAGATTGAGGTGACGGTTCCGCCGGTCGCCCGCGGCGATCGTCGTCAGCTCTCGCCAAGGATCCCCTGCGCCGGCCCGCCACGGCGGCGGAGCTTCACGACGCCCTCGACGCGATCGGATGACCCGTCGCACGTCATTGGGCGCGACGGTGCTCCGCTAGCGCAGGACGGCTCCGAGGATCCAGCCCACTACACCGGCCACGGTGGTAGCGATGGCCCGCCGATGGGCGGGATCCGGGGTGCGGAAGCCACCGAGCCCGAGGAAGGTGATGGTGCCCGCGACCATCATCCCCGCCCCCTCCGCCGGAAAGAGGTGCGTCAGGACGAACAGGGCAGCGGCTCCGAGATAGCCGAGGAGCGGACGGATCACGCGGGGGTCCCCACAAGGCGGTGAAGGATGATGCCGGTCACGAGCGTCCCGACCGCCGAGGCGAGCACGAGCGGCCGCTGGCTCACCGTGAACCCGATCATCCAGACGCTGATCGCGGCGAAGGCGAGGGGCACGAACGGATAGAGGGGGACCCGGAACGGCCGCGGCAGATTCGGCGCCGTGCGGCGGAGCCGCATCACGCCGAGCACCGCGAGCAGGTTCATCAGGTTCAGCACGACGCCGGCATACGCGACGACCGCCTCGAACGTCGAGGTGGCGATCAGCAGGAGCGCGAGCCCGACCTGCACGGTCAGCGCGCGCCGCGGGACGCCGTCGGCGCCGCGCACGCCGACCCACGCCAGGCGGCGCGTCTCCGCCGTCACCGCCTGCGTCACGCGCGAGCCGGCGAGCAGGAACCCCGAGACCGTCGCGACGAGCACCGCCGCGATCATCCCGCTCATCACGCGCCCACCCGCCGGTCCGAGGACACGCGTTGCCGAGAGGGCGGCGACCTCCACCGTCCCGGCGAGCGCCGCGAGCGGCGTGGTGCGGAGGAAGACGAGATGCAGGAGCAGATAGAGCGCTCCCACGAGCAGCACCGCGCCGACGACCGCCCGCGGGATCACGCGCTGCGGCTCGCGGATCTCCCCCGCGACGTATCCGACGGCGTTCCAGCCGTGATAGGCATACACCACGTAGATGAGCGAGATGGCGAAGGGCGCCGCCACGATCTCGCGCCACGCGGCCGCGCTCGGCGCGAACGACAGCGGCTCCACCGGACCGACGGTCAGCCCGATCGCCACGAAGCCGACGATCACGCCGATGGTCACCGTCGACGTCGCGACCTGGAAGAGCCGCGCGCCATGGACGTGGACCCAATGCACCATCGCGACGACGGCGATGACCCCGAGCGTCGCCGCCACCGGCGGCACCGGCGCCACCGCGGCCGCGTAGCGGCCGAAGGCCATCGCCGCGATGGCGATCGGTGCGGCGAAGCCCGCGGTCATCGAGACGAAGCCCCCGGTGAACCCGAGCGCGGGCGACCAGGCGCGGGCGAGGTAGACGTACTCGCCCCCCGAGCGCGGGAGCATCGCCCCGAGCTCGGCGTAACAGAGCGCCCCCATCAGCGAGAGGAGGCCGCCGACGAACCAGAGCGCGAGGAGCGCGAACCCCGTCTGCGTCCCGACCACCTGGAACCCGAGCGACGTGAAGACTCCCGTGCCCACCATGTTCCCGACGATGAGCGCGACGACGCTCGGGAGGCCGAACGACGACGTCGTCGCGACGGTCCCTCGGCTCATGCGCCGCCCTCGGATGCTGTACCCCCCACCGACGCGGCGAGCCCCGCAAGTCCGTCCACCAGCGCGCGCAACTCCGCCTCGCCCGTCCGCGGGTTCATCACCGTCACCCGGAGCACCCGCCGCCCGTCGAGCACGGTGGTGGTGATCCACCCCCGACCGCTCCGGTTGAACGCCTCCCGGATCCGCAGGTTCGCCTCATCGCTCCCACGGACGCGGAAGCAGAGGATGTTCGACTCGGGCGCGTGCAGGACCTCGAAGCGCACGGGATCCGCCGCGAGCATGTCGTGCAGCGTCCGAGCGAGCCCGCAGAGGTGGTCGTAGAGGGCACCGATGCCATCGGCGCCGAGCCGCTGCAGCGCCACCCAGAGCTTCACGACGTCGGCGCGGCGCGAGCACTGGAAGCTGCGCGTCCCGAGATCCGGCGCCGCCGACTCGCCCCCGTGGAAGAGGTAGGGCGCCTGCTGGGCGAACGCCGCCGACAGGTCGCGTCCGTCGCGGACGAGGACCATCCCCGCCGAGAGAGGGAGGAGCATCATCTTGTGCGGGTCCCACGCGACCGAGCGGGCGAGGTGGATTCCGCGGACCCGATGCCGATGGGCCGGCGAGAGCAGCGCCGTCGCGCCGTGCGCGCCGTCCACGTGGAGCCAGAGCCCGCGCGCCTCGCACAGCCCGCCGATCGCCTCGAGGTCATCGAACGCGCCGGTCGCCGTCTGGCCGACGGTCGCGACCACCGCGAGGATGGGTCGTCCCGCCGCCGCGAGCTCGTTGAGCATCATCCCGAGCGCGGTCGGACTCATCCGGTATCCGTCGGACGGCACCTTCAGGCAGTTCGCCGTGCCGAGCCCCATCGCCCCCACCGCCCGCTGGACCGCGTAGTGCGCATGCGCACCGCAGAGCACCACCGGCGCGGGCCCGTCGCCCCAACCGTGCTCCCAGGCGTCGGGCTTCCAGGCCGCGCGCGCGGCCAGCAGCGCCGTGAAGGTCGCCTCCGTCCCCCCCGACGTCATCGTGCCGGCGGCCGGGGCACCCCAGCCGACGAGCTGCGTCATCCAGCCGATGACGCGTTCCTCCAACACCGTCGCGGTCGGGGACATCTCCCACACCGCCATGGAGTTGTTGAGCGCACTGATGACCACCTCGCTCCAGACCGCGGCCGCGAGCGGCGCCGAGACCTGATGCCCGAGGTACATCGGGTGCAGGAGGTGGTTCGCGTCGCGCAGGACATCGCGGTCGAGTCGCGCCGCGACGTCGTCGAGCGACCGCATCCCCATCGGGAGGGGCTCATCGAAGCGCGCGGCGATCTCGCGGCGGCCGAGCGCGGTCGAAACCGGTCCCTCGCCCGCCCGCGTGTCCGAGAAGCAGGCAGCCGCCATCCGGAGGAACGGGCCGGCGGCCTCGAGCGTCGCGTCCGCGTCGAGCGCATCGAGAAGCGCGTCGAGACGCACGGCGAGGTTCCCGTCGCCATGCGCGGTCGGGGTCGACTCGATCATCGCTCGGAGCGGCGTGCTACGCCGCGCGCGCGGCCAACGACTGCACCGACGCGGGGTCCCCCATCACGATGAGCTGCATCCCGCCGGTCACCGTGACGTCAGCGGCCGGGTTGAAGACGTAGCCCCCCGCCGCGCTCCGGACCGCGAGGAGCAGCAGCCCCGTGCCGTACTCGTGCAGCGCGAGGGAGCCGACCGTCGCGCCCTCGAGCGACCCCCCCACCGCCACCGTCACCTCTTCGATGCGGAGGTTGCGGTTGGTGTCGCGGAGCATGGTGTCGAGGAAGCCGACGACGGCGGGCCGGACCATCTCGCTGACGAGGCGCATCCCACCGATCTGCGCGGGCGCGACCACCCCGTCCGCGCCAGAC
>CAZGIE010000180.1:0-3898 GCA_964526485.1 uncultured Gemmatimonas sp. | reverse complement strand
TACGCCCCCGACGAGGCGCTCGACAACCAGGCGCTGATCCGCGAGCAGTACCAGGGGATCCGCCCGGCGCCCGGGTACCCCGCCTGCCCCGACCACACCGAGAAGCGGACGCTCTTCGAGCTGCTCGACGCGGAGCGGAACGTCGGCGTGCACCTCACCGAGAGCTTCGCGATGCTCCCCGCCTCGGCCGTTTCGGGATGGTACTTCTCGCATCCGCAGAGCCAGTACTTCGGCGTCGGGAAGATCGAGAAGGACCAGGTGGAGGCGTACGCGAGCCGGAAGGGGATGTCGGTCGCCGAGGCGGAACGGTGGCTCGCCCCGATCCTGAACTACGACGTGACGCGCGGCTAGATTCCGGGGGTCACCCCCCACCCGCGCGTCCGATGTCCGCTCCGCATCTCGATCCCTCCCTCGCCCGCCCCGCCCTGACCCTCCTCTCCGAGGAGGAGCTCGCCTTCCGTGACGCCGTCGCCGAGTTCGCGCGCGGTGAGGTCGCCCCTCGTGTGCAGGCGATGGAGCAGGCGGGACAGCTCGACCCCGCGCTCATCCGCGGCTACTTCGAGATGGGGCTGATGGGGCTGCAGGTCCCCGAAGCGCACGGTGGGGCCGCCGGCTCGGTGATGATGGTGACGCTCGCCGTCGAGGAGATCAGCAAGGTCGACGCCGCGGCGGCGATCATGGTCGACGTGCAGAACACGCTCGTGGCGCACCCGCTCCTTTCCGCCGGCACGCCGGAGCAGCTCGCGCGCTGGCTCCCGCGGCTCTGCGCCGACACGGTGGGCGCGTACGCGCTCTCCGAGGCGGGGAGCGGCTCCGACGCCTTCGCGCTGCAGACGCGCGCCAGCAAGGTGGACGGCGGCTGGTCGCTGACCGGGCGGAAGCTCTGGATCACGAACGGCGCCGAGGCGGGGCTGTATGTGGTGTTCGCCACCGTGGACCCGTCGAAGGGCTACAAGGGGATCACCGCCTTCGTGGTGGAGCGTGGCGCGAAGGGGTTCGCCGTCGGCAAGAAGGAGTCGAAGCTCGGCATCCGCGCCTCGAGCACGACGGAGCTGATCCTCGACGAGGTCTTCGTTCCCGACGCCGACGTCCTCGGCCCGGTGGGTCAGGGGTACAAGCTCGCGATCGAGACGCTGAACGAGGGGCGGATCGGCATCGGCGCGCAGATGATCGGGAACGCACAGGGGGCGCTCGACGCCGCGGTGGCGCACCTCAAGGAGCGGCGGCAGTTCGGGAAGGTGCTCGCCGAGTTCCAGGGGATCCAGTTCCAGGTGGCGCAGGTCGCGACGGAGCTCGAGGCGGCGCGGCTGATGGTCTACAACGCGGCGCGCCTCCGCGACGCGGGGCACGACATCGCGCAGGCGGGGGCGATGGCGAAGCTCTACTCCTCGCAGGTCTGCGAGCGGGTCACCTCCCTCGCGGTCGAGCTCTTCGGTGGGTACGGCTACACCACCGATTATCCGGTGGAGAAGTTCTACCGTGACGCGAAGATCGGCACGATCTACGAGGGGACGAGCAACATGCAGCTGCAGACGATCGCGAAGGGGATCCTCAAGTAGAGGGATCAGGGGTCAGGGATCAGGGGTGAGGTGACAGGGACGGGGCACCTGGCTTCTGACCCCCTGAGACCTCTGACCTGACACCTGACACCTCAGACCTGATCCTCAAGCACCGCCCGCACGTCGGCATCGAGTTGATCGGCGGCGCGATCCCGCGTCAGCCACGAGACGGCCAAGAAGACCAGCATTGAGGTCACGAGCGTGACGCCGGTGACGGTGATCCCTTGCGGGACAGTGAGGCGCTTGGACCAGACGAGCCACTCGAGACCCACCGTCAGCATGAGCCCAGTTGCGATCGAGGCGAGCGCCCCCTCGCGCGTGGCGCCGGTCCAGTTGAGCCCGATGGCGAGCGCGGGCACCAGCGTGGAGGCGAAGAGCCCGTAGCCGAGGATCCCGAGGAAGGCGACGAGGAGTCCGGCCTGCTGCGCGAGGAGAGCGGCCAGCACGGCGATCACGATGGTCCACGTCCGGCCGATGAGGAGTTGCCGGCCCGGTGTCCGGCCCAGCGCGCGCGGAAGATCGTGCGTGAGCGCGGCGGCCCCGATGCTCAAGAACGAGTTCACCGTGCTCATGATCGCCGCCGCGACGCCGGCGAAGACCAGCGCGGACAGCACGACGGGGACGAAGCGCAGCAGGAACTGCGGCGTCGCGTCGTCCGGGGAGGCGAGCGCTGGCATCTCGCCGCGGAGCACGAGCGCCTTCACCGCGACGCCGACGCCGACGAAGAGCAGCTGCGCGATCACCATCGCGACGGTCATCAGCACCGGGTACCACTTCAGCCGCGGGAGGTCGCGCAGCATGTAGTACTTGTGCGCGATGTGCGGTTGGCCGAGCGAGCCGACGGCGAAGACGAAGAAGAAGGAGAGCGCCGTCATCGCGCCGCGCGCGCCCCACGGCCCGAGGAGCGCCGGATCCGCCGCCTCGATGGTGCGCGTGATGGCCGGCAGACCGCCCCCCGCGTCGAGCGCGACGACGAACACCGCCGTCGATGCCACCGCCATCACCAGCCCCTGGAAGACGTCGGTGTAGATGCCCGCGAGGATGCCGCCACTCGCCGAGTACGCGAGGGTGACGGCGGTCCCGATCCAGATCCCGTTCGACAACCCCGTCGCGAAGAGGGCGTCGATCACCACGCCGAGGGCGAGGGCGTTGGTCGCCACGTACCCGACGACACCGGCGAGGATCGCGACGGCGCTCAGCCCCTGCGCGGCCGGCGAGCGATAGCGCGCGCCGATGGCGTCGGGGACGGTGAAGAGCCCGCGGGTGGTGCCGAGGCGGTGCATCCGCTTGCCCAGCACCCAGGCGCCGAGGGTGTTCGTGACGCCGGCGGGGAGGATGATGAAGACCGCGGTCATCCCGATCGCGTAGACGAGGCCTGGACCGCCGACGAAGGCGAAACCGCTCAGGGTCGTCGCCATCGCGGCGATCGCGAAGGGGACGAGCCCGACCCCACGCCCGGCGACGAAGAAATCGTCCGGTGTGCGGGTCCGGCGCGCGGCCCAGACCGCGATCGCCGCGCAGATCGCGAGATACGCGAGCCCGATCAGCTCACGCATCGTCGCGCGACTCCGGGGCGGGCAGCACCTCGTCGTCGAAGGCGCGGGCGTAGGCGATCGGCAGCACGAGCAGGGGGAGCGCTCCGACGATCAGGAGCAGGAGCATCGTCGGGCGCGGGAGCCCGAGGAGGAGCGGCCCCCCGGCGACGGGCGACGGCATCAGGAGCACGCCAACGAACCCGCACGCCATCGACCCGAAGACCCAGCGGACCGTGCGCGCGAGGCGGGGGGTCGCCCGTCCACGCCGCACGATCGCCAGCTGCGCGATCCCCGCGAGGACCGCGGTCGTACCGAGCGCCATCGCCAGCGGCACGAGGGGCGACGTCAGGCCGAGGAGCACCCCGACGTACGCCCCGACGATGCCGAACAGCCCGACGACGAGCGCGATCACATCGTCGGCCGGCTCGGCGCGATGAGACCGTTGAACACCAGCTTGAAGGTCCCGTGCGGCTGCGCGCGGAAGAGCGCCTCCGGCCCGATCAGCCGGACGAGCCCCTTCCCGACGCGGGCGTCGGCGGCGGCGACACCGCCCTCGAGGTAGTTCTGGCCCCACGCCCAGCCCGAGCGAAGCGGTTCGGCGCCGTCGAACCAGAGGAGCGGCGTCACACCGCGCGCGGCCGCGTCCGGCGCGAGCCGGAAGACGGGGCTGTTGTCGTACATCACGATCGCACGACGCCCCATCCCGAGCGCGCCGGCGGCGGTGCTGTCGACGGCGACCTCGAGCAGCGAGCCCGGGACGTAGAACTTGCTGCTGCCGAGCTCGCGCTCACCGCCCTCGGGGGT
>CAZGIE010000179.1:0-3903 GCA_964526485.1 uncultured Gemmatimonas sp. | reverse complement strand
CCGACCTCCCCCGAGCAACTCCGGTAGCCTCACGTGGCCCGAATCATCGCGATCGCCAATCAGAAGGGTGGGGTCGGGAAGACCACCACCGCCGTGAACCTCGCCGCCTCACTCGCCGCGGCGGAGCAGCGCGTGCTTCTCGTCGATGCCGACCCACAGGGCAATGCGTCGAGTGGGATCGGTCTGAATAAGGAAGAAATCGCCGACACGGTCTACGAGGTCCTCCTCGAGCCGAGCCGCATCGAGGGTGCCATCCTCCGACAGGTGCAGTTCCCGACCCTGGATGTCCTTCCGGCGACCCCGGATCTCGCCGGCGCCGAAGTCGAGCTCGTCTCCGTCGAGAATCGAGAGACCGCGATGCGGCGTGCCCTCGCGATGGTCCGCGACCGGTACGACTTCATCCTGATCGACTGCCCGCCATCACTCGGGCTCATCACGGTGAACATGCTCGCCGCCGCCGATGCGCTCCTGATCCCGCTGCAGTGTGAGTACTACGCGCTCGAAGGACTCTCGCAGCTGCTCAACACGGTGCACCTCGTCCAGCAGGGGGTGAACCCCACCCTCGCGATCGACGGGGTCCTCCTCACGATGTACGACGGCCGGCTCAATCTCTCGCGACAGGTCGCCGCGGACGCGCGCGAATACTTCGGCGCGAAGGTCTTCGAGGCGGTGATCCCACGGAACATCCGACTCGCCGAGGCCCCCTCGTTCGGCAAGCCGATCATCCTGTACGACGTGGCCTCCATCGGCGCGCAGAACTATCTGCAGGTGGCCCAGGAACTGATCGCCCGCACACGGGCCGGGTGATTTAGTAGCACAATGAAACTAATAACCACCGCTTGCGACGGGACGGCACGATGAGCACCGACAAGGGACGACGACTCGGACGCGGCCTCGAGGCCCTCCTCGCCCGGGCCCCCGCCCGGACCGAGGTGGTGCCGGCCCCAGCGACCCCGACGGCCACCACCACCCCGGCCGCGGCGGGCGCCACGCCGCCGAGCGCCACCGGCCCCACCGCCGACGACACCCCCTTCCGACCGCTCCCGCTCGCCCAGATCCGGCCGAACCCGCTCCAGCCCCGAAAGGAGTTCAAGGCGGAGGACCTCGCCGACCTCGAGGCCTCCCTCCGCGTGAGCGGCCTCCTCCAGCCGGTGACCGTCCGTCCCGCCCCCCAGGGCGGCGGCTACGAGCTCATCGCCGGCGAACGGCGCTTCCGCGCCGCCCAGCGCCTCGGGTGGACCGAGATCCCCGCCATCGTCCGCGACGTCGACGAGAAGACCCTCCTCTCGCTCGCGATGGTCGAGAACCTGCAGCGCGCCGACCTCAACCCGATCGAAGAGGCCGAAGGCTACCAGCAGCTCATCACCGACTTCACCCTCACCCAGCAGGAAGTCGCGGACATCGTCGGCAAGGACCGCTCCACGGTCGCCAACATGCTGCGCCTCCTCGCCCTCCCTGCCTCCGTCCGGCGGATGGTCCGCGAAGGGCAGTTGAGCGTCGGCCACGCTCGCGCCCTCCTCGGCATCGGGGACGAGACCCGCATCGCGGACGTCGCCCGCTCAGCCATCGCCGAGGGGTGGTCGGTGCGCGAGGTGGAACGACAGGTCCGCGAGGCCGGGCCGAAGGGAGCGGCCAAGAAGGCCGCGGCCGCAGCGGCGCAGACCAAGTCCCCCGACCTCCGCACCGCGGAGGTGCGCCGGGTCGAGGATGAGATCCGCAAACGGCTCGGCACCGATACCAAGATCGTGCAGACGGGCACGAACAGCGGCGAGATCCGGTTGACCTTCTATTCCGCAGACGACTTCGAACGACTCGCCGAACTGCTCCTCGGGACCCCACTGGATCACTGATGCCTCCCGCGATGCATTCCACACGGAATGTGCAAATCGCTCAAGGGATGCCTTACAACGGATAACTCATTGTCATTCAACATCTTGAAGAATATTCCAAGCGCTCGGATGCTCCGAGTGATTGTCGTTCTCCACAGCGCGATCCTTTCGGTCGCCTGTGGCGGGAAGACCGGGGATTCATCTTCTGACTCTGCCTTTCGTGTCGCGTTGCTGACGCCAGGGCCGATCTCTGATCAGGCCTGGAATGCCGCCGCCTATACCGGGCTCGAGCGGATCCGCGATTCGCTGGGGGGAGCGATCAGCCACATGCAGACGAAGACCCCAGCCGAGTTCGACGAGAACTTCCGGCAGTATGGCGCACAGGGGTATGACCTCGTCATCGGACACGGGTTCGAGTTCCAGGAGGCCGCGCGGCGCGTGGCCCCGCTCTACCGGAAGACGCGCTATGCGACGACCGGGGGTGAAGGGCTCGACTCCACGGTGATCGCCTTGGCGTTCGCCTTCCATGAACCGGCGTATCTCGCCGGGATGGCCGCCGCCGCGGTCTCGAAGACGGGGATCCTCGGCGTGATCGGCGGGACGGAGCTCCCGCCGGTGAAGGCGGGCTTCGCCGGATTCGAAGCCGGCGCCCGTGCCGTCCGCCCCGATATCCAGGTGCTCACCTCCTACGTCGGCAACTGGGACGATGCGAGCGCCGCGAAGGAACAGGCGCTCGCACAGATCGCCCGAAAGGCTGACGTCATCTGGCACAACGCCGACGCCGCAGGCCTGGGGATCTTCCAGGCGGTGCGACAGTCGAAGGGGGTCTACATCATCGGCGCCAACGCCGATCAGAACGGCGTCGCCCCGGAGGTGACCCTCGGCTCGGTGGTGATCGACGTCCCACACGCCTTCCTCCTTCTCGCGCGCCGCGTACAAGGGAGAGAGGCGATCGAGCCGACGATCCAATTCCGCACCGCCTCCGACGTCGTGCGGTGGGTCCCCAACCCCGGCCTCTCTGTGATCCCGGCAGCCACGGCGGCGCGCATCGATTCCGTTCGCGCCGCGATCGTGGCGGGACGCTTCTCCGTGGATTCGATCACCCGATGACGCACCCGGGCGGCCGGAGGGAGGGGACCCGATGACATCCGTCACACTCGAACGGATCGCCGCGCACGCGGATGCGCTGCTCCAGATCAGCACGACCCCCGACTACCCACCCGCACTCAACGGCATCCAGGTCGCGCACCGCGGGCCGGTCACGAAGATCGGCGCCGCCGTCGACGCCTCACAGCGCACGATCGAGATGGCGCATGCCGCCGGGGCGAACCTCCTCCTGGTGCACCACGGGCTCTTCTGGGGCGGGCTCACCCCGGTCACCGGACCCATGTACCACCGGCTGCAGACGCTGCTCACGCACGACATCGCCGTCTACAGCGCTCACCTCCCGCTCGACGCCCACCCGACCCTCGGCAACTCCGCCCTCCTCGCGCAGACCCTCGGCCTCCAGGTGAGCGGCGGCTTCGCCGCGTACCAGACGATCCACTGCGGCGTCCAGGGCACGGCCGACCTCGACACCATGGCACTGATCGGGCGCACCACGACCTGGGCGGCGACGCTCGGGCATCACGTGGTCCACTCGCAGCTTCCCGCCGGGCATCGGAGGCGTCGCTGGGCGATCTGCTCGGGGGCAGGGGCACAGGTCAGCACGCTCCAGGAGGCGTATGCGGCCGGGATCGACACGTTGATCGTCGGCGAGGGGCCGCATTGGAGCGCCGTGGAAGCCGTGGAGCACGGGCTCGTCATCATCTACGCCGGCCACTACGCGACGGAGACCTTCGGGGTGCAGGCCCTCGCCGCGCACCTCGGCGAGACCTTCGGTCTCCCCTGGACCTTCCTGCACGACGCGACGGGGCTGTGACGCCGACGGAGGCGCTCGCGCTCGTCGGCATCACCCACGCGTTCGGCGGACACCGGGCCCTCGACGACGTCACGACCGTGGTCGCGCGCGGCACGGTGCACGCGCTCCTCGAGCACCATCAGATGGTCGACCTTCTGGCTCGCAGCATCGACG
>CAZGIE010000178.1:0-3909 GCA_964526485.1 uncultured Gemmatimonas sp. | reverse complement strand
TGGACGAGATAATCCCCCGGCCGGAGGGAGGAGAGGTCGACCTCGACGGAGCGCGGCGTCGTGCGTGCCCCGCGCACCGAGCGATCCTGCACCGAGAGACTCACGGGCTCGGTGGCACGGCCGAGTCGGAGGGTGCGCGCCGCGCGGGAGGCACGACCCTCGGGTTCGGTGTCATCGGGGGCGACCACGAGCGAGATCGTCAGCGGCTCGCCGGCGGGGTTGGTGTTGTACGCCTCCCAGTAGATGCCGACCTTCTCGCGCGCCCGGACCTTCTGGGTGGCGAGGAGGTGCGGCAGCACCTCCTCGACCGTCGTCGGGTCGGCGCCGTAGGGGCGGAAGAAGACGAGGTCGGAGAGCGAGACGCGCGCGCCGACGGCGAAGGGCGGGCGGACGCCGTAGCGCGCGCGGACGAGTGTGGACGCCGAGTCGGCGGCGATCTCCGCGCTCATCAGGAGCGGGCCCCAGGGGGCGCGCACGGTGAGCGTGCCGCGGGCGGGGATGTCGCGGCGGATGGTCGACTGACCGGCGGGCGTCGTGCCGGGGGTGAGCACGAGCGCGCCATCGAGTCTCTGCCCCGCGAGGCCCGGAACCTTCGTGACGTCGTAGGCCAGCACCACGAGCGCGGTGTCACCACGGCGGAAGAGCCCCTGCTGATGCTCGAGCATGAGGAGCTTCGAGGCGTACTTCGGGTGGTAGCGAGCGACCACCGGCGGGCGCTGCACCGCCCATTCGGTGGAATCGGAGGCGGCTGGACTGGTGAGGACGTTGGCGGGTGGGATGAAGCGGTGTGCGGGCGTCGGCTCGGCGCCGATCACGTTCACGCGCAGCGACGGGTCGTCGGCGCCGGAGAAGATCGGGCGTCCCCCGGGCGCGAAGCCTTCGGTGGCCCACTGCCGCGGCCAGCCGAAGCGGACCAGCAGCTCGCGCTCCGCCTCGTCGAAGCCGCGGGCGTAGGCGCTCGCGGCCTCGCGCATGATCAGCGCGTAGGTGAGGCGCGAGAAATGCTCGGTGCGCGAGTCGTTGCCGGGCATCCCATAGCGCGTGCGGGCGAACCACCAGACGCGCGCCTCGTACGCCGCGCGCTCCGGCGTCCCGCACCGGGTCCGGATGTAGACGCGACGGGTGTCCTCGTCGAGATACGGCGTGAGGTCGCGCCACTCGCAGCGGTCCCGTTCGGGCATCGCCGCCAGCACGCGCTCGAAGGTCGCCTCGGCGTCCGCATAGCGGCCCATCTCGTGCAGGGCGAGGCCGGCGAGCGCGTCGCACCACCATCCGACGGTGCGGCAGGCGCGGGCCACGTCGAGCGCCTTCGCGGGGCGGTTCGCCTCGACCTCGTAGCGGACGCGCTGCCCGCTGATCCAGTTGTCGCCGGGTTCGAGGGTCCCGAGGGAGTCGAGGGTCCGGAGCAGCCGGTCGCGCATCCGCGCGATGGTGTCCGGCTCCGGCGGCATGCTGTTCGTCTCGTCGTACCAGTAGCACCAGTTCAGGCCGACCGGTTCCGGGCAGGCGCGTCCGGTGGGGACGTTCCCTCGGTAGCGAGGGAGATTCATCCGGCGGAAGCGCTCGAAATCGGACTGTGCCTGCTGCGCGACGGTGCGGGGGTCGGCGGGTACCGCGGCGATCGCGGTATCGGCGGCGTTCGCTCCGGCGGGCGACTGCGCGTCCAACGGGTGAGCGAGGCTCGACAGCACGACGCACGCGAGGCCGAAGAGCGGGACGATCGGGCGGAGATGGGTCACGATCGAATGATACACCTGAGGGTCGGTGGCGGATTCCCGGACGGCGGGGCGCTGCGCGCCGAGCGCGTGCTGTCCGGTGCCGCGCGTGCCGCGGCGGTCAGCGCAGGTCGACCACCCGCTGCGCCTTCCCGAGGGACCGCGGGATCGCCCCTGGCGGCATCACGCGCGCGTCGCAGGTCACCCCCACGTGCACCTTCACCCGGTGGAGCAGCTCGGCGACCGCCCCGCGCGCCGCGTCGGCGCTCGCCGCGTCCCGCGGCTCGAGGAGGAGGGTCAGCGTGTCGAGTCGCTCCGCGCGGCGCACCTCGAGCTGGTAGTGCGGCGGCGCGGTCGGGGGCGCGCCGGGCGGCGGTGGGGTGGGGCATCGGGGTCGAACTCGGGTCGGCGGGGGGCCGCAATGCCGGGGGGGGCGGATCGCGTGAGGCTGGAGCATCGGCGAATGTTGCGTATTGACAATACGAATCACGTGTTTTATTGTCTGTAAGCAACAAAAAATCATTTTACAATGTTCCTCTGGGAGGGCAGACAGGTGTGGACTGCATTCTGGATCGCGATCGGCACGGCGTTCTTCTGCCTCGTCGTCTTTTGGCCGACCAAGGGAGACTCCTCGCAGTGAGCTCACGATCCCGCGCACACCTTCGCCAAGGTCCCCTCGCCACGGCTATCGACGATCCCTCGATGGAGCGGTACCGCACGTCTCAGGCGCGGCGGCGCCTGAGCCTCCTGCAGGCGACGCTTTCGGTCCTTCTCGTGACGGTGCCAGTGCTGCTCTTCCACTGGCACGGCACCGACCCCACCATGCCGCTCTGGGGGTTCGCGGTCGCGGCCATCGTGCTCTTCATCCCCTGGATGTTCGTCGCCGGGATGGTCAACGGGAGTGTGTCGGGAATCTTCGACCTCAGCGATACCCAGCTCGATGAGATCGAGCGTCGGGACCGCGATGCCGCATACCGCACGGCGTATCGGGCGCTCATCCCGGTGTCGATGGTGGTCCTCGGCGTCGTGAGCGGTCTCGTCTCGGCGGGGCGGGGGTATTGGGCCTTCTGGATCATCGCCCTCTACTACTTCGCGCTGCTCAGTCTCCCACAGCACGTCGCGGCGTGGCGCCTCGCCGCGCGTGGGGATGCGGATGCCGACGCGGGCTCTCCCGAGGCCGGTTCCCGTGGTGCATAACCGCATCGCCCTCTTCCGCGCCGAGCGGGGGCTGACTCGCAAGGCGCTCGCTGAGGCGGTGGACGTGAATCCGCAGACCATCGGCTTTTTAGAGCGCGGTGATTACAGCCCGAGCGTCGAACTCGCGTTGCGGCTCGCGCAGGTGCTCGGTGCGCGTGTCGAGATGCTCTTCTCGCTGGAACCCTTCCCTCCGCTCGCCGATCAGCTCGGCGTGCCCCCCACACCGGAGACCCCGTGATCCTGCGCAAGACGAAGTCCGTGATGAATCGCTACGACCTCGCGATCTCCCCGCGATGGGCCCGGGTGCTCTCGGTGGTCAGTATCGGATCGCTCTGGGGGTGGTTCTTCCTGAAGTTCTCCCTGGGCGAGGACTCGCGACTCGCGAGCGTCGTGGGGCTCCTCGCCCTGCTCGGGGTGGGCGGGAGCATGTTTCTCCTCGCCACGCAGTATCTGAATCAGGCCTATGGCGAGGACCACGAGATCGACGAGCGGGAACGCGCCCTCCGGGATCGGGCGCACCGCGCTGCGCTGAACTACGTGCTCTGGGTCTTCGTGCTGGCGTATGTCGCGCTCGAGGTGGCCTCACGCGCCCCGGCGCCGACGGCGACCGGCTTGGCGCTCAACTTTCCCGCGGTCATTCCCAAGGGGATCGTGGAGAACTTCCTGACGGTGATCTTTTTCACCACCTTCGCCCTGCCGCCAGCGCTCCTCGCCTGGTGGGACCGTGGCGATGCGGACGTGGATTGACCCTGGTCCACCTCCTACACTTCCCTGAAACTGGAATCCCGACGGGGACGTACGGGATTCGCGGGCAGGCGCCGCTCTGGCCTGTCCGCTCATAGTCGCCACCCACTCTCGGTCATGACGCGCCTCTCCCTGACGCCCATCCGCCCGCTCCTCGCCACCCTCGCGGCCACCCTCCTCGTGGCGGCCCCGGCTGGTGCCCAATTCGCCTCCACCCCGGAGGCGGAGTGGATGACGATCACCACGCCGCACT
>CAZGIE010000177.1:0-3959 GCA_964526485.1 uncultured Gemmatimonas sp. | reverse complement strand
CTCCAGCGGCAAGCGGGTCACCTTCGACATGACCGACGGCAAGGCCACCTACCGGGTCGAGTACGTCGGGCTCATCCCCGACACCTTCAGCGACTCCGTCGACGTCGTCGTCGAGGGCCGTCTCGGCGCCGATGGCGTCTTCCGCGCGACGACCCTCCTCGCGAAGTGCGCCTCGCGCTATGAGGCCGCCCCGGAGGGGTACGACACCGCGAAGGTGCATGAGCAGTACCGCGCCACCGGCGCGGCGGGCGACGCCGCGCCGCGATGATCCTCGTCGGGGAGTTGTCGCTGTGGATCGCGCTGCTGATGTGCGCGTGGTCCGCCACCCTGAGCTTCGCCGGCGGCGCCACGCGCCGCGCCGACCTCGTCGCCTCCGGTGAGCGGGGCCTGTACGCCGGGGTCGGCTTCGTCGTCCTCGCCTCCGCCGGCCTCTGGACCGCGCTCCTGACGAGCGACTTCTCGCTCCGGTACGTCGCCTCGTTCACGAGTGCGAACCTGCCGACGATCTACAAGATCTCCGCCTTCTGGGGCGGGCAGGCGGGCTCCCTCCTCTTCTGGTGCCTTGTGCTCGGCGGGTACGGGGCGCTCGCGACCTGGGCCAACCGGGGACGCCATCGCGAGCTGATGCCTTGGGTGACCGGCACCAACGCGCTCGTCCTCCTCTTCTTCGTGATGGCGACCGCCGTCGCGTCGAACCCCTTCGAGCGGCTCGACTGGGTCCCGGCGGATGGGCGCGGCCTCAATCCGCAGCTGCAGAACCCGGCGATGGCCATCCATCCGCCGCTCCTGTACCTCGGCTACGTGGCGACCGCGATCCCCTTCGCCTTCGCCATCGCCGCGCTCGTCACCCGCCGCCTCGACGCCGAGTGGCTCGGCGCCGTCCGCCGCTGGTCCCTCGTGAGCTGGGTCTTCCTGACGCTCGGGATCGTGATGGGGATGTGGTGGGCGTACGTCGAGCTCGGCTGGGGCGGCTACTGGATGTGGGACCCCGTCGAGAACGCCTCCCTCCTCCCCTGGCTGACGGGCACGGCGTTCCTGCACTCCATCATGATCCAGGAGAAGCGCGGGATGCTCCGGAAGTGGAACGTCACCCTCGTCGTGGGGACGTTCCTGCTCAGCATCCTCGGCACCTTCATCACCCGCTCCGGGGTGATCCAGTCGGTGCACTCCTTCGCGCAGAGCGCCATCGGCGCCTGGTTCGCGACCTTCTTCGTCCTCGCCCTCGTGGCGACAATCGTGTTGGTGGCGCAGCGTCTCCGCGATCTCGAGGCGCAGGCGCAGCTCGAGGCGATGATCAGCCGCGAGGCCGCCTTCCTCTACAACAACCTCGTCCTCGTCGGCATCGCCTTCAGTGTCCTCTGGGGGACGCTCTTCCCGATCCTCAGCGAGGCGGTGCGCGGGACGAAGATCACGGTCGGCGAGTCGTTCTTCAACGCGGTGAACGTCCCGCTCGGGCTCCTCCTCCTCGCGCTGACCGGGATCGGGCCGCTCATCGCGTGGCGGAAGGCCTCGGTGGACAACATCCGTCGGCAGTTCGCGGGGCCGGCGGCGTTCGGGCTCGTCGTCGGCGCGGCGCTCCTCGTCCTCGGCATCCGGAAGCTCTCCCCCATCGTCGCCTGGACCCTCGCGGGGTTCGTCGCGGGGACGATCGTGCAGGAGTTCTGGAAGGGCGTCGGTGCGCGTCGACGCATGTACGACGAGCCCGTGCTGCGCGCCTTCGGCCGGCTCGTGGCGCGCAACCGCCGGCGCTACGGTGGCTACATCGTGCACGCGGGGATCGTCATCCTCTTCGCCGCCTTCGCGGGGATGGCGTTCAAGAAGGAGTACGACCTCACCCTCTCGGCCGGCGAGTCAGCGACCGTCGTCGACCCGTACGGGCGCCGCTGGACCTTCACGAGCGAAGGGCTCTCCGAGTTCAAGGCGCTCAACCGCGATGTGCTCACCCTCGCGCTCCGCCCCGAGGTCGACGGCGTGCGCCTCCCGCTGATCACGAGCGAGAAGCGGCAGCACCGCGATTCGCGCGGCAACCCGACCTTCCAGCCCTCGACCGAGGTCGGCATCCTCACGCAGCAGCGCCAGGATGTCTACGTGGTGCTCGCGGGCGCGATCGGTGAGGACGCGGAGGTCCGCATCAACTTCAACCCGCTGGTGGTCTGGGTCTGGTACGGCGGGCTCCTGATGGCGATCGGCGGCCTCATCGTGATGTGGCCCACCGACGACCGTCGCCGCCGACAGGTGGGCTACGTGGCCGAGCTCGAGCCGCAGGCGGTCGGGGTCGGCGCGTGACCGGTCGGCGCGCCGTCTCGCGTCGGGCGTGGCTCCGCGGCGCGGGCGCCCTCGGGGGCGGGGTCGTTCTCGCGGGCGTGGCGCACCGCACCCTCGGGGCGCAGGAGACCCCCACGGCGAACTTCGCCCCGATGGAGCAGGGCGCCTATCGCCCGACCCTCCGCGATCCGAAGCCCGGCGCCACGCCGCGGCTCTCCGACGCCGAGCGCGACGCCCTCGAGCACCGCCTCAAGTGCCAGTGCGGCTGCATCCTCGACATCTACACGTGCCGCACGACCGACTTCACCTGTCAGGTCTCGCCGGCGATGCACCGTGACGTCGTCCGCCTCATCGCGGGCGGGTACGACGCGCAGGAGATCCTCGACGCGTTCGTCTCCACCTACGGCGAGGTCGCGCTGACCGCGCCGAAGAAGGAGGGATTCAACTGGGCGGGGTATCTGGCGCCGGGCGTCGCGATGGCCACCGGCGCGGTCGTGCTCACGATGCTCCTCCGGAAGTGGGCGCGCGAGGCGCGGGCCACCGCGGCCGCCCGCACCGCGTCGGCGCCCGGCGCCGCTGCGGTGCCCGGCGTGAGCGCCGAAGAGCTCTCGCGCCTCGACCGCGTCCTGCGCGAGGACGGCTGAGGGTGACGGCGCTCCTCCTCGGTAGCGGGCTCGCGGTCGCCGCGCTCGTGTACGTGCTCCTCCCGCTCCTGCGCGGGGGTGCGTCGCTCCCGCCGGTCGTCGTCACCGCGCCGGCCAATGCCGCGGAGGCGGGTGCACTCGAGGCGATGCGCGAGATCGAGTTCGACAAGGCGACGGGGAAGCTCTCGGACGAGGACTACGCCGCGCTGCGGGCGCGGTACGCCCCCCTCGCGCTCGCGGAGCTGCGGGCGCGCGAGGCCGAGGCGACCACCATCGCGTCGGCCTCGGGTACCGGCACAGCGGTGTCGCCCGACCCGGTCGAGGCGATGATCGCGCGGGCCCGGGCCCGCGCCTCGAGCTGTGTCACCTGCGGGCCGCGGCCGGAATCCGACGCGGTCTTCTGCTCCGACTGCGGGTGCTCCTTGCTCGCCAGCTGCCTGCGCTGCGGCGCGGCGGTCGAGGCGCCGCAGGCCCGGTTCTGCACCGGGTGCGGCGCCGCGCTCGCCGCCTGACTCACATCCGCGGCGTCGCGCCGGTCAGGTAGTCCACGGCGAGCGAGCTCATCACGCGCACCCCGTGCGGGAGCGCGGACTCGTCGGCGAAGAAATAGGGCGAGTGGTTCGCGGCGATCGTGCGCGGGTCCGCATCACGCGGGCTCACCCCGAGGAAGACGAACACCCCGGGCGCCTTCCGTTGGAAGTACGAGAAGTCCTCGGCGCCCGTGTTCATCGGGGAACGGGAGACGTTCGACGCCCCCACCGCGCGCTCGAGCGACGGGAGCATCCGCTGCGTCAGCGCCTCGTCGTTCGCCGTCACCGGGTAGCCGGAGTCGATCACCACCTCGGCGGTCGCGCCGGCGCTCATCGCCACGTGCTCCGCCGTCCGCTGCACCGCCGCGAAGACGAGCCGCTTCTGCGCCTCGCCGAAGGTGCGGATCGTCCCTTCGAGCATCGCCGTGTCGGGGATGATGTTGTTGCGCACGCCACCGTTGAACATCGCCACCGTCACGATCGCCGGGACGTCGGTGATGTTCACCTGCCGGCTCACCAC
>CAZGIE010000176.1:2951-3968 GCA_964526485.1 uncultured Gemmatimonas sp. | reverse complement strand
AGCCCTGAGCTGACGGCCGGCGCCGAGGGCCGGCCCTAGGGCCGGTGTTCGGGCTGGGTCGCCGCGCGCACGAGCGCGGCGAAGACCTCGGGATCCGACGCGCGGGCGTGCACCTCGTGCACGCCCGTCTCGCGGATGATGCGCCGCACGTTGTGCGCGCGGACGCTCCCGCCGGGCATGATCACGGTCCGGCCCGCCGCCTGCGCGTGAAGCCGCGCGAGACAGGGGATCCCCTCCTCCGCCGTGGGCGCGTGGCCGGCGGCGAGGATCACGTCGGCGCCGAGCGCGATGAGCTGGTCGAGCGCGACGTACGGGTCCGGCGTGCCGTCGAACGCCCGGTGGATGCCGATGCGGAGCGGCCGCGCCGCGGCGATCAGCGCCCCCATCCGCGGCAGGTCCAGCGTGCCGTCCGGGTGCGAGATGCCGAAGACGATCCCCGCCGCGCCCGCCGCCTTCGCCATCGCGACCTCGTCGCGCATCCGCGCGAACTCCGCGTCGGTGTAGACGAAGTCCCCCGTGCGCGGACGGATCATCACGTGCACGGGGATGTCGACCGCCGCCATCACCGCCGCGAGCAACTCGGGTGACGGCGTGAGACCGCCCTCTCCGGGGCCACAGAGCTCGAGCCGCCCCGCGCCGTTCGCGGCCGCGGCGACGGCGGTCTCGAGCTGATCCACATACGCTTCGACGATCAGAGCGACCACCCACTCCGGAACGTCGGATTCACCCACTCGCTCGGCGGCGTCGCATTCGTGATCGCCCCCGTGTCGGGGTTCATCTCCAGTGTGCGCCCCATGCGCACCGCGAGCACGCCGATGACTTCGCCTTCAACACGGCCAAAGACCCGGTCCACATCCACGACCTACAGGCAACCCTCATGCACCTCTTCGGCATTCGGCATGATGCTCTGACATTTCGCTATCAAGGACGCCAATTCCGGCTCACCGATGTCCACGGCCACGTAGTCAAAGGAATCCTCGCCTGAAACCCCGAGGCTCTGAATGATCCTCAGCAGGT
>CAZGIE010000176.1:0-2941 GCA_964526485.1 uncultured Gemmatimonas sp. | reverse complement strand
TCTCCGTCATCGGGCCCGCGTAGCCGGCGAAGTCGCTCCCCCCCTGCCCACCCGTCTTGCAGGCGGTGATGAACTCCTGGTAGACGCCACGCGTGCGCGCGTACTTCGGCGGCACCGGGCGCGCCGCGACCTCCGCGGCGACCTTCGGGTCGAGGAGCCGCGGGTTCTCGGCGTACGTCCCCGCGAGGATCATCCCCTTGTCGCCGATCCAGACCTGCCCCCCCTCGCGATCGAACGGCCAATCCTGGTCCGCGGGCCACCCCTCGGGGGCCGGCGGGAAGATCGACCCATCACGCCAGACGAGCGTCACGGCCGGCCGGTTCCCGATCGCCGGGAACTCATACGTGATCCGCTCCGCCGCCGGGAAACTCTCGCTGTAGAGGAGCGTGCTCTCCGGGGTGATCTTCGACGGATACTTGAGCCCGAGCGTCCAGTAGGCGGCGTCCATCAGGTGGCAGGCCATATCGCCCATCGCGCCGGTGCCGAAGTCGAGCCAGCCGCGCCAGTTGAAGGGCGCGTACGATGGGTTGTAGGGCCGCATCGCCGACGGGCCGAGCCAGAGGTTCCAATCCATCGTCTCCGGCACATTGTGCGCCTGCGTGCTCCGGTTCACCGCCTGCGGCCAGATCGGCCGATTGGTCCAATACTCCACGCGCCGCACGGGGCCGATGAGGCCGGCCTCCACCCACTCGCGGATGAGGCGGATCCCCTCCGCGGCATGGCCCTGATTCCCCATCTGCGTCGCCTGCCGCGGGCGACGCCCCGCCTCGGCCTTGAGCGCGCGCACCTCGCCGATGGTGCGGGCGAGCGGCTTCTGGCAGTAGACGTGCTTCCCCATCTTGAGCGCCATCATCGCCGCCGCGCCGTGCACGTGGTCGGGCGTCGAGACGGTGACCGCGTCGATGTTGTTCGCCTCCTTCTCGAGCATCTCGCGGTAGTCCTTGTAACGCCGGACCGTCGGCCAGGTGCGGAAGGCGCGTTCCGCGGAGCGCCAGTCGCAGTCGGCGAAGGCGACGAGCTGCTCGTCGGCCATCCCGCGCACGTCGTTGAAGCCCATCCCGCCGACGCCGATGCAGGCGACGCGGAGCTTCTGGTTCGGCTGCACCGGGGTGTCGGCGAGGGCGTGGAGGGCGCGCGGCATGGCGGCGACGGCGCCGGCGGCGGCCATCCCGCCGACGAAGCGGCGACGATCGAGTGGGGTCATCGGGAGGTCTCCGGGGTCAGCGGGCCGTGGACGCGGTGGCGTCCTTGGCCGAGAAGGTGAGCGCGAAGAGCACGAGCACGGCGAGGGCGCCGTAGGCGGGGATCGGCCAGATGCGGGCCCAGTCGTGGACCGTCGTCCCGGTGGCGGGATCGACGCTCGCGTACTGGTTCACCACGCGGCCGGAGACGAACGCCCCGACGAAGTAGCCGAGGCCGTTGGTGACGAAGTTGATGAAGCCCTGTGCCGCGCCGCGGATCGAGGCGCCGGCGCGCTGGTCGGTGTAGATCTGCCCGCCGACGAAGAAGAAGTCGTAGCAGACGCCGTGGAGGAGGATGCCGGCGTAGATGAGCCACATCCCCTGCCCCGCGTCCCCGGCGCCGAAGGCGAAGTAGCGCAGCGCCCACGCCGCCATCCCGCCGAGCATGATCCCCTTGATGCCGAACCGCGACATCAGGACGGGGAGAACGACCATGAAGCCGATCTCGCTCATCTGCCCGAAGGTCTGGATGAACGCCGGCTCCGGTGCGCCGATCTCGTTCAGGAAGGGGTTCGTGAACGTGTAGTAGAACTGCAGCGGGATGCAGAGGAGGAAGCTCCCGACCGTGAAGACGAGGAAGTCACGGTGCCGGAGGAGCTGGAGCGCGTCGAGCCCGAGCACGTCGCGCACGGAGAAGGCGCGGCCGGCCGCCGTGGGGGGCGTCGCCGGGAGGGCGAGGGCGAAGAGCCCCATCAGGGCGCTGGCGCCCGCGGCGAGCTGCATCGGGAGCGCCGACTTGTCGGCCTTGAGCACTTTGCCGACGAGGATCCCCGCCGCGATCCACCCGATCGTCCCGAGGACGCGGATGAGCGGGAACTCCTTCGTCGCGTCCTTCACGTGATAGAACGAGATGGAGTTCGTGAGGGAGAGCGTCGGCATGAAGCAGAGCGCGTAGACGATCAGCAGCGGGTAGAAGGTGTCGAACGACGCCTGCCGCGAGACCATCCACATCACCGCCGCACCCGCGAGGTGCAACGCCGCGAGGAGCTTCTCGCTGTGCACGTAGCGATCCGCCACCGCCCCGATGAAGAAGGGGGAGACGAGCGCCGCGATGGCGGTGGCGCCGTAGGCCAGACCGATCTGCTGGTCGTCGAACCCGAGCGTCTGCCCGAGGTAGGTCCCCATCGTGACGAACCAGACCCCCCAGATGAAGTACTGGAGGAACATCATGGCACCGAGTTTGGCCTTCATCGCGAGAGCTCCCGGACGCGGATGTTGCGGAAGGCGACCACGTCGCCGTGGTCCTGGAGCCCGAGGTGGCCACGCCGCGCGAGGCCATAGGGGGGCCACTGGTCGAACTTCGACGCCTTCACCTTGGCGGTCCACTCGGGGGTCCACGCCTCGTACTCCACCACCTTCACGCCGTTGAGCCAGTGCTCCACGTGCGGGCCGACGGCGACGATGCGGACCCGGTTCCACTCACCGGCCGGTCGCGAGACGTCGCGAACCGGGGCGTAGAGCGCGTAGTTGGCGCCCGCGGAGGTGAGGGGGCTCGCGCCGTCGCGGTGCCCCGCGTTGTCGAGGACCTGCATCTCCGTCGCGTTCTCGTAGATCACGTCGGTCGATTCGGTCGCGCGGTAGAAGATTCCGCTGTTCCCCTTGGGGCCGACCTGCCATTCGAGCTCGAGCTCGAAGTCGCCGTACTGCTCGCGGGTGATGATGTCCTTCCCGCTCCGCCGCGTCAGGGTGTTGGTGGCGGC
>CAZGIE010000175.1:0-3983 GCA_964526485.1 uncultured Gemmatimonas sp. | reverse complement strand
CGAACCCCCCTTCCGGCGACTCATCAGCTGAAGCTCGCCAGTTCGATTCTGGCCCCAACCATATGAAACTCAACGACTTACGACGTCTTGGGTCGTTACAATTCATACCACATGCGAAGTACATGGAGGGGAGTCGGGGGTCCGTCTCCCCTCTGTCACATCAAAAGAATGATACCGATGCATAATCCCCTTGTCGTCCGTACCCACATCGCGAATGCCGACATCGCGCACGTCTTCGCGACCTACACCACCCCGGCCGATATCTGCCGATGGAACGCGGCCTCCGATGACTGGCATACGCCGGAGGCGGTCATCGGTCTTCGGCCGGGCGGTCGGCTCTGCTACCGAATGGAAGCGAGGGACGGGTCGATGGGATTCGACTTCGAGGGGACGGTGGAGGTCGTGACGCCCCCGCATCGCCTGGCGTATCGCATCGGCGACGGCCGGTCCGTCGACGTCACTTTCACCGCGGTATCCGGCGGCGTCGACGTGGAGGTGCGCTTCGAGGCCGAGCAGGTGCACTCGCGGGAGTTGCAGGCGCAGGGCTGGCAGGCCATCCTCGACCGGTTCGCCGCGGTCGCCGCAGCACGGTAGGTTGGCGGGGCGTCAACGTCGTCGCGGTCGTGACGATCGTCACCGACCCTCGCCAACCACCACCAACGTGAATCGAGGCACGCCGCCATGGCCAACCCGGTGAAGGGACCCGCTTTCCGTCGATCGAGAAGACCTATGGCAAGCCGATCGATGTGTGGATGAAGGTCTTGAAGGCGGCGAAGCTCAAGAAGCATATGGAGATGGTTGTGCTCCTCAAGACCGAGCACGGGATCGGGCATGGCCACGCAAACGCCTTGGTAGCGCACTTCAGAGCGCAGTCGGGACGATGATGGTTCTGAAACCATCCCCCATGAGCGCGAGCCGTTGGAGCACATGATCACCGTCGACACCATCGCGACCGATGCGCCGGCGTCGCATATCGAAATGGCGCGCATTCTGATGCGAGAGTATGCCGCGCTGCCGCATGTCGCCGGTCGCTGGACCACCATCGACGCGGACATTGCGGCGTTGCCTGAGCCGTTCGTCGCCCCGCAGGGCGCGCTCCTGATTGCCCGGCTGGGTGATGAGCCCGTCGGCTGCGTCGGGCTCAGCGCCTTGGAGGACGTGATCGGCGAGATGAAGCGGCTCTATGTGCGCCCCACCGCACGCCGACACGGTATCGGAGCGGCACTCGTCGACGCCCTGCTCGCGCACGCCCGCCGTATCGGCTACCGCGCCGTCCGGCTCGACACGGCACCGGAGCTGACCCCCGCCATCGCCCTGTACGAGCGATTCGGATTCCGGCCGATCGCACCGTATCGGGACAGTCAGTGCCTCGCCGCCCTCTACTTCGAACGGCCGGTATGATCAGCCGAGGGCGCCGCGCGCGTCGACCAGAATCAGCGCGCAGGCCGCGAGGAGAATCGCCGACGGCACCCGCTTGGCCATCGGGTTGGCGACGCGCCAGTGCGACCACTGCGCCCCGATCATCAGGGCCGCCATCCCGAGCGTGGCCCCCGGGATGACCGCGGGAGACCAGAAACCGACGATCAACAACGTCGCGATCACCAACTTCACGACCCCGACCGCGTTGCGGAACACCAGCGGGTAGCCGAAACGCTCGAAGTCGCTGGTGATGGTGTCGAAGCGGAAGATCCAGACGTAGAAGACCGAGAAGGCGACGGCGATCTGGGCGAGGATGGCGAGGGTGTGCATGAGCGGCTCCAGGACGAGGGTCCGGAGCGCGCGCCGCCCCGTCCCCGACCAACCACGAGCGGCGGGTCCGCGTTCCCCGGGGTATGTTGCGGCATGACGTCCGGTGGCCTCCGTCACGCCGATCCCAAGCGGTACGCCTGGCTCCTCGCCTTGGCGATTCCACTCTCCCCCTTTGTCGCCGCGTTTCTTGCCCGCACGACGGGAGCGACGCTCGCCTGGTACCTTGGGCCGATCGTCAGCTTCCTCGTCCTCCCGCTGCTCGACCGCTGGCTCGGCACCGACGCGACGAACCCGCCCGAGCGCGTCCTCGAGCAGCTCGAGGACGACCGCTATTACCGCTGGTGCACGATGGCCTTCCTTCCGCTGCAGTATGCCGGGCTGCTCTTCGCCTGCGCGCAGTGGGCGTCGGGGACCCTCTCCATCGCCGACGCGTTCGGCCTCGCCCTGACGGTCGGCATCGTCGCGGGGTTCGCGATCAACGCCGCACACGAGCTCGGGCATAAGAAGGCGACGGCAGAGCGCTGGCTCAGCCGCCTGGCGCTCACCCAGAGCGGCTACGGGCATTTCTATGTCGAGCACAACCGTGGGCACCACGTGCACGTGGCGACCCCAGCGGATCCGGCGAGCGCGCGCTACGGCGAGAGCTTCTACGCCTTCTGGCCGCGCACCGTCGTCGGGTCACTCCGCTCCGCGTTCGGCATCGGGCGGACACGGCTCGCGAAGCTCGGGCGTAGGCCGTGGACGCTCGCCAATGAAGTCGTGCAGGGCTGGTGCCTGACGGCCGTGCTCGTCGTCGGTCTGCTGGTCGCGTTCGGGCCGGCGGTCGCGCCCTGGCTCGCGCTTCAAGCGGTGGTCGGCTTCACCCTCCTCGAGGCGGTGAACTACCTCGAGCATTATGGGCTCCTGCGCCAACGGCTTCCCGACGGGCGCTATGAGCGGTGCCGACACGTGCACAGCTGGGACAGCGACCACATCGCATCGAACATCTTCCTCTTCCACCTGCAGCGGCACAGCGATCATCACACGCATCCGGGGCGTCGCTATCAGGCGCTGCAGCACGTGGCCGAGGCACCCCGACTCCCCCACGGGTATGCGGCGATGGTCCTACTGGCGTTCGTGCCGCCGCTCTGGCGTCGCGTGATGGATCCGCGGCTCCTCGCTCACTACGGCGGCGATCCCACCCGGACGAACCGCGGCGTCACCGCCTGACCTCACGCCATCCTCCCGCCCCCCTCCGCATGCGTCGCCTCGCGCTCATCCTGTCCATCCTCCCGGTCTGTCTGCTCGCCCAGGCCCAGCCCGTCCCGGTCACCGATGCCATTCCGGGGTGGAAGTGGACGATGGACAGCATCACGAAGACGGTCGACGCGGTCCGCGCCGGCCGCGACCTCACGCCCACCCGCTGGCCTGACGGCAAGAAGGTCGCGGTCCTCCTCTCGTTCGACGTCGACAACGAGACGGTCACCCTGCGCTACGGTGAGACCTCGGTCGGCGCGCTCTCGATGGGGCAGTATGGAGCACGGGTCGGCCTCGGGCGCGTGCTCGATCTGCTCGACGCGCGGCGGATCCCGGCGAGCTTCTTCATCCCCTCGGTCAGCCTCGCGCTCCATCCGGAGATGGGGCCGCGGATCGCCCGGAGCGGACGTCATGAGTTCGCGGTCCATGGCTGGATCCACGAGATGAACACGACGCTCCCGGATTCCGCGGAACGGGCCCTGCTGCGCAAGGCGGTCGACGATCTCACGCGGATGACGGGGCAGCGGCCCGTGGGCTACCGCGCGCCCTCGTGGAACTTCTCGCCGAACACGCTCACCATCTTGCGGGACATGGGGTTCCGGTACGAGAGCTCGTTGATGGCAGATGAGCGACCGTACGAACTGGAGCAGCGCGGCGAGCGGACCGGAATCGTCGAGATCCCGGTCGAATGGATCCTCGACGATGCGCCGCTCTTCGACCCGCGGGGCGAGCGGTATAGCCCGCCGCGCGAGGTGGCGCGGGTCTGGATGGACGAGTTCGACAAGGCGTACGTGGAGGGGACGATGTTCACGCTGACCCTGCACCCGCATATCTCGGGACACCGGTCGCGGATCGTGGCGCTGGAACTGCTGCTGGATCACATCGCGGCGAAGGCGGGGGACGACGTCTGGTATGCCACGCACGCCGCGGCGGCTGAGTACGTCCGGCGCGAGGCGCGCCTGGGTGAGCCTGTTCCGCGGGCGACGCGCCGGCCGTAG
>CAZGIE010000174.1:0-3999 GCA_964526485.1 uncultured Gemmatimonas sp. | reverse complement strand
GCGATCGAGCAGCGGCCCGAGCCGCAGGATGGCCGCGAGCGGATGGTCGTCGATCGGGCCGGACTCCGCTTCGCCGATCCCGAGCAGGTCGCGCGGGGTGATCCGCTCCCAGGCGCGCGAGCCGTCCTCCGCGAGGAAGCCGATGCCGTACCGCCCGCGGAAGGCCGCGGGGGAGAGATCGTCGATGCGAATCCGCCCCGCACTCGGGGCCGCCGCCCCGAGGAGGACGCGGGCGAGCGTCGACTTCCCCGCCCCGTTCGGCCCGGCGACCCCGAGCACCTCGCCCGGGGCCGCGGTGAGCGTGATCCCGTCGAGGAGGCGCGCCTCGCGCCCCTCGACGCTCACCGCCTCGAGAACGAGGCGGGGGCTCACAGGTTCACGAGCCGCAACAGCGTCGACGGCACGCAGAGCAGACTGTCCGCCGCGTACTTCGCGTAGCAGAGCGACTCGGTGTACCAGGGCTCGTCCAAGACGCAGCCGACGAAGACATCCGCCGCCTTGTCGATGCACTGGGCGACCACCTCCGTCGCGGTCTGCGCGAGGGCGGGGTGGCTCAGGGTGGCGAGGGCGACGAGCGCGAACGGGAGGACGCGACGCCGGCGTCCGAGGGTGGGGTGGGACATGGTGGGCACTCCAACGGCAGGGGTGGGAGGAGGTCATGGTCCGGGCGGGAGGGGTCCACAGCTCCACCGGGGCATCCTCGTCCAGGGCGGAAGCGACGCGGGGAGGATGCGCCCCGGCCCCACGTCCGCCGTCACCCGCCCACCGCCGCCGTCATCGGCCCGCCGCTTGCCATCCGTTCATCCGGATGATAGGTTGAATGCGACAACCGTTCCCCGTGGCGATTTCGAGGCAACTTGCGGCCACGTAAAACATCCCGCTAAAGCGCCGGCCCGGTGCGCCTCGAACGCGCCGGGCTTCGTGCGTCTGGACCCCGCTGTGAGCACCCTCGCCCTTCCCGTTCCGTTCCAGGTCTCGTTCGAGTTCTTCCCGCCGAAGTCGGCGGAGATGGAGGAGACCCTCTGGCGCGCGATCACGCGCCTCGCCCCGCTCGCTCCGCGCTTCGTCTCGGTCACCTACGGCGCCGGCGGCTCGACGCGCGAACGCACCCATCACACGGTGCGCCGTCTCCTCGGTGAGACCGCGCTCGTGCCGGCCGCGCATCTCACCTGTGTCGCCGCGTCGCGGGAGGAGATCGACGCCGTCGCCGACGACTATTGGGCGGCGGGCGTGCGCCACCTCGTGGCGCTCCGCGGCGACGTCCCCGGAGGCGGAGCCTACGCCCCGGCCTCGAACGGCTACGCCTACGCCTCGGACCTCGTCGCGGGGCTGCGGAAGCGGCATGACTTCGAACTGACCGTCGCCGCGTACCCCGAGACGCACCCCGAGGCGGCCTCGCCGCAGGCGGACCTCGACAATCTCAAGCGGAAGATCGACGCCGGCGCGACGCGGGCGATCACGCAGTTCTTCTTCGACAACTGGACCTACCTCCGTTTCGTGGACCGGGCGCGAAAGGCGGGGATCACCGTGCCGATCGTCCCCGGCATCATGCCGGTCACGAACTTCACGCAGATGGTGAAGTTCGCCGCTGCCACCGGGGCGACGGTACCGCCGGCGTTCGCGCGGATGTTCGACGGACTCGACCACGACCCGGAGACGCGGAAGCTGGTGGCCGCGACGGTGGCGGCGGAGCAGTGCCAGCAGCTCGCACAGGCGGGCGTCACGGAGTTCCACTTCTACACGTTGAACCGCGCGGACCTGACCTTTGCGCTCTGCCACATCCTCGGCCTGCGGCCGGGGGGCGCCCGATGAGCGCCGCCACGACGCCCTTCACCCGCGAGACGCGCCTCGCACAGCTCGAGACCGAGGCCGCCGCGCGGCACCTCATCGTCGACGGGGCGATGGGGACGATGGTCCAGCAGCATCGCCTCTCCGAGGCCGACTATCGTGGCACGCGCTTCGCCGACTGGCCGCGGGACCTGCGCGGGAACAACGACCTGCTGGTCCTGACCCAGCCGGCGATCATCGCGGGGATCCATCGGGCCTACCTCGAGGCCGGCGCCGACATCATCGAGACGAGCACCTTCAACTCGACGACCATCGCCATGGCCGACTACGGCATGGAGGCGTTGGTCCGCGAGCTGAACGTCGCGGGGGCGCGGCTCGCCCGCGCCGAGTGTGACGCCTTCGAGGTGCGCGACGGACGGCCCCGGTGGGTGGCGGGCGTGCTCGGCCCGACCAACCGCACGGCGAGCATCTCCCCCGACGTGAACGACCCGGGGGCGCGGAATGTGACCTTCGCGGAGCTCGTCACCGCGTACGTGGAGGCGACGGAGGGGCTCCTCGACGGCGGCGCCGACCTCGTCCTCATCGAGACGATCTTCGACACGCTGAACGCCAAGGCGGCGATCGTCGCCGTCGAAGAGGTCTTCGCGGCGCGCGGGATGCGCGTGCCGGTGATGATCTCGGGGACGATCACCGACGCGAGCGGTCGCACCCTCTCGGGCCAGACCACCGAGGCCTTCTGGAACTCGGTGATGCACGCGCGTCCCTTCAGCATCGGGCTCAACTGCGCCCTCGGCGCCAAGGAGCTCCGCGCCTACGTGCAGGAGCTGGCGCGCGTGGCCGACTGCCGCGTCTCGGTGCATCCGAACGCGGGGCTCCCGAACGAGATGGGGGGCTACGACGAGACGCCGGCGTACACCGCGTCGATCCTGCGCGAGTTCGCGGCGTCAGGGCTGGTCAACTTGGTCGGCGGGTGCTGCGGCACGACGCCGGACCACATCCGCGCGATCGCCGAGGCGGTGCGCGGGCTCCCCCCGCGCACGATCCCCGAGGTCCCGAAGCGGCTGCGGCTCTCCGGGCTCGAGCCGCTGATCATCGGTCCCGACTCGAACTTCGTGAACGTCGGCGAGCGCACGAACGTCACCGGCTCGAAGAAGTTCGCCGACCTCATCCTCGGCGGGCGGTACGATGAGGCGCTCGAGGTCGCGCGGCAGCAGGTGGAAGCGGGCGCGGTCATCATCGACATCAACTTCGACGAGGGGATGCTCGACGCCGAGGCGGCGATGACGCGCTTCCTGAACCTCGTCGCCGGGGAGCCGGGGATCGCGAAGGTCCCGGTGATGATCGACTCGTCGAAGTGGGCGGTGATCGAAGCGGGGCTCCGCTGCGTGCAGGGGAAGTCGATCGTGAACTCGATCTCCCTCAAGGAGGGGGAGGCCGAGTTCATGCGCCAGGCGCGGTTGGTGCGCCGCTACGGCGCCGCGGTGATCGTGATGGCGTTCGACGAGCAGGGGCAGGCTGACACGGTCGAGCGGAAGGTGGCGATCTGCGAGCGCGCGTACCGCCTCCTCGTCGAGGCGGTCGGCTTCCCGCCCGAGGACATCATCTTCGACCCGAACATCTTCGCGGTCGCCACGGGGATCGAGGAGCACGACCGCTACGCGCTCGCCTTCATCGAGGCGACGCGCGAGATCAAGGCGCGCTGTCCGCACGCGCGGATCTCCGGCGGCGTGAGCAACGTCTCCTTCTCCTTCCGCGGCAACAACGCGGTGCGCGAAGCGATCCACTCGGTCTTCCTCTACCACGCCGTGAAGGCGGGGATGGACATGGGGATCGTGAACGCCGGGGCGCTCGTCCTCTATGAGGACATCCCGGCCGACCTCCGCGAGCGGGTCGAGGACGTGATCCTCGCGCGGCGTCCCGACGCGACGGAGCGGCTCCTCGCCGTCGCCGACGAGGCGAAGGGCCAGGCGCAGCGGAAGAAGGTCGACCTCGCTTGGCGCGAGGGGCCGGTGACCGAGCGCCTGGTGCACGCCCTCGTGCACGGCGTGGCGGACTTCGTGGTGGAGGACACCGAGGAGGCGCGGCGCCTCTACGACCGCCCGATCGAGGTCATCGAGGGCCCCCTGATGCAGGGGATGAACGTCGTCGGCGACCTCTTCGGCGCCGGCAAGATGTTCCTCCCGCAGGTCGTGAAGTCGGCCCGCGTGATGA
>CAZGIE010000173.1:1931-4023 GCA_964526485.1 uncultured Gemmatimonas sp. | reverse complement strand
AGCATCCGACCGCCGGCGGGACGTATCGCACCGAGGACGCGGGGACGACCTGGCGGCGGATGAGCCCGATGAACCCGCGGCCGATGTACTACAGCAAGCCGACGATCGACCCCACCACCGACCAGCGTGTCTGGATGATGGGCGTCCAGCCGGCGAAGAGTGAGGACGGGGGCGCGACCTTCGAGCCGATGCCGAACTCGCCGACATACGACCTCGGTCTCAAGGACGACCACCACGCGCTCTGGATCGATCCGCGCGACCCGCGGCACCTCCTGCTCGGCGGCGACGGCGGGCTGCACGAGAGCCACGACCTCGGCTACACGTACGCGCGCATCAACAACTTCGCGATCGGGCAGTTTTATCGCATCGCGGTCGACGATCGTGACCCGTACTGGATCTACGGCGGGATGCAGGACGCGCATTCGTGGATGGGACCGAGCGCGACGACGCACTGGCTCGGCATCCTGAACCAGGATTGGGTGCAGATCGGCTTCAGCGACGGCACCGGACACGCCGTCGACCTGAAGGGGCCGCGGTACCTGTATTCGACCTCGAGCGGCGGGAGCATCACGCGGGTCGATGTCGTGACGGGCGACCGGTGGGATATCCAGCCGCAGGCCCCCACCGGCGAGCGCTATCGCTTCGACTGGACGGCACCGGTGGTCGCCTCGCGGCATCGGGCTGGCACCGTCTACCTCGGCGCGAACAAGCTCCTCATCTCTCGGGATTTCGGGGTCACCTGGACCGCGACCGCGGACCTCACCCGACAGGTGAATCGTGACACGCTGCCCATCGCCGGGGTGCCGAACACGGCGATCCGGCTCTCGCGGAACGACGGCGAGTCGAGCTTCAGCGAGATCACGACGGTCGCGGAGTCCCCGCTCGATTCGCTCGTGCTCTGGGCGGGCACCGATGACGGGAACATCCAGGTCTCGCGCGACGGCGGCCGGAGTTGGACGGAGGTCGGGCGGAACCTGCGGGGCGTGGCCGATGGCGCGTTCATCGATCGCATCGTCGCCTCGGCCGCGGGCAAGGGCAGCGCGGTGGTGAGCATCGAGAACCACCGCAGCGGCGACTTCCGGCCGTACCTGTTCCGCACGACGGACTACGGGCGCAGCTGGTCGTCGATCGCGGCGGGGCTCCCGGATGGGAACCCGGTGCGATCGATCGCCGAGTATCCAGGGAAGCCGAACGTCCTCGTCGCCGGGACCGAGCGCTTCCTGCACGTGAGTGTCGACACCGGCGCCACGTGGACCCGCCTCGCGGCTAACCTGCCGCCGACGCGCTATGACGACATCGTCATCCACCCGCGCACCAAGGACCTCGTGCTCGCGACGCACGGGCGCTCGATCTGGGTGCTCGACGACGCCTCGCCGCTCGCGGCGTGGACGCCGACGGTGGCGAGCACCCCGGCGACGCTCTTCCCCGTGCGCCGCGCGACGCTGACGCTCTACCGTGCGGATGTCTCGACCGCGGCGCACGCGATCTACGCCGCGGAGAACCCGGCCGAGGGGGCGACGTTCACGTACCACCTCGCGCAGCCGGTGGATACGGTGCGCTTCACCGTGACCAACGCGGCGGGGCGGGTGGTGCGGAGCTTCACCGGGCCGACGGCGCGGGGTGTCCTGCATCGGGTGTCGTGGGACCTGCGGTGGCCGCCGGTCGCCGGGGGCTTCGGCTTCGGCGGCGGGGAGGAGGGCGGTCCGCCGGCGGGGGCGGGCGGGATGACGCGCGGCGGCGGGGCGACGCGTCGCCCCGCGCTCCCGGTGCCGGTGCACGACATCGGCGCGCGCGGCTTTCACGTGGCGCCGGGCACCTACACGGTGACGATGGAGGCCGGCGCGGTGAAGGTGACGCAGCGCTTCGAGGTGCGAGGCGATCCGACGAGTGACGTCACCGTCGCGGAGCACCGCGCGCGCGAAGCCTTCCTCCTCGAGGTGCTCGACGTGCAGGCGCAGCTCACCGCGAAGGGGATGCGGCGCGAGGCCGCGGCGCTCTCGCGCATCCTCGGGGCGTTCACCGGCAGCGGGGTCCGTCAGGCCACGATGCACGGGCCGACGGCGACGCATCGCGCGGCGCTCGCGGAGGCGCG
>CAZGIE010000173.1:0-1831 GCA_964526485.1 uncultured Gemmatimonas sp. | reverse complement strand
GTCAGCGCGCCAGGCGGACCATCGCGTCGAACGCGGGGTCCGTCGCGTCACCCACGGCGCGGCGGGCCACGTAGTCACCGAGCGCGGGGCCGTGCTTGAAGGCGTGGCCGGAGCCGCCGCCCGCGATGAGGACGTTCGCGAAGTCCGGGTGCCGGTCGACGATGAAGTGCTCGTCGGCGGTGTTCTCCAGCTGACAGACGCGGGTCTCCGTGATCGGCTGCGCGGCGAGGGCGGGGAATCGGCGCGCGAGATAGGCGCGCGCCCGACGCACCTGCATCGGGTCGACCATCCGCTCGTCGGTGTCGGGATCCCAGGCGTCGGGTCCGTTGGTGGGACAGACCTTCACCCCGCGGCCGTCGATGCTGGGGAATCCGTAGTAGGCGCTCTCCGAGAAGTTCGGGAGCGCTGGGGGCACGAACCGCGGATCCCCCGCGGGGACGCCGAAGTAGAGCACGTCGCGCTTCGGCACGCGGATCCGGCGTCCGAGCAGCTCCGGAAAGACCTTCGGGAGCCAAGGGCCGCAGGCGAAGACGAACTGCTGCGCGGCGAGTCGGGCGCCGTCGGCGAGGGTGAGGTCGACGAGGCGCCCGCCCTCGGCGCGGCCGGGGACGGCGCGCTGGATCGCGAGCGTCCCGCCTTTGCGCTGGAAGGCGTCCGCGGCGGCGAGGATCGCCTGCTTCGCGCGGACGACCCCCGCCCCGGGTTCGAGGAGCCCGACGCCGATGCCGTCGAATCCCATCTGCGGGTACCGCCGGCGGAGCTCGTCGACGGTGAACGCCTCGGTGGCGACCCCGAGGCGGGCGAGCATCGCCTGCGTGGCGCGGAGCGAGGGCGTCCACTCGGGGGCGATCTCGAGGCGCCCCGTCGTCGTGAGCAGCGGGACGCCGAACTCGGCCTCGCGGGCGCGCCAGGCGGTCATCGCGCGCTGCGCCATCCGGGCGTAGCCCTCGCGGTCGCCGTATCCCACGCGGATCTGCCGCGTCTCGTCGCCGGAGGTGGCGCGCGAGTTCCCGGGGCCGTAGGCATCGACGAGGGTGACGCGGTGGCCCATCTCACGGAGCGTGAGGGCGGTCCACGCGCCGAAGGCGCCCGCGCCGATCACGACGACGTCGGTGGTCGGGGCGGTGCTGTGCGATCGCGGTTTCGTGCCGGCGGCGCTGGCCGGCTCGGGGAGGAGCGAGGCGAGGGCGGCCGCGCCCAACGGGGCGCTCGTCGACTGGAGGAAGGTGCGACGATCCATAGCGAGGGGCTCGTGGGGGTGGGTGCGCCAGCTCGATGCGGACGCTATTGTAGCCTCTATGTCCACGCGCCGCCGCTGGGGGGTTCTGATGCGCCGTTCGTCCTGCCGTTCCGCCCTGCTGCGCCGCTTCGGTCGCCGGGGGTTCCCGATCGCTCTCGCGGTGCTGCTGGGGCTCGTGCCGGTGCCCGCATCAGCGCAGAAGGGGGGGGCGGGGAAGGGGACCGTCGAACGCGTGACGCCCCCTGTGACGGCGCCGGCCACCGGTGGGAAGGGCGGCGGTGCGAAAGGGCAGCCGAAGGCTGGGGCCGACAGCGCGTCACGTCCCGCCGCGCCGGCGTCGGATCCCTCGCTGCGCATCTTCCCGAACGGCGTGACCGTGCTCGGTGTGGCGTACTCGCCCACCGGAACGGTCGTCGCCACCGCGGCGTGGGACAAGAAGGTGCGGCTGATCGATCCCGCGACGGGGGCGATCACGACGACGCTGACGGGGCACGACAGCGTCGTCGCGGGCGTGGCCTTCTCGCCGAACGGTCAGCTCCTCGCTTCGGCGAGCTGGGACAACACGGTGCGTCTCTGGGACGTGGCGACGGG
>CAZGIE010000172.1:0-4140 GCA_964526485.1 uncultured Gemmatimonas sp. | reverse complement strand
ACCTGTCCTCCGCCACCCTCGGCGGCGGCTGCTTCTGGTGCCTCGAGGCGGTCTACCTGATGCTCCGCGGCGTGCACGCGGTGAAGAGCGGCTACGCCGGCGGGCACGTGCCGCACCCGACCTATGAACAGGTCTGCGGGAAGCAGACGGGCCACGCGGAGGTCGTGCAGATCAGCTACGACCCGCAGGTGATCACCTACCGCGACCTCCTCGACGTCTTCTTCACGATCCACGACCCGACCACGCGCGACCGGCAAGGCCACGACGTCGGCCCGCAGTATCGCTCGGCGATCTTCACGCACGACGACGCGCAGGCGGCGGAGGCGCGCGCGGCGCGCGGCGCGGCACAGGCGCACTGGCCCGCCCCGATCGTCACGGAGATCCGCCCCCTCGATCGGTTCTGGCCCGCCGAGGCGTACCACGACGACTACTTCGCGCGGAACCCGCAGAACCCGTACTGCGCCGCCGTCGTAGCGCCCAAGGTGGCGAAGGCGCGGAAGGCCTTCGTGGAACGGCTCGCGCGATGAGTGGGGTGATGCGCGCCGCGTTCCTCGTGCTCGTCGCGCTCGTCGGCGCCATGCCCGCGCGCACCATCGCGCAGGAGGGCGTGCTCCGCGGCGTCGTCACCGATACGACCGGGCGGCCCCTGGCCGGCGTCGAGGTGCTCTCCGTCAACGGCAAGCGCAGCACGCGGACCGACCGCGAGGGGCGCTTCGCGCTCGCGCGGCTCCCGTTCGGTCAGCAGCTCATCATGGCGCGCTATCCCGGCTACCAGCCCGCGGACCGCGCCATCAACATGCTCGACGCGAACGTGCCGGAACTCACCTTCCGGCTCCGCCGCATCGTGCAGCTCATCGACACGGTGCGGATCGTCTCGCACGACGGAGGCGCGGCGTACGAGTTCTCGGGCTTCGAGTGCCGGCGCCGCGCCTGCGTGGGCGAGTTCCGCGGCCTCGAGGAGATCGGCGCGCTCCGCCCGCACTTCTGGGCCGACATGTTCGAGGGGATGCCCGGGCTCCGGAACGTACAGGTACCCGATCCGATCCTCGGAATGGACTGGGACGTCGAGAGCACCACGGGGTGGCGCTGTCTCGAATCGGGGTGGAACGGCCGGGAGCGCACCGCGAACCTCGAGAACGTCCGCCCCGCCGACATCGTCGCGATCGAGCACTACGACGTCTACGAGAAGGTGCCGGCGGCGTACAAGCGGCTCGCCTGGCCCACGTCGCAACCGAAACCCTGTGCGCTCGTGATCTACTGGACGAAGGATTTCATCGAGCGCCAGCGCACCGGGCGGCGCTGACACGACACGCGCGGGGCGGCGACGATCGCCGCGCGCGTCACCGCCCGCGCCGCAGCACCCGCCCCGGCCGCGCCGTCGTGACCCGCCCGCCATCCACCATCGCCACCCCGTTCACGAACACATACGGGATCCCCGTGGCGTACTGATGCGGCTGCGTGAAGGTCGCGGGGCTCCCCACGGTCGTAGGGTCGAAGAGCACCACGTCCGCCGCGCACCCCGCCGCGAGACACCCCCGCCGCCCCGTGAGCCCGAGCCGTGCCGCCGGCATCCCGGTCATCTTGTGCACCGCCGCCTCGAGGGTGAGCACCCGCTGCGCGCGCACGTACTCGCCGAGCACGCGCGGGAAGGTCCCGTACGCCCGGGGATGCGGCACCCCCTCGCCCGGATCGGTGAGCCGGCCGTCGGACGCGATCATCGTCTGCGGATGCGTCATGATGCGCCGCACATCCCCTTCGTCGATGATGTGATACACCATCGACGCACCGCCGTTGAGCTCCCCCTCCAGCACGAGCACGGCGGCCGCCTCCATCGTCGGCCCCACCCCGCGCCGCTCGGCCCAATCCCACAGCGTCCGCCCTTCGAGCGAGCGATCCCACGTCACCTCGCCGAACTGCACCCGGCGCGTGTCACCGCCGCCACGATCCGTCTTGAGGAGCTCGACGATCCCACGCAGGATGCTGTCGCGGAGCGCCGGATCGGCCACGCGCCGTCGCAGCGCCGCACGTCCGCCGGCGAGCGCCCACGGCGGCAACAGCACGGCGAGGCTCGTCTGGCTCGCGGTGTACGGGTATTGATCGATCATCACATCGAGGCCACGCGCCCGGGCGGAGTCGACCATCGCCAACGTCACGACGCTCTTCCCCCACATCGGCTGGCCCACCGCCTTGTGGTGCGTGAGCACGACCGGGATCCGCGCATCCCGCGCGATCGTGATCGCCTCCGCCACTCCCTCGAGGAGCCCGAGTCCCTCTTCGCGCAGGTGCGACGTGTAGATGCCCCCCGCCGACGCCGCCGCACGCGCGAGCGTCACCACCTCGTCCGTCGTCGAGTAATACCCGGGCACGTACCGGAGCCCGGTGCTCATCCCATACGCCCCCTCGGCCATCCCTTGCCCGACGAGCGCGACCATCCGCGCAAGTTCATCTGATGTCGGCGCGCGGTTCTCCGTCCCCATCACGCGTGTGCGGACGGTGTTGTGTCCCACGAGGTACGCCACATTGATGCCGAGGCCGAGGCGGTCGGCGCTGTCGGCGTAGGCGGCGAGCGGGAAGGGCCCACTCCCGTCGGGGCCACCGAGGGCGAGCGTCACCCCCTGCGTGACGGCGCTCGTCGCCGCGGGCTTCTGGAGCAACGGCTCGAGGTGCGCATGCAGATCGATGAATCCCGGCGCCACCACCAGCCCCGTCGCGTCGACCACCCGCGCCGCGCGCCGCGGATCGAGTGGGGTGCGACTCACCGCGACGATACGGTCCCCCTGCCACGCGACGTCGGCGCGATACCCGGGCGCCCCGGTGCCATCCACGACGGTCCCGCCGCGCACGAGCACCGACCAGGTCGGCGGCGCGGAAGACGACTGCGCGCGCAGCGGCGCCGCGACGAGTGATGCCACCACCAGCGATCCCACCACGAGCGATCCCGCGAACGCGTGGGCTCCCTTCAGTCGCATCTGCATCGCATCGCTCCGCATCAGGGTGATCTTACCGGGACTCGAGCGCGCCGAGCACCTTCCCGAGGAACGCGTCGATCGCGTTGTTCTCGATCCAGCGAACCACGATCACGAGGTCCTGCTCCGGCGCCACGAAGACGAGGTTCGTGCCGTTGCCGACGTGCCCGAACGCGCTCGCCGGCGCGCTCGGCATCCACTTCCGATCGGTGTTGAGGAACCAGTTCATGTAGCCGTAGGTCGGCTGTGGCCCCGTCGGCGTGAGCGCCTGCGCGACCCACGGCTCGGAGAGGATACGACGTACCCCCCACATCCCGCGCCGCTGCGTGAGCAGGCCGAAACGCGCGAGATCCCACGCGTTGATGAACATCCCACCCCCCCAGTGGCCGCCGCCGCTCACTACTTGCACCGGATGCCCGTCAAGCGTGATCCACGCGTTGTCATAGCCGTTCCAGCGCCAGGTGCGCGACGCCCCGATCGGGTCCATCACGAACTCGCGCAGCACCTCAGGAAGCGGCCGATGCCAGACGTTCGTCGCCGCGAGTGCCATCACGTTCACGCGTACGTCGTTGTACTCGTACGTGGTCCCCGGACGCGCGCGCGGCCGCGTGCGCCACTCGGCAGGATTCGCCGACGGGCGGTCCGCCCAGTCAGGCTTCCCCCAGAGCGTCCCCTCCCAATCGCTCGTCTGCCGCAGCAGGTCGTCCCACGTGATTGACCGGTTGTGCGGCGTGTTCCACGGGTCGAGGAACATCGACTCGCCCGTCGTGGTGCCAGGCTCCGCCGGTGCGGTGAGCCGCAGGCGGTAGGTCGGCGCCTGCGAGCGCCAGACCGTGTCACGCACGGAGCCGATCAGCCCGCGGTCGACGGCGAGGCCGACGGTCGTCGAGAGGAAGCTCTTGGTGACGCTGTGCGTCATATCGACGCGGTCCGGGTCCCCCCAGCTCGCGATGATGTACCCGCTGCGGAGGATCACCCCCGTCGGCTCACCACGCGGCGCGAACGGCCCGATCCCCTGCCCGAACGGCTCGCGCCCGAAGGTGCGGTAGTGGTTCTCCTCCATATCCCGCGGCGCCTTCGCCTCGTTCGCCACCGCGAACGCGATCGCCTCGGCGAGCTTCGCACTATCGACCCCCATCGCCCGCGGCGCGCGGCGCTCCCAGGTGGCGTCGGG
>CAZGIE010000171.1:0-4256 GCA_964526485.1 uncultured Gemmatimonas sp. | reverse complement strand
CAACTACCACACCGACCTCTTCGCGCCACTCCTTGGCGCCGTCGCGCAGGCCGTCGGGCGTCCCTACGACTACGACGACCCGCACTCGGTCTCATACCGCGTCCTCGCGGACCACGCGCGCGCCGTCGCGTTCCTCCTCGCCGACGGGGTCTTCCCGAGCAACGAGGGACGCGGTTACGTGCTCCGCCGGATTCTCCGTCGCGCCGTCCGCCACGCCTGGCTCCTGGGCCGCCGCGAGCCGACCCTCGTCCACGTCGTCGAGGTCGTGCTCCGCGAGATGCGGCAGCAGTTCCCCGAGCTCCACGTGCGGCAGCATCACATCCTGGAGACGACGCGCGCGGAGGAGGAGCGCTTCCTGGCGACGGTCGAGGGCGGACTCTCCCGGTTCGAGGAGCTCGCCCCGGCGGCCAGCACCCAGGGCTCGAGCGCGGTGCGTGGCACGATCAGCGGCGAGGATGTCTTCCGGCTCTACGACACCTTCGGCTTCCCGATCGACCTCACCGAGCTGATGGCGCGCGAGCGCGGATATCTGGTGGACATCGCCGGCTTCGAGCAGGCGCTCGAGACGCAGCGTCGGATGTCGCAGGCGGACCGGAAATCGCGCCGGATCTCGGTCGTGACGGACGAGCTCCATGACCTCGATCAATGGGAGCGCGGCGAGGAGTCCCCGACGGGGCGCTTCGTCGGCTACGAGCACACCGAGGTCGAGAGCCTCGTCACCGCGGTCCGCACCCTCGACGGCGGACAGGTCGCCGTCCTGCTGCGCGAGTCGCCCTTCTACGCGGAGTCTGGGGGACAGGTCTCCGACGGCGGGGAGATCGTCGGCAGCGACTGGTCCCTCGCGGTCGCCGAGGTGCGGAAGTTCGACGGCCGCGTGGCCGCCATCGGCACGCCAACGGGGCGACCGCGATTCGAGATGGTCCGGGCGCGTGTACCCGCGGAGCGCCGCCGGGACACCGAGCGGAACCACACCGCGACCCATCTCCTGCATGCGGCGCTCCGCCACGTCCTCGGCGCGCACGTGCACCAGGCGGGTTCCTTGGTCTCCCCCGACCGTCTCCGCTTCGATTTCACGCACCACGGCCCGCTGACCCCGGCGCAGTCGGCGGCGGTGGAGCAGATGGTGAACGAGGGGATCTGGGCCAACGCCGAGGTGCGCATCGAGGAGATGGCATACGCCGATGCGGTGGCCGGCGGGGCGATGGCGCTCTTCGGTGAGAAGTACGGGGACGTCGTGCGCGTCGTCGACATCCCGGGCCGGTCGACCGAGCTCTGCGGCGGGACCCACGTCCGCAACACGGGCCAGATCGGCTGTTTCCGCATCGTCGCCGAGGGCGGGGTCGCCGCCGGCGTGCGTCGCATCGAGGCCGTGACGGGGCGGGGCGCTTACGAGCTGCTGCGGCAGCGGGAGACAGCGCTCCACGAGGTCGCGGACCGCCTCAAGGTGAACACGCCGACCGCGGAGCTCCTCGGTCGCAAACTCGACGCGCTCCTGCAGGAGAAGCGGAGCCTCGAAAAGAAGCTCGAGGAGGCGCTCCGCGGCGGGGGGGGGCAGGCGGCGGACCTCCTGGCCGGCGGCGAGGCGCTCGCGGGCGGTGGCACGCTCGTGTGCAAGGTCGTGCAGGCCGACGACATGAAGGCGCTGCAGGCCCTCGGCGACGTGGTCCGCGAGCAGCTCGGGAGCGGGGTCGGCGCGCTCCTCGCCGCCTTCGAGGACGGAAAGGGCGCCCTTGTTGTGGTCGTGACCGACGACCTCCGCGCCCGCGGCATCACCGCCGTCGGCCTCGTGAAGGGGATCGCCGCCCGCACCGGCGTCCGCGGGGGCGGGAAGGACCACATGGCGCAGGCCGGCGTCGGCGCCGCCGAGGTCGCGGGGATGCCCGCGGTCGTGGCGGAGGTCGTGCGCGCGGCGGTCGGGGCGGGCTGAGGTGCGGCGCGCGGACGACTGGGTGATGACCGCCGCCGTCGGCGCGCCCGATGGGGTGGTCGCGCGCGTGCGCGAGGTGCTCGCCGACGTCCCCGACACCGGGCAGCCGGTCGCCGATGCGTTGCTCGACGCGGCGGCGCGGCTCCTCGATGAGGTCCTCGCCGACCGTGCGCGCGGGTCCGCCCGCGCCGTCGCCCTCGACCTCCTCGCCGCAGACGCCTGCGTCACCTGGGCGTTTGAGGCGGAACCGACCGCGGTGCAGGGGCGCGCCGAGGCCGCGATGGCCCGCCTCGCCGCCCTTCGCCAGTGACTCGCCCGTCGCCGGCGCGCATCGGCGTCGCCGGTCCCTCTCCACGGAGCCGCGCATGACGACCTCGCCGCATCGGACGCACCTTCACGATCTCGCCGAGACGGCGCAACGGGCCGCCGCGGTGCTCGCTGACGGTATCGACGCGGCCGTCGAACGCGTCCGCACCACCGTCCGCGGTGGTGGAACCCTCCTGTTCTGCGGCAACGGCGGGAGCGCCGCCGACGCCCAGCACATCGCGACGGAGTACATGGTGCGGTATCGCCGGAACCGGGCGCCGATCCGAGCCATCGCCCTCACCACCGATACGTCGAACCTGACCGCCTGCGGCAACGATTTCTCGTTCGACGAGATCTTCAGTCGGCAGGTCGAGGGGCTGGGGCGCCCCGGCGACCTCCTCATGATCCACACGACGAGCGGCAATTCCCCGAACTGCCTCCGCGCCGCCGAGGTGGCGCGGCGGATGGGGATCGGGACGATCGCGCTCACCGCCAAGGACGGTGGCCGCATCCGCGACGTGGTCGACCTCTGCTTGATCGTGCCCACCGACCGGACCGACCGGGCGCAGGAGATCCACTTGGCGATCGAGCACGCGATCTGCGATGCGCTTGATGCCGAGGCCTGAGCGGCGGTGAGCGCCGGCGCAGAGCGCCTCGCGCGCTTGCAGGGGGCGCTGGGGTCCGCCGGCCTCGACGCGCTCCTGGTGAGCGCGCTCCCGAACATCCGGTACCTCAGCGGCTTCTCGGGATCGAACGCGATCCTCCTCGTCCCGGCGACGGGGGAGGCGACGCTCTGGACCGACTTCCGATACGCCACGCAGGTCAAGACGGAGATCGGCCCGGGGGTGCGCGCTCTGGTGGAGCCGCACTCGCTCTGGGGCGCCGTGCTCACGGCGCTCCGTGCGGGTCCCGGCGGCCCACGGCTCATCGGATTCGAGACCGACCACCTCTCCCACCGTGAGGCCCATCGGTTCCTCGACGAGGCGTGCGAGGGCGGGATGCTCCACTGGCGCGCCACGACGCACCTCGTGGAGGCGTTACGGGAGTCGAAGGACGACGGGGAGCTCAGCCGCATCCGGACCGCGGTCGCCATCGCCGAGACGGCGCTCGAGCGGACCCTTCCTACCATCCGCGCCGGCCAGACCGAGCTCGAGATCGCCGGCCGACTCGAGTTCGAGCTCCGACGCGCCGGGAGCGAAGGGTTCCCCTTCGAGTGCATCGTCGCCGGAGGGGAGCGGTCCGCGCTCCCGCACGCGCGCCCCTCCACCCGTCCGGTACGCGCCGGCGAGTTCCTGTTAATCGATTTCGGGGCGGTGCACGCGGGATACTGCTCGGACCTCACGCGGACCGTCATGATCGGTGCCGCCACCGCCCGGCATCGTGAGATTCACGACATGGTTCGGGAGGCCTTGGGGTCGGCTTCGGCCGGTGTTCGGGCCGGGATGCGCGGCCGGGATGCCGACGCCATCGCTAGGGACTACATTGCCCGAGGTGGGTTCGGCGAGGCGTTCGGCCATTCGCTGGGGCACGGGATTGGACTCGAGGTACACGAGGCCCCCCGACTCTCCTCGACGGCCGACGCGCCCCTTCCGCCCGGCGCGGTGGTGACCATCGAGCCGGGGATCTATCTGGAAGGGTGGGGAGGGGTCCGGATCGAGGACGATGTCGTCCTCGGCGCCGAGGGCCCCGAGGTCCTCTCGCGGTTCCCACGCGAACTGGTATCCCTCTGACGCTCCGACCGGGGCGGTAGGGGGCCCCCGACCCTCGCCCCCGATGATCGACCTTCGCTACGTCAAGAAGCTGCTTGCGATGCTCGACGAGTCCACCGTCGATTCCCTCGAGATCTCGTCCGAGAAGGGGATGCGCATCCGGCTCAGCAAGTCGAGCCCGACGCGCGCCCTGATGCCGATGGCTGCCGCCCCGGCGGCCCCGCTCGCGCTCGCTGCGCCCGCCCCCGCGGCCCCCGCCGCCGCGCCGGCCCCCGCCCCGGCGGCGCCGGTCGAGCCGGCCAAGTCCAACGCCC
>CAZGIE010000170.1:0-4265 GCA_964526485.1 uncultured Gemmatimonas sp. | reverse complement strand
GCCGTCCGGAGAGGAGCGCCGCGGCCACGCTGCCGAGCACGACGAGCTGCGCTCCGCGCGCCATCGATGAGGCGCGCACGCGGCCGAGCGCGGAGAGGAGCACGAGAAGCGCGCCGAGGAACAGCAGGTCGGGTGCGGATCGGAACGCGGGGGCGAGGGCCTCATCCATCGCCGTGGCGACGGCCGGATCGGTGAGACTCGCCCAGACGGCCCGATGGAGCCCGAGCCCGGCGGGATTGATCACCGTGCCGAGGGCGGCGAGCGCGCCCCATCCGGCGCGATGCAGGACGCGGCGGCGCGTGTCACCATCCATCCCGTGCCTCCATGCCTCCCACCCTTCCCCGACCACGTAGGCCGCGATGAGCGCGAGCCCGAAGAGGAAGCCCGCATGGGCGTTCGCCCAGAGGATCATCACGGGCACGACACCGGCCCAGCGTCGCGGGACCGGTGCCTCGAGGATGCGCAGCACACCGATCGCTCCGAGGAGCGAGGCGAGATGCGGTCGGGCGAGCCAGTGCGTCGCGCCGAGCAGGAGGCTCCCGGTCACCCCGAGGAGGACCCAGGCCATCGGGATGGGCGCGCGGCGCAACAGCCCCGCGACGAGGGCATGCGCGAGCGCGATCATCGTGGCGGCCAAGAGAACCACACCGGCCCATCCCCCGAGCCGCTCGGCGGCCGCGAAGGCCACTTCGCTCAGCCACGCCGTCGGGACGGTGGGGACGCCGACGCTCAACAGGCCGAGCTGTCCCGTCTCCGGCAGCCGCCCCGTCTCGAGGATGATATGACCGAGGCGTAGATGCGCGAACAGGTCGCCGTCGCTCTGCGTGAGTGGCACCGCCGCCCCCACGACGAGGACGGCGAGGAGCGCGAGGAAGACGAGGTCGGGGATCGCCGGTCCCCGGAGGCGGCGCGCGGCGGCGCGCTCAGCGACGGAGGACCGCACTCCGCAGCGGACTGGGGATCGTGTCGACCTGCCCGTGCACGGTGAGACCGTTGAAGTATCCGAGGATCCCCTGCTGATGATTGTACGAGGTCACGAAGAAGGCGCCGATGTACTTCACCCGGAACGCCGTCGGCGACGCGACGGTCTTGTCCGCGACGTCCCAGATGGGAAGCAGATAGGGGATGGGCGGATCGCAGGTGAAGCTCGCCCCGCCGGTCGCGCCACAGGCCTGGGCCACACCGGCGCGGGTGGGGCCGACCATGTTCCCCGACTCCCCGGCGAGCCAATCGCCGATGCCGACCGAGGCCTCGGCGCCGCTGCACGTCGCCGCCAGCGCGTGCCGATAGGCGTCGCCGCCGCTCGCCGGGTTGCCGGCCTCGCCGGAGACGTAGCGCACGGGTGGGAGGCGCACCGGGTAAAAGGACCCCGGTGGCGCGAGGTCGCCATCGACGGAACCGAGCTTGAGAGGGATGGCGTCCGCGAGCGTCATCGACCGCAGGCGGGCGACATCCGCCACCGTCAGATCGTACGTGACGTCCGGCGTGTCGGTGGGATACAGCGTGCGCAGGAGGGTCGCATACGGGATGGCGAGCGGGCGGATGCATCGCGCGCGCGACACCCAGACGATCGACGCGACGGCGGTCACACGGAGCGTTCTGGTGCTGTCGCCGAGGATCCGCCCGAGGATGTAGCGCCCCTCGTGCTGGGTCTCGACCTGCACGGCGTCCGTCGTCGGGTCCGCCCAGCCGCTCGTCGGCTGGAAGGTGCCGTTCCACCGGCCCGGGGTGATGCCGGTCGGCCCGAGCGCCGGCGTGACGCCGTCGACGGGGTTCACCCCCACGTAGGCGAGGGCGCTATCCGGGGCGTGCGCGGCATCGTCGTTGAGGAGGCGGGTGACGCCCGCGAGCGCTCCAGCCTCCGCCGCCGTCTGCAGCTGCGCGCGCATCAGGTACCAGCGGGCGAGGTCCACGGCGAAGGCCCCGATCCCGATGAGCGCGGTCAGCAGGACGGCGACGATGGGGAGGATGATCCCGCGGCGGGCGTCAGCGACCGAGCGCATCGAACACCGTCCCGAGTTGGAGCATCACCGGCCCGCCGATGACGATGAAGAGCGCCGGCAGGATGAGGAGCGCGAGGGGGAAGAGCATCTTGGTGCTGGCGACGGCGGCGCGCCGCTCGGCGCGGGCGCGCCGGGCGCCGCGAATCACCTCGGCGTTCACGCGGAGCACGCGTGCGATGGACGTCCCCCACCGCTCGCTCTGGATGATGTTCGCGGCCAGTGTCCGCACCTCCCGGAGGCCGGTACGCTGCCAGAGCCCGCGCAGCGCATCGTCGCGCGGAACGCCCGCCGCCTGGCGCCGTCCGAGGAGGGTGAGTTCCTCCGAGAGCGGGGCGTGGACGTGCGCCAGCTCGCGGCCGACGCGCTGGATGGCGGCGTCCAGACTGATCCCCGCCTCGACGCAGATGAGCAGGAGGTCGAGCATATCGGCGAGGCCGTCACGGATCGCGCGCTGTCGCGCCTCGCGTCGACGGGCGACGACGGTGATCGGCAGGAGGATCCCGATGACACCGCCGAGCGCTGCGCCGACCAACGTCCAGACCCCCTGCCCGAGGAGGAGGGCCGCCCCCGCGACCACGCCGAGGGCGCCGAGCACGAGGATCGTCGCGAGGTAGACCGAGAGGGCCGAGGCGGTGCGGAACCCGGCCTGAGCGAGCCGTTCCTGGCTGCGGGGAAGGACGCGGGTGCGCGGAAGCAGCCGCGTCAGCACCTCCCCGAGGCGCGCGAAGGGCGACTGCGAGGGGTCCGCGAGGAAGAGCGTGTCGCTCGCGACGGTGGGACGCGTGGCACCGCGGAGGCGCTCCGCGAGCGCGAGGGGGCGCGTCTGTCCGAGCCGCGCCCAGACGACCGCGGAGACGGCGAGGACGAACAGGGCGAGCGAGGCGAGGAGCGGCAGAGACATCGAGGAGCCTCAGTACGCGATGCGCGCGATGCGGGAGAGGAGGAGGTACCCGACGACCACCGAGAGCGTGGCGTAGGCGAGGAGCCCGCGGCCGAGGCCCGGCTCGAGCATCGGCTGCACGAAGGTCCGGTCGAGGAGCAGGAGCGCGGTGAGGCAAACGATCGGGAGGACGCCGAGGACGCGCGCGGACGCGCGCGGTTCGGCGGTGAGCACGGCCACGCGATCCCGCAGGGAGGCGCGGTCGCGCACCACGCCGGCGAGGCCAAGAAGGACCTCGCTGAGCGAGCCACCCGACTCGCGCTGGACGAGGATCGCGGTGACGAAGAGCTTGGCGTCGATGCCGCCGACGCGGCCCTCGAAGCCGAGGAGCGCATCACGCAGGTCGACGCCGAGGCGCTGTTCCTCCGCCAGGCGGACGAACTCGGTGCCCATCGGGGCCGGGAGCTCCTCGGCGACGAACTGCATCGCCGCGGGGAGCGAGAAGCCGGCGCGGATCGCGTTCACGATCATATCGATCGCCTCAGGCAGTTGGGCCTCGAGTCGCGCCGCGCGCCGGCGCACGCGATGGCGGAGGTAGAGCGCCGGCGCGATCGCCGCGAAGAGCACCGCGACCGCTCCGACGGTGCGCCCCCACCCCTGCCCGACCGCGACGGCGAGCGCGACGCCGAGGGCCCAACCGAGCAACAACTCCCCGACGGACCACGGGAGGGCGGCACGCGGCAGCAGCGCATCGAGGCGCGCGATGCCGGGAAGGCCCTGCAGCAGTTCGTCGAAGAGCGGCATCGAGCTGCGCCGGCGGTCACGGACGATGTCGGGGCGTCCGGCGGCGCCCCCACGGAGGGCACGGAGGCGGACCCGCGCCTCCTGCGCCTCCGTGAGCCGACGGCGGTTCACCGCGACGTAGAGCGCGAGCACGAGGAGCGCTGCGGCGACGAAGACGATCGACAGGACGAGGAGGGTCATCGTCAGGGGCCGACCGAGGTGAGGTCGCCGAGCGTGATCCCGTGCAGGCGCAGTCGCTCGGCGAAGGCCGGCCGGGTCCCCGTGGCGACGAAGTCGCCGAGCACCGTCCCGTCCGGGCCGATCCCCCGACGGTCGAAGCGGTAGATCTCCTGCAGGGTGATCACATCCCCCTCCATGCCGCGCACCTCGGTCACGCTGATGAGGCGGCGCGTGCCGTCGGAGAGGCGGGCCACCTGCAGGATGAGGTTGATCGCGCTCGCCATCTGCTCGCGGATGGCCCGGGCCGGCAGCCCGGTCTGGGCGAACTGCACCATCGTCTCGAGGCGCGCGAGCGCATCGCGGGGCGAGTTCGCGTGGATCGTCGTGAGCGACCCCTCGTGCCCGGTGTTCATCGCCTG
>CAZGIE010000169.1:1973-4335 GCA_964526485.1 uncultured Gemmatimonas sp. | reverse complement strand
GCGCGGACTGGGTGAAAGGCTACGCCGACTATCGTTGGGGCCCATCGGGCGAGGCGCGCCCGACCTTCTCGGGGGCGGAGCTCCGGACGCTCGTGGAGGTCGCGGCATCGAGCGGCCGACGGGTCGTCGCGCACGCGGCGACCGCCGAGGGGATGCGGCGCGCGGTGCTCGCGGGCGTCGCGATGATCGAGCACGGCGACGGCGGGACGGCCGAGGTCTTCGCGTTGATGGCGCAGCGGGGCGTGGCCTTCTGTCCGACCCTCGCGGCGACGGAGGCGACGTCGCGCTACGCGGGATGGCGCGAGGGGATGCCGCCGACGGCGCGGATGACCGAGAAACGGACGGCCTTCGCCGCCGCCCGCGCGGCCGGTGTCTCGCTCTGCGTGGGGGGCGACGCCGGCGTGTACGCGCACGGCACGAACGCCTGGGAGATGGAACTGATGGGGGCGTACGGCATGCCCGCACCGGCGGTGCTCCGCGCCGCGACGAGCGGCAACGCCCGCGCGCTGGGCCTCGGCGAGCGGCTCGGCACGATCCGGTCGGGGCTCCTCGCCGACCTCGTCGCCGTGGAGGGGGACCCGACGCGTGACCTCGCGGCCACGCGCCGGGTCCGGCTCGTCATGCAGGGCGGACGAGTGGTGCGCCCGCTACCGTAGCCAGTGCCCGAACCAATCGCGTAGGCGGCCGAGCCGGTCGACGAGGAGCCAGGGCTCGCCGGTGCGCGACAGATCGTGGGTCGACCGCGGGTACCGGACGAACTCCACCGGCGTCCCCTGCCGCTTCAGCGCCGCGAACCACTGCTCCGCGTCGGTCATCGGCGTCCGGTGGTCCTCCTCGCTCTGCAGGATGAAGGTCGGCGTGGTCACGCGCCGCACGTTGCGGATGGGCGAGAGCGAGTCGTACATCGCCGGGTTGTCCCACGGGCGCCCGTAGAACTCGAACTCGGTGAGCCCCTGCGCATCGCTCGTGCCGTACCACGACCACCAGTTGCTGATCATCCGGTCGGCCTGCGCCGCCTTGAACCGGTTCGTCTGTGTCGTGATCCACGCGGTCATCACGCCGCCGTACGACCCGCCGGTGACGCCCATCCGGGTGGAATCGACGTCCGGGCGTGCCGCGGCGAGGTCCACCGCCTTCATCAGGTCGAGATAATCCTCGGCGAACCAGCGGCCGCGGGTGTCGTAGGTGAAGTCGGCGCCATAGCCGCTGGAGCCGCGCGGGTTGGTGTAGAGCACCATGAAGCCGGCGGCGGCGAGATTCTGCGTCTCGTCGAACCACTGCTCGCCGTACTGGCTGTGCGGGCCGCCGTGGATGTAGAGCACGAGCGGGTACTTCCGGCCGGCCTGATAGCCGAAGGGCTTCATCAGCCACCCCTCGATCTCGAGGCTGTCGCTCGAGCCCGCGCGCCGCGGCATGCGGTAGGTGAGGCGCTCCGCGTCGGACCAGGCGATCTCCCGATTCACGGCATCGTTGAACGAGGTCAGGCGCCGCTCAGGGCGACCGTCGGTCCCCGCGACGAAGAGCTCGGTCGGCTTCGTGACGCTCGAGGCGACGTACGCCACCTGCTTCCCGGCGGCATCGAAGACGAAGCCGTTCATCTTGCGGCGACCGCCGAGCAGCTCGCGCCGGGCGCCCGTCGTCGCGTTCACGAGATAGAGCGCGCTCGCCCCGCCGATGTCCGCCGACATCGCGATCTCGCCGCTCGGCAGCCAATCCATCCCGCCCGGCTCGTAGCGCCACCCGTCGGTGAGGGACTTCGTCACTCCGGTGGCGACATCGGCGACGACGAGGACGGCCTGCTTCACACGCCCCGGGCGCGACACGAACGCGAGCCGCTTCCCGTCGGGGGACCAGGTGAGATCGCTCTCCGCGCCCATCACCGTCGCGACCTTCCGGGGCGCCCCACCGGTGACCGCGATGACATAGATGTCGGACTCGTTCCGGTCCACCTCGTCGCGCGCGGCGTCGTAGGGCAGGAGCGCGACCGAGTCGTTGTATGCCGTGACCGCGCTGTCGGAACGGAGCGCCGCGTCGGCCACGAAGGCGATGTAGCGCCCGTCCGGCGAGACCACCGGAGCGCGGTGCGAATAGGCGGTGTTCGTCAGCGCCTTCCGCTTCTGGCCGGGCTCCTGCGTGAAGAGCTGCTGCGGCCGGATCACGCGCGCCTCACGCGCGCCGGGGAGGAAGCCCGGCCCGTTCGCCTTATAGCGGGCGTCGAGGATGTGCCGACCATCGAATCGCGCGACGCCTGGAAGGTGCAGAAACTCAACCCGCTCCTCACCGACACCCCTGTCGTCCGCGACATCCTCGGCGGCAACCGCGCCCGCGACGCCGCCAACCGGCAGGACATGATCGATTTCCC
>CAZGIE010000169.1:943-1963 GCA_964526485.1 uncultured Gemmatimonas sp. | reverse complement strand
CGCGCCGAACGGCGGACGGGCCATCGGCGGCATCTTCGCGAAGGGATCGTCGCCGTTCGCACCCGCCGGCCGCGCCGGCGTGGTGTCCTCCGTCGCCGCCGCGGCGAACACCGCGAACTTCCCGTCGCGCGGCCACGAGCCCGTCGGATAGTCGGTCAGCTGCGACGCTTCGCCGCCGGGCGCGTCCATGCGGATCGCCCAGGTGTTCCCTCGCCCGCCCGGCCGCGTCGATGTGAAGAAGAGGTACTTCCCGTCCGGTGAGAAGCGCGGCCCCGAGCTCTCGGTGCCGGGGGCCGTGTAGCGCACCGGATCGCCCCCCGCCGTCGGCACCATCCACACCTCCTGGTGCCGCTTGTTCTCCCGCTCGCTCACCGTCGTGACCGTGAAGGCCACCTGCCGGCCGTCGGGTGACATCGACGGCTGCGACACCGTGGTCAGGCGGTACCAATCGTTGGGCTGCATCGCCCGAGGGGTCTGGGACGAGAGGAGCGCGGGCGCGAACAGGGCGCTGAGGGTCAGGGAGAGACGTGGCATGGGAGGGGGGAGGGGTCAGGGATCAGGTATCAGGTATCAGGTATCAGTTGTCAGGGACACACAGAGCTTACGACCGCGACGGGAACTCCGTTGCGAGGGCGGCCGCGGTGCGCAGGCCGAGGGCGGCGAAGGTGAGGGTCCCGTTGCAGCAACTCGCCGTGACGTGCGTCGGCGCACCGGCGACCCAAAGGTTCTCATGGTCGTGCGCGCGCCCGTGGCGGTCGACGACGCTCGTGGCCGGGTCATCTCCCATCCGGCAGCCGCCGCCAGGATGCTCCTGCCCGATGTCGCCGGCCGCCGAGGCGCTCGAGATGATGGCACCGTTCCCGGCGCGGGCCATGCGTGCGAAGAGTGCGCGGATCTCGTCCTCCTGCCACCCGCGGAGCGCCGCCGACTCGGGTGCGTCGCGGAAGTCGAGGCGCGGCATCGGATCCCCCCAGCGGTTCTTCACCGACGCATCGAGGGTGAGCGCGCTCTCGCGCGCGG
>CAZGIE010000169.1:0-933 GCA_964526485.1 uncultured Gemmatimonas sp. | reverse complement strand
AGCACGTCGTAGTAGGCGCGGATGCGAGCCACCCCGGTGGTCGTGCGGCGGCGCCAATCGGCGAGGAGGGCGTCGCCGAGGAGCAGGCCGCCCGACTCGTCGCGCAGTCGCGGCGCATGCCCGAACGACGACTCCCAGACGCGGAGGTCGTGACGCAGGTAGCGATCGGGATGCCCGCGCCGCATGAACTGCTTCGTCACCAACGAGTGCTGCACGTTCACCCCCGGCAGCAGGTCGAGGGGAAGCCGAATCTGCGCCGCGACGTTCCGGTGGCCGCAGAGATACTTCCCGACGAGCCCCGAACGGTTCGCGAGTCCATCGGGATGCTGCGCATCCGCGGAGAGCAGGAGCAGATGCGGCGCCCAGGTGAACCCACCGGTCAGGACGAAGCTCCGCGCGCGGACGGTGACGGTCTCGGCGGGCCGCACCGTCGAGTTGCCGGTCGCGTGGGTGATCCGACCCGTCCGCGCGTCGGCGTGCAGCCGCCGGATGAGCGTGCCGGAGACGAGCCGGATCCGGCCGGCCCGCACGAGGGCATCATAGGAGACGTCGGGGGAGTACTTCGCGCCGGTCGGGCAGATGGGATAGCAGGTGTCGCACCGCTGACAGACCCCACGCCCCCCATGCGGCCGCGAGTTCTTCGCGCTCGGCTGGCTCCACATCGTCACGCCGGCCGCGGCGGCCCACCCCTGCAACTGCCGCAGGTTGTCGCTCAGCGGCAGCGGCGGCAGCGGGAACGGCTGCCCGCGCGGATCCATCGCGGGCGGCCCCTGCTCCCCCGCGATCCCCATCCGCTCCTCCGCCTCTTGATAGAAGGGATCGAGCTCCTCGTAGGTGAGCGGCCAGTCGTCTCCGACGCCGAAGAGCGAACGGACCTTAAAATCCTCCGGCGCGTACCGCGGGGTCACGCCACCCCAATGCATCGCGAGACCG
>CAZGIE010000168.1:3799-4436 GCA_964526485.1 uncultured Gemmatimonas sp. | reverse complement strand
CGGTCGAAGCGGCCCGGGCGCAGGAGCGCCGGGTCGAGCACGTCGGGGCGGTTCGTGGCCGCGATCAGGATCACGTTCGTGGAGGCCTCGAAGCCGTCCATCTCGACGAGCAGCTGGTTGAGGGTCTGCTCGCGCTCGTCATTGCCGCCGCCGAGACCGGCGCCGCGATGACGGCCCACCGCGTCGATTTCGTCGACGAAGATGATGCACGGCGCGTTCGCCTTCCCCTGCTCGAAGAGGTCGCGCACCCGCGACGCGCCGACGCCGACGAACATCTCGACGAAGTCGGAGCCCGACATCGAGAAGAAGGGCCGGCCCGCCTCGCCCGCCACCGCCTTCGCGAGGAGCGTCTTCCCCGTGCCCGGCGGGCCGACGAGGAGCGCCCCCTTCGGCAACCGCCCGCCGAGCTTCGTGAACTTCTGCGGGTCCTTCAGGAACTCGATGATCTCGCGCAGCTCGACCTTCGCCTCGTCCGCGCCGGCGACGTCCGCGAAGGTGATCTTCGGCGTGTCGCCGCTGAGGAGCTTCGCCTTCGACTTCCCGAACGAGAACGCCTTGTTCCCCCCGGCCTGCATCTGCCGGAAGAAGACGATCCAGATGCCGAGGATGAAGAGCCAGGGGAGCATCGAGGCGAGGA
>CAZGIE010000168.1:0-3789 GCA_964526485.1 uncultured Gemmatimonas sp. | reverse complement strand
CGACCTCCTTGCCGCCGACGATCGTGACCCGCGCGATGTTGTCCTTCCCGAGCTGCTGGTCGTAGAACGAGTACTCGACCTCCGTGGCCCGCTCCCGCCCCTTCCCCGCGAACTGGATGAGGACGACCGGAATCAGGAAGGCGATCAGCCAGAACGAGAGGGACCGGGAGAACCGGCCGGGACCGCTGGACTTCGGGGGTGTGGACGAGGGCATGATTGGAGGCGACTCAGGTCGCGAGGCTGGCGACGTACGGGACATGCCGGAAATCCTCGGCATGATCCAGGCCGTACCCGACGAGGAAATCCGGCGGCGCATCGAAGCCGACGAAGCGGACCGGATGGTGAAGTTCCGTGGCGATGCGCTTGTGGAGCAGCGCGCAGATGGCGATCGAGGCCGGCCGACGCGCCTGCAGGAGCGTGACGAGGTGCTGCAGGGTGCGACCCGAGTCCACGATGTCCTCGACGAGGAGGAGGTGCTTCCCCTCCAACGACGTCTCGGGATCGTAGAGCAGGCGGACCGTCCCCGACGAGACCGTCGCATTCCCGTAGCTCGAGGCGACGAGGAAGTCGACGTGGAGCGGGCGCTCGATCTCACGCACCAGATCGGCGAGGAAGATGAAACTCCCCTTGAGGAGGCCGAGCACGAGCAACTCCCCATCGGGATACGCGGCGGTCACGTCCTGTCCGAGGGCGCGACAGCGGGCGGCGATCGCCTCCGGCGTGAAGGCGATCCGGTCGACAGCGCGGCCCTTGAGCCGAGGGTCAGGCGCGAGAGGGGACATCATCCTTCAATATAGCCTTGGGGCCACGCGGACGTTCCCGAGACCGACGCATCGCGCCGCACCACAAAGGTCGAGGCCGTCCGCTCGATGCGATGCCCGCCGCTGACGGGGATGTGCTGCCCGGCGCGTGCCCCCGGGGCCCAGCGTGCGGCCCGCGCGATCCCGCGCCGATCGAGCACCACCCCGGCCCGTGCCGCGATCGCCGGCCAGAGTGACTCCCACGCCGTTACGTCGAGCCCGGTCACCGAAGCCACCGGCACAGCCACCACACCCGCGCGCAGCGAGCGGACCCCGAGACCGTCCACCACCGCGTCGACCTCCGCGCGCCAAGCCCCCGCCCGGCGAGCCAAGTCGAGGCACCAGTCCGCGAACCCCGGGTGCGCACGTTCCAGGGCCGGCAGGAGCTCGTGCCGCACCCGATTCCGTTGGAACCGGAGGGTCGCGTTGCTCGGATCCTCCACGAACGCGATCCCGTGCCGGGCGACGTAGGCGGCGAGCACCGATCGGGGCACCCCGAGCAAGGGGCGGAGCACCTGTGGTCGAGGGGACGCCCGATGCCGCGGTTCCAGCCCCACCGGGCCCATGACCTCGCCATCCATTCCAGCCAGCCCCCGCGGCCCCGCGTGCCGGAGGAGCCGCAGGAACACCGTCTCGATCTGGTCGTCCCGGGTGTGGGCGGTGACCGGCACGGCCGCCGCGCGATCCGCAGCCTCCGCCAGGAAGCGCCAACGCGCCCGGCGCCACCCGTCCTCGGTCGGCGGGGTCCGCCGGTCCGCGTGACCGACGTGGCACGGCACCCCGACCGCCGCGCAGGTGCGCCTCACCAGCTCCACCCCGCGTCGGGCGGCTTCCCCGGTCCCATGATCGAAGGTCGCGACGGCGGCGACCTCCCCACGACGGCGGGCCAGGAGGGCATGCAGCAGTCCCAAGGAGTCCCGGCCGCCGGAGACCGCGACGAGCCACCGGCCGGGGACCATGCCCCCGACCGCCGCCTCGACCCCGATGGGTTCCGTTCCTGGGAACACGTCTGTAAGATACGGCGTTCTTCGGGCAGTCATTCCGACAACCGGTCAGGAGCATTCGCGTGGAACAGAACTTCGGCGGCCCCCTCGGTACCCTCATCGCCGGCCTCGGCATGGGCGCCTACTACCTCGGCCTGACCTGGATCAACATCCTCCTCGGCATCGTCCTGACCCCCTTCTTCATCATCCCGATGACCTGGATTCAGGACGCCCGGGCGAAGAAGCAGTCGCAGGGCTGACCGGCCGGGACGGCCCACCGGGCCGACCTCGCGGCCCCCGAAGGGCGGTGCTCAGGCGCCGCCCTTTCGCGTTTCCGTCCGTGTGACGACACGCCGAGTCGGCAGTCGTTCTGGTGGCGACCGTTTCGTCGCGGATCGACGCGGAGCCCTTGGGGTAACACCCGGAGTCCGCTCGTGAAGCCCCAGATTCGTCGCTGATGTGGAAAAATATCAAGGTGATTCCCACACGGGATCCCATGCGTGCAGGCGAAGCTCAAAGTAGTGGTGTCGAAATTATATTTTGTGATAAATTTGCTCGAATCACTCCGATGGCATCCGGTATGCATCGGCGACTGCATGAAAATATGGTTGTATGCAGTACATAAATCAGTTCATGCATATGATTTAAGTCAGCATTTTTAAACATTATATCTCAAGTTATCAGAACCATATTCGTAGATAAACGCGGCAGGATTCATTTTTTCAACACGGAGACACCACGTGAAGCGGACAATCGCGATTCTTGTCGGTCCGGAGTATGAGGACCTCGAGGTTTGGTATCCCAAGTACCGGCTTGAGGCCGCAGGATTCCCTGCCCCGCTGGTCGGCGTCCAGGGGGCGACATTCAAGGGAAAGCACGGGTATCCCGCGCAGGTCGAACAGAGCATCGACCAACTGGACCCTGCCGAACTGGCCGGCGTTTTCGCCCCCGGCGGTTGGGCTCCGGACAAACTGCGGCGGGACCCCGGCGTGCTGGAGCTCGTCCGCCGCGTCGACGCGGCCGGGGGCATGGTCGCCTCCATTTGCCATGGCCCCTGGATCCTGATCAGCGCCGGGATCCTGAAGGGACGCCGCATGACCTCGACCGTCGGTATCCGGGATGACGTCGTGAACGCCGGGGCCATCTGGTCCGACGAGCCGGTGGTGGAGGACGGGAACCTGATCTCCAGCCGCGTCCCGAAGGATCTGCCAGCCTTCGGGGAGGCGATGGTGGGGTGGCTGACCCGCCGAGGCTGAGCCTCAAGGCGCGGGCGGAGGGTCCGGCGTCCTGAACAATTTGCCCGCGCTTCTCGTTAGCTTCCCGCCACCCGTCCACGACTCAGCCCCCCTCCCGACCATGCAGATCGGCATCCCCTGCGAACACACCCCCGGGGAGACCCGGGTCGCCCTGACCCCTGAGAGCTGCGGCCGCCTGATCAAGGCGGGCGTCACCGTCCTGGTCGAGCGGGGTGCCGGCCTCGCCAGCGGCTACTCGGACGCCGCCTACGAGAAGGTGGGGGCCACCCTCACCGACGCCGCCGGAGCCTTCGGCGCCGACCTCGTCGCCAAGGTGCAGAAGCCGACGGCAGCCGAGGCTGGCCGGATGCGGGCCGGGAGCCACCTCGTTTCCCTGCTCCAGCCCGCCACGAGCGCGGCGAGCACCGCCGCCCTCAACGCTCAGGGGGTCACCGCCCTCGCCCTCGAGCCCATCCCGCGCATCACCCGGGCGCAGTCCATGGATGTGCTCTCGTCCCAAGCCACCGTCGCCGGCTATAAGGCGGGCCTTCTCGGGGCGGCGGCGATGCCGAAGTTCCTGCCGATGCTCAGCACGGCGGCCGGGACCATCCCGCCGTCCAAGATCTGCGTCTTGGGCGCGGGCGTCGCGGGCCTCACGGCAGCGCGCGCCCTCGTCGACGCAGGCGCCACGGTGGTGCTTCTCGACAAGGGACGCGCCGCGGGCGGTCGCCTCGCATCACGCCGCGTCGAGGGCGCGGTGTTCGACCACGG
>CAZGIE010000167.1:0-4445 GCA_964526485.1 uncultured Gemmatimonas sp. | reverse complement strand
CCCACAAACCCCTCCGTGATCTCGGTGGCGCCCCCCTCGTGGTGCGGGTGCTCGAGCGCGTCCGCGCGCTCGGGCTCGCGGACCGCATCGTCGTCGCGACGGAGGCGCCGGCCGTGCGCGACGTCGTCGTCGCGGCGGGGGGCGAGGCGGTCCTCACCTCCGAGGCGCACCCGTCCGGGACCGATCGGGTCGCCGAGGTCGCCGCGCTCCCGTCGATGGCCGCCTACGACGTCATCGTCAACGTGCAGGGGGACGAGCCCTTCATGCGCGGCGATGCGATGGCCGGCGCGATCGCGATGGTGCGTCAGCACGGCTTCCCACTCGGCACCGCGGCGGGTCGGCGTGGGCCGGAGATCCTCGGCGATCCGAACTGCGTGAAAGTGGTGCGCGCCGACGACGGGCGGGCGCTCTGCTTCTCGCGGGCCGCGATCCCACATCTCCGCGAGGCGTCGGAGACGCCGGATCGCGACGCGCTCGTGCTGCAGCACATGGGGATCTACGCCGCCCGCCGGGACGCGCTGATGCGATGGGTCGCGCTCCCACCGCATCCGCTGGAACTCGTCGAGCGACTCGAACAGCTGCGCGCCCTCGCCGCCGGCCTCGCGATGGGCGTCGCGGTGGTGGACGCCCCCTCGTGGGGCGAAGTGAACACCGAAGACGATCTGATCCGCGCCAACACCCACTGGGCCGCGCTCGCGGCCGGACTCCCCCGATGACCCCGACTCCTGTGCAGGGCGCCCCCAAGTACATCTTCGTCACCGGCGGCGTCGTCTCCTCCCTCGGCAAGGGGATCGCCGCGGCCTCGCTCGCACGGCTCCTCGTGGAGCGGGGCCTCGCGGTCACGATGATGAAGCTCGACCCGTACCTGAACGTCGACCCCGGGACGATGTCGCCGTTCCAGCACGGCGAGGTCTTCGTCACCGACGATGGCGCGGAGACCGACCTCGATCTCGGACACTACGAGCGCTTCATCGACCGGCCGCTCACGCAGGCGAACAACATCACGACCGGCCGCATCTACTCCAACGTCATCACCAAGGAGCGGCGCGGCGAGTACCTCGGCGGCACCGTGCAGGTGATCCCGCACATCACCGACGAGATCAAGAGCGCCGTGCGGCGCGTCGCGCCGGGGAACGATGTGGTCGTGGTGGAGGTCGGCGGCACCGTGGGCGACATCGAGTCGTTGCCGTTCCTCGAGGCGATCCGGCAGTTCCGACACGACGTCGGCCGCGAGAACACGGTCTTCGTCCACCTGACCCTCGTGCCGTACATCGCGGCCGCCGGCGAGGTGAAGACGAAGCCCACCCAGCACTCGGTCCGCGACCTGATGGAGATCGGCATCCAGCCCGATGTGCTGATCTGCCGGACCGAGCGGCCGCTGAGCGAGGATGTGAAGCGGAAGATCGGGCTCTTCTGCAACGTCGAGTTCGACGCGGTCATCGAGAGCCCCGACGTGTCGACCATCTACGAGATCCCGCTCGTCTTCCGCCAGCAGGGGTTCGACGCGCTGGTCTGCCGGCGCCTCGGGCTCGAGACCCCGGAGCCGGATCTCGCCGCCTGGACGGCGATGGTGCGCCGTGTGACGCACCCCGCCCGCAAGGTCCGGATCGCGGTGGTGGGGAAATACACCGACTACGCCGACAGCTACAAGAGCGTGCAGGAGGCGCTCATCCACGGCGGCATCGCGAACGACGTCGGCGTGGAGATCGCGTGGACCTCGAGCGACCTCTTCACCGATGCCGCCACGGCCGGGGCACTCGTCGCCGGCTTCGACGGGGTGCTCGTTCCCGGAGGGTTCGGCGTCCGTGGGGTCGAGGGGATGATCGAGGCGATCCACGCGGCGCGCGAGGGCGGGGTGCCGTTCTTCGGGATCTGCCTCGGCATGCAGGTCGCGATCATCGAGTTCGCTCGCCACGTCTGCGGCCTGAACGACTCCAACTCGAGTGAGTTCGCGCCGGAGTGCGGCAACCCCGTCGTCGCCCTGCTCGAGTCGCAACAGGGGGTGCAGGAGATGGGCGGGACGATGCGCCTCGGCGCGTACGCCTGCCGCCTCAAGCCCGGCAGCCGCGCCGCCGAGATCTACGGCCAGGCCGAGATCAGCGAGCGGCACCGGCATCGCTACGAGGTCTCGAACCAGTACCGCGACACGCTCCAAGCCGCCGGGATGAAGCTCGCCGGGCTCTCGCCCGACGGGTCGCTCGTCGAGATGATCGAGCTCGAGAGCCATCCGCACTTCGTCGCGTGCCAGTTCCACCCCGAGCTGAAGTCACGGCCCACACGTCCCCATCCGCTCTTCGCCGCCTTCGTGGCGGCGGCGGCGCGACGGGCGGACGTCGGTCGCCCGTCGCAGGCGGGCGCATGAGCGCCGCGACCTTTCCTCGGGAACGACTCTTCCTCATCGCGGGGCCCTGCGTCGTCGAGGACGACGACCTGATGTTCCGCGTCGGGGATCACCTCGCGCGCCTCGCGGAGCGCGTGCCGGGTGGGATCATCTTCAAGGCAAGTTTCGACAAGGCGAACCGGTCGAACGCCGGGGCCGCGCGCGGCCCGGGGCTCGATGAGGGCCTCGCCGCGTTGGCCCGTGTCCGCGCTCGCACCGGCCTGCCGATCCTGACCGACGTGCATCTCCCCGACCAGTGCGCCGCCGCCGCCGAGGTGGCGGACGTCCTCCAGATCCCCGCCTTCCTCTGCCGCCAGACGGACCTGTTGGAGGCGGCCGGCACCGCCGGGAAGCCGGTGAACGTGAAGAAGGGGCAGTGGATGCACCCGGAGGGGCTTGTCGGCGCGGTCGCCAAGGTGCGTGGCGCCGGGCCAGCCGGGCTCCCGGTGGCCGTGACCGAGCGCGGCACGTTCTTCGGGTACGGGGATCTGGTCGTCGACGTGCGGAGCTTTCCGCGCCTCCGCGAGGCGTGCGACGCGCCCGTGATCTTCGACGCGACCCATTCGGTGCAGCGGCCCGGGCAGGGCGCCGGTGGAGCATCCGGGGGCGCACGGGAGTTCATCCCGCCGCTCGCGATGGCCGCCTGCGCGGCCGGCGTCGACGGGCTCTTCATGGAGACGCATCCCGAGCCGTCGCGCGCGCCGAGCGATGGGCCGAACATGATCCCCCTCGACGCGCTCGACGGCCTCGTCGCCCGATGCGTCGCCGTCTGGGAGGCAGCCCGCGGGTGAGCCCCCTCACGCTGGTGCCCACCGCGGCGATCGATCCCGCGCTCGCGCGCCGGATCCGGCTCGTCGGCTTCGATGTCGACGGCGTCCTGACCGACGGCGCCATCGTGCTGGGCGACGCGGCAGGTCAGCGCGTCGAGCTCAAGCATTACGACATCCAGGATGGGCTGGGCATCGTCCTCCTCCGCCGGGCGGGGCTGCGCACCGCCATCATCACCGGGCGGGAGTCGGAGAGCGTCTCGCTCCGCGCGAAGGAGCTCCAGGTCGACGACTGCATCCAGGACCGGCACGCGCGGAAGGTCCCCGCGCTCGCCGCCCTTCTTGAACGACTCGGCATCGGGTGGGACGAGGTCGCGTTCGTCGGGGACGATCTCCCCGACCTCGGCGTACTCCGGCGCGTCGGGTTGCCGGTCGTGGTCGCGAACGCGTCCGCGGAGGTGCGCGCCATCGCGAAACTTCAGCTGACACGGACCGGCGGCGCCGGGGCGGTGCGCGAGTTCTGCGAGGCGTTGCTGCGCGCGCGCGGCGAATGGGAGACGCAGGTCGAGGCGTACGTCGCCTCGCGTGAGGTGTCGTCATGAGCGGGACCCTGGACCAGGAGATCACGATGGATGACGCGCGGATCATCGCCCGTGGCCGCCGCGTGCTCGAGCTCGAGCAGGCCGCCGTCGCCGCGGCGGCGGCGCGCCTCGATGCCGACTTCGCGCAGGCGGTGCGGCTGCTCGCCGCGTGCCGCGGTCGCGTGATCGTCGCCGGCATCGGCAAATCCGGGCTCATCGGCCGCAAGATCGCCGCGACGATGACGAGCACGGGGACGCCGGCGACCTTCCTACATCCAACGGAGAGCGTCCACGGGGATCTCGGGATCGTCGGGCCGCACGACGTCGCGATCCTCCTATCGAAGAGCGGTGAGACGAGCGAACTCTTCCCGCTGCTCGAACAGCTCGCGCGGATGGACGTTCCCTGCATCGGGATCACCGGAGGACAGGACTCATCGCTCGCGCGCGCCTGCCGCGTCGTGCTCGACGCCGGGGTCGCGGAAGAGGCCTGCCCGCACGACCTCGCGCCGACGACCAGCACGACGCTGGCCCTCGCACTCGGCGACGCGCTCGCCGTGGCGCTCCTCGAGGCCAAGGGGTTTCGTGCCGAGGACTTCGCGCGGTTCCATCCGGGTGGAGCGCTCGGCCGGCGCCTGCTCCTCCGGGTGCGCGACGTGATGGTCACGGCGCCGCTCCCCGTCTGTCCGCCCACCGCGACGATGCGCGAGGCCGTCGTTC
>CAZGIE010000166.1:704-4459 GCA_964526485.1 uncultured Gemmatimonas sp. | reverse complement strand
TCCACCGAGCCGAAGGTGTTCGGGTACGCGAGGAGGACGCCCGCCGTCGTCGCGTCGGGCGCCATCGCCGCGGGCGCCATCACCCGCACGGTGACGCCACGCGCCTCGGCGCGCGCCGTCACGACCTCGATCGTCTGCGGGTGACAATCGTCGGCCACGAGGAACACATCGCGCCCATCCTTGCCGACGAGGCCGTGGATCATCGTCACCGCCTCGGCCGCCGCGGTCCCCTCATCCAGCAGCGAGGCGTTCGCGATCGGGAGGCCCGTGAGGTCGCTCACCACGGTCTGATAGTTGAGCAGCGCCTCGAGCCGCCCCTGCGCAATCTCCGCCTGGTACGGCGTGTAGGCGGTGTACCACGCCGGATTCTCGAGGATGTTGCGCTGGATCACCGCCGGGGTGTGGCAGTCAGAGTAGCCCATCCCGATGAAGGAGCGGCGCACCTCGTTCGCGCTCATCTCGGCGCGGAACGCCGCGAGCGCCTCCTGCTCCGACTTCCCCGCGGGGATCGCGAGCGGCCGACGAAACCGGATGTTCTCCGGGATCGTGTCGTCGATGAACGCGTCGAGCGACGGATAGCCGAGCGCGTCGAGCATCGCCTGCTGGTCGGCGGCGGAGGGCGCGATGTGGCGCGTGAGGAAGACGTCGGGCTGCGGGTGCGCGGAAGGCGTCACGGAGGGAGTCCTCGCGAGGCCGATGGGCCTCGGCGAACCGGGGGAGGGACGACGACGGGACGGCGCGGCCGGCTGGAGGTCGGCGCGTCGGAAAAGTACAAGCCTGCACCCGGCCCCGTACATTCCAACGCGTGTCTGCGTCCGAGCTCGCCGCGCTCCGCGCCCTGCCGTGGGGCCTTCTCCGCTCCGGGCCGTGCGACGGCCTCACCAACATGGCGACGGACCTCGCGCTCCTCGACCACGCGCGGCGGACCGGCGTGGCCACGCTGCGCCTCTACGCCTGGACCCGGCCCACCCTCTCCCTCGGGCGGCACGAGCGCGCGCGAGGGGTCTTCGACCTCCGCGCCCTGCGCACCGCCGGCATCGACGTGGTCCGGCGCCCCACCGGCGGGCGGGCCCTCCTCCATGACCACGAGGTCACCTACGCCGTGGCGGCGCCCGCCGCGGCCGGCAGCCTCGGGGAGACGTATCGCGCCGTCAACACGCTGCTCCGGTCCGCCCTCCGACGCCTCGGCGTCCCCGTCGACGAGGCGGGGCGCGCGCCCCGCGGCACCGGCGGCGCCGTCCTGCGCCCCGACGGCGCCCCCTGCTTCGCCGAACCCTCGCCCGGCGAGCTCGTGGTCGATGGCGCGAAGCTCGTCGGGTCGGCCCAGTGGCGGGATGACGGCGCCTGGCTGCAGCACGGGTCGATCCTCCTCGATGACGACCAACCGCGCATCGCGGCCCTCCGCCGGCCTATCACGGCCGGACCCGCGGACCGCGGGGGCGCCGAGACCTCTCAGGTTCCCTCCGACCAGCCAACGCTCGTCACCCCCGTCGCGCCGGCTGCGACCCTCAGAGGCGCCCTGGGCCGCGACGTCGTTCCGACCGAGGTGGAGGACGCCATCGTCGCCGCCTTCCGCGACGGCCTTGGACAGGCGATGGACCCTCAGATCACCGCGTTATCTCAATGGGACCTCAGGCGTCATTCAGAGGCGCTCGGCGACCCGACCTGGGTCTGGCGGCGCTGACCGCCCTCCGGCGGTCGTCCCCCACTCGGCTCCCATGACGCGCCGCCGGCTCCGCTCCCTCGTCCTGCTCCTCCCGCTCCTCGCCGCCTGCGACCGCCTGCGCGGCTCGAACGGCGGAGGCACCGTCATCGTCTCGACCGCGGCGGACCCGGACCCCTTCCTCCCGCCCACGCGCACGAGCGTCACGGGGCGGATGGTCTCGGAGCTCCTCTTCGACCCGCTGGTCGAGATCGGCGCCGACCTGAACCCCTTCGGCGAGGCCGGCTTCGTCCCACGCCTCGCTGCCTCATGGCGTTGGAGCCCCGACTCCCTCGCCATCACCTTCACGCTCGCCCCCGACGCCCGCTGGCACGACGGGACCCCCGTCACCGCCCGCGACGTGGTCACGGGACTCGCGCTCGTGCGCGACCCCGCGAACGGCTCCCCCGTGGCCGGCGAGGTCGTCGACATCGACTCGATCGTCGCCGTCGATGCGCGCACGGCGCGCGTCCACTTCCACGAGCGCTCCGCCGAGCAGCTCTACACGGCGTCGCTCGTCTACCCGATGCCGTCACACCTCCTCGACACGCTCCCCACGGGGGGGCTCGCAACGAGTGCCTTCGCGCAGCGCCCCATCGGCAGCGGCCCCTACCGGCTCGCTGAGCGCGAACCGAAGGTGCGCCTCGTCCTCGCGGCGGTGGAGGATCACTACCGCGGCCGCCCGGGCCCGGACCGCGTCGCGCTCGTGATCGCCCCCGATCCCGCCACAGGGATCGCGAAGGTCTGGGCGGAGGAGGCCGACGTCTGGGAGCTCCTCCCACCCCCCGACGTGACCGCCGCCGCGAACTACGGGCACGTCCGTCTCATCCCCGCCAACGGGTGGGACTACACCTTCGTCGCGTTCAACTTCCGCGATCCCGCCGACTCCGCGCGCGCACACCCGCTTTTCGCCGATCCGGCGATGCGACTCGCCCTCACCGGGGCGCTCGACCGGGCCGGCCTCATCCGCGCGCTCTTCGATTCGCTCGCCACGCCGCTCCTCGGCCCCTTCGTGCGCGCGCAGTTCACCGCGGACACGACGCTCGCCCCGCTCCCCTTCGACACCGTCGCCGCGGCCCACACGCTCGACTCCCTCGGCTGGACCGGGCGCACGCGCGACGGGATCCGGCTGCGGGACGGACGCCCCCTGCGCCTCCGCGCCCTCGTACCGGCCCCGAGTGCGAACCGGGTCCGCGCCGCGGTCCTGGTGCAGGAGCAGTGGCGGCGCGCCGGGATCGACCTCGTGATCGACAAGCGCGAGGCGCAGGCCTTCGGCGCGGCGCGCGACGGCGGCGACTTCGACGTCGTCTTCGGCGGGTGGGGGCGGCAGAACAGCGGACGCTACGCCAGCGCCGCCTTCGACTCCCTCGTGGCGGAGGGCCTCGCGAGCACCGACCCCGTCGTCACGCGCGACCGCATCCGTGCGGCATATCGGGTGATCGTGGACGACGCGCCAGCGATCTGGCTCTACGAGCCGCGCCCCGTGGCGGCCGTGCATCGACGCTTCCTCCTCCCCACTTGGCGTCCCGAGGCGTGGTGGCGGACGCTCCCCGCGTGGCGCATCGACCCCGACGCCACGCCGCTCCCGCGCGACGCACGCCCGACCACGCCCTGACCGGTGCGACGGGCGCTGCGGGCTCGGCTCGGCCACGGGGCGATCGTCGTCGCCCTGGTCGTCAGCGCCTGCTTCACCCTGATCCGCCTCGCCCCGGGGGACCCCTTCTTCCGGGACCTCGATGCGGCGCGGCTGACCGTCGAACAACGCGCGGCGCAACGTGCGGCCTTCGGCTACGACCGTCCGATCCCCGAGCAGTTCGTGCGCTATGTGGGGCAGGTCGCGCGCGGCGAGCTCGGCTGGTCGCACTCGCGGTCCCAGCCCGTGGCCGAGGCGCTCAGCGCGACCCTCCCGGCGACACTCCTCCTGATCGGTACGGCGACGCTCCTCGCCTTCGGCGTCGGCATCCCGCTCGGCGCGTGGATGGGATGGCGTGCCGAACATCCGCTCGCGCGCGCCGCCGACCGCATCGCGCTCGTCGTGCTCGCGATACCCGAC
>CAZGIE010000166.1:0-694 GCA_964526485.1 uncultured Gemmatimonas sp. | reverse complement strand
GCTTCTTCCCCGTGGGGGGGATGCGCACCGAGTTCGGCCCCGGCGGTGTCCGGGGCCTCCTCGACATCGCGCACCATCTCGCGCTCCCCGCGCTCGCGCTCGCCCTTCCCGTCGCGGCGACGACGGCGCGCCTCCAGCGCGCCGCGATGCGCAGCGTGCGCGACCAGCCCTTCGTCCGCACCGCGCGCGCGAAGGGGGGCGATGACCGCGTCGCGGCGCGCCACGCGTTGCGCGCCGCGCTGGTGCCCGTGCTCTCCTTCGCCGGGGTCCATCTCGCGGTCGCCGTGAGCGGCGTGGTGGTGATCGAGCGGATCTTCGCCTGGCCCGGGATGGGCCGACTCCTCTACGACGGCGTCCTCGCGCGCGACTATCCCCTCGTGGCCGGCGGCGTCCTCCTCGCCTCGATCGGTACGGTGCTCGGCAGCCTCGTCGCGGACCTCGCGCTGCGCTGGGCCGACCCCCGACAACGGGAGCTGCCGTGAGCCGGCGCACGGACCGGACGGCGCTGATCCTCGTGGGCGGGCTCGTCGCGCTCGCGGTCGCGGGGCCCGCGCTCGCCCCGTACGCGCCCCTCGAGGCGCTCGACGCGCTCGAGCCCGCCTGGCGGCCGCCGTCGGGCGCGCACCCGTTCGGCACCGACGGCTCCTCTCGCGATGTGCTGAGCCGCGTCCTCGCCGGTGCGCGCCACACCCTC
>CAZGIE010000165.1:0-4521 GCA_964526485.1 uncultured Gemmatimonas sp. | reverse complement strand
ACGAGCCGCATCCACTCCTCGTCGGCCTCGCCGAAGCCCCGGAAGATCCGCGCCACCTCGTCGAGGTCGGAGAAGCGGTCCTCCGGCGCCTTCTCGAGCATCCGCATCACGGTGCTCGCCAGCTCCGCGGGCACGTCGGGCCGCAACGGATGGATCGGCGGTGGGGGATCGGCGTGGTGCTGGAAGATCAGGGAGACGACGGAGTCCCCCTGGAACGGCGGCCGCCCCGTCAGCAGCTCGTACGCCACGCACCCGAGCGAGTACTGATCGGAGGCCGCCGTCGTCGTCCGCGACCCCATGCTCTGCTCGGGGCTCATGTACGTCGGCGTCCCCATCGCCGACCCGGTCGCCGTCAGCGCCTGCGAGTCCTGCACCTTCGCGATGCCCAGGTCGGTGACGACGATCCACCCTTCCTTGTCCAGCATGAGGTTGCTGGGCTTGATGTCGCGGTGGATGATGCCGCTCCGGTGCGCGTACGCCAGCGCATCCGCCGCCTGCGACATCACGCGCGCCACCACCGGGATCGGGAGCGGCCCGGCCTTCTTCACGACGGCGTCGAGCGCCTTGCCGTCGATGAACTTCATCACGAAGAAGATGAGATCCCGTTCCTCGCGCACCGCGTAGACGGGGATGATGTGCGGATGGTTGAGCCGGGCGCCGGTCCGCGCCTCCCGCAGGAACCGATCCACCATCTCCTGCCCCGATTCGAAGAGCTCCGGCGACATCACCTTGATCGCAACCTGCCGGTCGAGCGAGAGATCATGGCCGAGATAGACCGCGGCCATCCCGCCGCGCCCGAGCTCGCGGTCCACGCGGTACTGTCCCGCGGTCACCTCGGCGAGCCGTGCCTGCACCGCGTCGGTCCCCCCAGCGGTGCGGGGCACGACCATGGTTTCGTCGGGTGCTGGGGGGGTGCGCGGGGCGGGGGTCGTTTCGTCGGTCATCAGCAGGGCCCGGTCGCACGGGAATGTTACTGTAAAGAAATCACTCACCCAATTGTCCCGCTCGGACCGTGGTGGCGCAAGCGGCATCGGAGCCGGTCGAGCCACAGCGTGGATGGTGCTGACGAGGGGCTGGTGGGGCTTGCCCCCCCTCGGCGACCTCACATAGTTTCTCTGAGGTCTGCGGGCGTAATTCAGTTGGTAGAATGCCAGCTTCCCAAGCTGGACGTCGTGGGTTCGAGTCCCATCGCCCGCTCTGTGCACGAGGCCCCCGGCGCCATCATGGTGCCGGGGGCCTCGTCGTCGGTGGGGACGGAACGGCGTCCCGCCAAGTCGCTCAGCGACGCGACCGCGACTTCGCGAGCAGTCGCAGAATCTCCAGGTACAGCCAGATCAGGGTCACCATCAGCCCGAACGCGGCGTACCACTCCATGAACTTCGGCGCCCCCACCCGCTCTCCCTCCTCGATGAAGTCGAAGTCGAGGACGAGGTTGAAGGCCGCGATCAGCACGACGATCACACTGAACACGATCCCCCAGGGACCGGCGCTGTGGATCACCGGAATGCTCTTGCCGAAGAAGCCCAGGACGAATGAGACGAGATAGACCAGCGCGATGCCCCCGGTCGCGGCGAAGAGGCCGAGACGGAAGTTCTCGGTCGCCTTGATCAGGCCGGACCGATACGCGGCGAGGAGCGCGAAGAGGGTCCCGAAGGTCAGCCCAACCGCCTGCAGCACGATGCCGGGATACCGCTGCTCGAAGAGCGCGGAGATCGCACCGAGCGCGACGCCCTGCGCGAGGGCGTAGAAGGGGGCGAGCGTCTGTGCCGACGCGGGCCGGAACGTGATGATGAGCCCCAGGATGAGCCCCGCCAGACTCCCCCACCGCGCCCACGCCGGCGGTGCCCCGGTCGCGGCGAACTCGTTCCACGCGATCGTCGCCCCGAGGACGACGACGATGAGCATCAGAAAGGTCTTGTGGACCGCCCCGCGCAACGTCATCCGCTCGCCGATGTCGGTGAGGCCGGTGAAGGTCTTCGCGGTGAGGGTCGGATTCCCGGAGCGCACGAGAAACTCCTGTCGGTGGGGGGGGTGAGACGGAAACCTACGCCGAACGCGTCCAGCCTCCAGCGTTCAGCCTCCAGCCTCCAGACTTCAGCCTTCAGCCCACGATCACCCCCACCCCCGCCCCCGCCGCTAGGCGCGCCATCGCCCCGACACGGCCGGTGCCCAGCAGCACGAGCGCGGGCCCCCCGATGAGCCCCAGCAGCCAGGGACGCCCCGCCGCGCCCCCGACGAGCGGAAGGAGCGCCGCCGCCATCACGCCGACCGACGCCGCGTTGAGCCCGTCGAGCGCGGCCCGCAGGTCACGATGCGCCCGCAGACGAGGGAGCGCCGGCGCCGTCAGCGCGACGAATACGAAGGCCGGCAGGAAGATCCCCGCCGTCGCGACGGCCGCCCCGGACACCCCCGCGAGCTGGTACCCGATGAAAGTCGCCGTCGTGAACACGGGTCCCGGCGTCGCCTGGCCCACCGCGATCGCATCGAGCAGCTGCGCCTCGGTGAACCACCCGAGCCGCTGGACGAGGTCGGCGCGCAGATACGCGAGCAACACGTAGCCGCTCCCGAAGAGGAGACCCCCCGCCTTCGCGAAGACCCCGAACATCGTGGTGAGCGTGACGGGCTCGGCGGCGAAGGCGAGCGGGTCGCCCCCCGCCGTGACGCGGCGGTCGAGCACCGCGATCCCCCCGGCGACGGCCAGCACCGCGAGCTCGTGCACCCCGAGCGCGACGGCGGTCGCGGCCGCCACACCGATCGCGAGCGTCAGGGCGGAGTGCAGGGCCGCACGCCCGAGTCCCCAGCGCGCCTGCGCCACGATGGCGAGGATCACCGGCGTCACCCCGGCCAGCATCGCCTGCCCGCGCGGCAGCGCCCCGTAGCGCGCGTAGGTCCACGCGGCGCCGAGCGTGAGGAGCGCCGCGGGGAGGATGAAGGCGGTCCCCGCGACCACGAGCCCCGCCCAGCGCGCCCGCGCGTATCCGATGTGCATCGCCAGTTCGGTGGAGTTCGGGCCCGGGATCAGGTGCGCGGCGCTCACGAGGTCCAGAAAGGCGCCGGATGGGAGCCACCCGCGGCGTCGGACGACTTCGGCCTCCATCGCCGCGGTGTGCGCGACGGGGCCGCCGAAAGCGGTGGCGCCGAGGCGCAGGAAGAGGGCGGCGAGGTCGCGGAGCGCGGGGGACATGCCGGGGAAGTTACGCGGATAGATTCAATTGTATGACGCCCTGGGTGCAGCGCCTCATCATCGCCAATGTCGCCGTCTTCGGTCTGCAGGTCCTGCTGCCGGGCCTCGCTGGTCTCCTCGTGTTCGCGCCCAGCGAGGTGCTCACGCGGCCGTGGACGATTCTGACCTATATGTTCCTGCACGGCGGCTTCAGCCATCTGTTCTTCAACATGCTGGGGCTCTTCTTCTTCGGTGGGCGTGTGGAACACCGACTCGGCGGGCGCGACTTCGCGCGCTTGTACTTCGTGAGCGGCGTGGCGGGGGCGTTGCTGTCGATGGGGCTCGCACCGCGCGCCGCGATCATCGGGGCATCAGGGGGTGTCTTCGGCGTCTCGCTCGCCTTCGCGATGTTCTGGCCGCGCGAGCGCATCTACATCTGGGGGGTCCTGCCGGTGGAGGCGTGGCTCCTCGTGGCGATCAACACCGGGCTCTCGATCTTCTCCGGCTTCGGCGGAACGGGGAGCGGTGTCGCGCACTTCGCGCATCTCGGGGGCTATCTCGGCGCCTGGGCGTACCTGACGCTGCGTGAGCGGTATTCATCGGCGCGTCGGTTCCAGCGGCAGGTGCGGGCGGTCCCGCGCGCCGCCGACCGGGCGGTGCGGGAGGGTCTCGACCGTCTGCAGCTCGACGGGGTGCACGCCCTCACCCGCGCCGAAGTCGACCGGATCCTCGACAAGATCTCCGCGCAGGGGATGGGGAGCCTGACGGAGCAGGAGCGGCTCTTCCTGTCCAATTTCGTCCCTCCGGACGACCGGCGGTCTTGGACGGCATAGGCCGGCCGGGTGGGACGTCCGCGCCTCTCCTCACTTGGCAAGTGCTTACAGCACAAGGCGGTAGACAGGGATGCGGGGGGCGACTAGGTTCCCCCCGGTCCGCGTGTCAGCGGCGGACGGGACGTAGCGCAGCCCGGTAGCGCACCTGAATGGGGTTCAGGGGGTCGCGGGTTCGAATCCCGCCGTCCCGATGAGTGATCGATTCGATCGATCCGATCGAAACGAACGAGGCGCCGGGTATCCCGGCGCCTCGTTCGTTTTCCCTTGTGGCTCCCGACGGGCTCACGCCCCCTCGAACCGATCGGCCTCCATCACCTTCTTCCAGGCCTGCACGAAGGTCGCGACAAACCGCGGCATCGCATCCGCCTCGGCGAACGACTCTGCCAGCGCGCGGAGTTGCGAGTGCGACCCGAACACCAGATCGGCGCGCGTGCCGGTCCAGCGCACGGCGCCGGTCGCTCGGTCGCGCCCCTCGAAGAGCTCCTGTGCCTCTGAGACGGCCTTCCACTCGATCCCGAGGTCGAG
>CAZGIE010000164.1:0-4533 GCA_964526485.1 uncultured Gemmatimonas sp. | reverse complement strand
GCGGGTCACACGCGCCGGGCTCCTCGAGGCGCTCACCGCCGTCCGCGGCGCCCACCGGGTGACCGACCAGAGTCCGGAAGCGCAGTACCAGGCACTCGAGAAGTTCACGCGCGACCTCACCGCCGACGCGCGCGCGGGGAAGCTCGACCCCGTCATCGGCCGCGATGAGGAGATCCGGCGTGTGATCCAGGTCCTCTCGCGCCGCACGAAGAACAATCCCGTGCTGATCGGCGAGCCCGGCGTCGGCAAGACCGCGATCGCCGAGGGCCTCGCGCAGCGGATCGTGCACGGCGACGTCCCTGAGTCGCTGCGCGACAAGCGGCTCGTCGCGCTCGACCTCGGCGCGCTCATCGCCGGCGCCAAGTTTCGCGGCGAGTTCGAGGAGCGCCTCAAGGCCGTGCTGAAGGAGATCACGGCGAGCGAGGGGCGCTTCGTGATGTTCATCGACGAACTGCACACGCTCGTGGGGGCGGGGAAGGCCGAGGGGGCGATGGACGCGGGCAACATGCTCAAGCCGATGCTCGCGCGCGGCGAGCTTCGCGTCGTCGGCGCCACGACGCTCGACGAGTACCGGCAGCACGTCGAGAAGGACCCCGCGCTCGAGCGGCGCTTCCAGCCCGTGTTCGTCGGCGAGCCGACGGTGGAGAGCACCATCGCCATCCTGCGTGGACTCAAGGAGCGCTACGAGTCCCATCACGGGGTCCGCATCACCGACGATGCCGTCGTCGCCGCGGCCACCTTGTCGAATCGCTACATCGGCGACCGCTTCCTCCCGGACAAGGCGATCGACCTGATGGACGAGGCCGCCTCGCGTCTCCGCATCGAGATCGACTCGCTTCCGCAGGAGATCGACGAGGTCGAGCGGCGCATCGTGCAGCTGGAGATCGAGCGACAGGCGCTCGCGAAGGAGAAGGACCCCGCGACCGTCGCGCGCCGCACCGCCCTCGAGCAGGAGCTGGCCGAACGGCGGGAGCGCACGAACGCGATGAAGGCGCAGTGGCAGGCGGAGAAGGAGGCGCTCGGGGCGGTCGGCAAGCTCAAACAGCGCATCGAGGAGGCGCGTGGGGAGGCCGACCGGGCGACGCGCGCCGGTGACCTCGGCCGCGCCGCGGAGATCCAGTACGGCGCCGTCCCCGCCCTCGAGCGAGAGCTGCGCGAGGTCGAGCAGGGGCTCGCCGACCGGAAGCAGGGCGGCGCGACCTTCCTGAAGGAGGAGGTCGGCGCCGATGATATCGCGGAGATCGTCGCGACGTGGACCGGCATCCCGGTCGCGCGGATGATGGAGTCGGAGCGGGAGCGGCTCGCCGCGGTCGACACGGGGCTGGCGCGGCGCGTCATCGGGCAGCGCGAGGCGGTCGTCGCCGTCGCGAACGCCGTCCGGCGCTCCCGCGCCGGCCTGCAGGATCCGAATCGCCCGGTGGGATCGTTCATCTTTCTCGGTCCCACGGGCGTCGGGAAGACCGAGACGGCGCGCGCCCTCGCGGAGTTCCTGTTCGATGACGAGCAGGCGATGGTGCGCATCGACATGTCGGAGTACATGGAGAAGCACGCCGTCGCCCGCCTCATCGGCGCGCCGCCGGGGTATGTCGGCTTCGAGGAGGGGGGGCAGCTGACCGAAGCGATCCGCCGACGCCCCTACAGCGTCATTCTCTTCGATGAGATCGAGAAGGCGCATGCGGACGTCTTCAACGTCCTCCTGCAGATCCTCGACGACGGCCGCCTCACCGACGCGCAGGGGCGCACCGTCGACTTCCGCAACACGGTCCTCATCATGACCTCGAACCTCGGCTCGAGCTGGATCCTCGAGCAGGGGACGGCGGACTGGGCGCTCGTGGAGACGCAGGTGACCGCGGCGCTGCGCGCGCAGTTCAAGCCGGAGTTCCTCAACCGGATCGACGAGATCGTCCTCTTCCGGCCGCTCGGCGCCGCGGAGATCGCGCCGATTGTCGACCTGCAGCTCGCGCGGCTCGCCCGCCTCCTCGCCGACCGGCACCTGACGCTCACGGTCACCCCGGAGGCCAAGACGCTCCTGGCGACGGAGGGGTACGACCCCGCCTTCGGCGCCCGGCCCCTCAAGCGGGCCATCCAGCGGCTCGTGCAGAACCCGTTGGCATCTGCGCTCCTCGAGGGCAAGTTCAAGGCGGGCGATGCGATCGTCGCGCGCCCCGCAGGGGATCACCTCATCTTCGAGCTGGGATGACCGCGAACGGGATCGCACGGTGGCTGACGCGACTGACGCTGGCGGGGGGACTCCTCGCCAGCGTCGCCGCATGCGCCACCGGCGACCCGGAGGCGGGGACCGCGCCGCCCCCGACCGGGGTCGTCTCGCCCCCCCCGCCGCTCCCGATCACGACCTGGGTCGATCTCGAGAACGGGGCCATTCCCTTGGTGATCATCGCGCCCCACGGTGGGGACCTCGTGCCGGCCGACCTCCCCGACCGCACCTGCGCCGGGTGCGTCTTGGGCAACGATACCAACACGCGCGCCCTCGCCCTCGCGATCGCGAGCGCCTTCGAGCTCCGGATGAATCGGCGCCCCTTCCTCGTGGTGAACCGTCTGAACCGTCGCAAGTTCGACGGCAATCGCGACCTGGTGGAGGCCACGGGGGGACATCTGCCGCTGGAGTCCTTCTGGAACCTGTACCAGGCACGCATCGATTCGGCGGTCGCGGGGGCGAAACGCGTGCATCCGCGCGCCCTCGTCATCGATCTGCACGGGCACGGGCACGCGGTCCCGCGACTCGAACTCGGCTATCTCCTCACCGCGACGTCGCTGCGGCTCCCCGATGCGCAGCTCGGCGCCTTGGTGGCGCAGAGCTCCATCGGCGGGCTCCATCGCACCGCCGCGAGCGGCGATTCGGGCGTGACGCTCCTGCGCGGTCCGCGCTCCCTCGGCGCGCGCTTCCGGGCCGCGGGCGTCCCCGCCGTCCCGTCGGACAACGACGCCGCGCCGCTCGTCGATCAGGACTATTTCAACGGCGGGTACAACACGTCGCGGCGCGGCTCGAGCCTCGGCGGCACCGTGGATGCGATTCAGATCGAGACGCACTACGTCGGTGTCCGCGATACGCCGGAGAGCCGGTTCGCCTTCGCCGAGGCGTTCGTGACGGCCCTCCTCGCCTACCTGCAGGATCACTACGGCTGGAGACCCCTCTGACCGCCCCCGTCGTCTTCGCCTCGCGGGCGGAGGAGGATGCGTGGTGGATGGGGCAGGCGCTCGAGGAGGCCCGGCGCGCGGCGTCGGCCGGCGAGGTCCCCGTCGGCGCGGTGGTGGTCGCTTCGGGCGCGGTCGTCGCGCGTGGTGGGAATGCCATGGTCGCGGGACGCGACGCGACCCAGCACGCCGAGCTGCGCGTCCTGCGGGCCGCCGCGTACGCGCTCCGCGAGTCGCGGCTCACCGCGGCGACCCTCTACGTGACGCTCGAACCCTGCGCGATGTGCGCGGGCGCCATCGTGCTCGCTCGCGTCGGACGGGTCGTGTTCGGGACCTGGGACGAGAAGGCGGGGATGGCGGGCTCGGTCGGTGACGTGCTGCGACACCCGCGGCTCAATCATCGCCCCGAGGTGCACGGGGGAGTGCGGGTCGAGGAGTGTGCCGCCCTCCTCACCGGATTCTTCGCCGCCCGCCGGCCCGGGCGCGACGAGGCCTGACTACGGGCGACAGCGCGCGGCGGCGACCCGTGCGCGCACATCCGCCGCGTCGCGCGTGCGCTGAGCCGCGTCCGGCGCCCGGAAGGTCATCAGATAGGCGCCGTCCGGCATGGTGTCGGTGCGCAGGCGGTCGTAGCCCATCGCCCGCAGCTCGCACGCCAGCAGGCGCGGCGGGGTGCCGTGCCGGTCCGTGGGTGCGTCCTGGTCGAGGATCGCGAGCCGTCCGCCGTCGCGGAAGGCGGGGCTCAGGCGATGGAGCAGGGCGAACGGCTCGCTGATCTCATGATACATGTGGATCATCAACGCGACGTCGATGTCACCGGCGGGGAGCCGCGGATCCCCCGGGGTCCCCTCGACCACGCGGACGTTCGTCCACCCCGCCTCCGCGACGCGCCCGCGGAGCAACGCGAGATAGCGTGGTTCGATGTCCTGCCCGTACACTACGCCCGCGGGACCGACCCGCTCCGTCAGGTGGCGGACGTAGTACCCGTCCCCCGCGCCGATGTCGGCGACGCGCTGCCCGGGCCGGACCCGCAGCAGGTCCAGCACGATCTCCGCCTCGCCGAACGCGTCGCGATCATCCTCGGCGATCCACCGTGGGGCCACGATGCGGGAGACGGGGCGCGCCGGGGCGGGGAAGCTGTCGGCCTGCGCCGCGAGCCGCCCGACGAGGAGGAGCGACAGAAGCGGGAGGAGCGCACGGGGCGCCGGTCGGCGGGGACGGAGGGGCATGGCATCAGAACAGGACGGCGCGATGGGTGGTTCCCGCATCGCCGCGGCCGTTGACCCTCCCTCGCCGCCCATGGTAACTTCCCCCATCTGGACAGATGGCCGAGTGGTTGAAGGCACCGGTCTCGAAAACCGGCATACCGGCAACGGTATC
>CAZGIE010000163.1:0-4539 GCA_964526485.1 uncultured Gemmatimonas sp. | reverse complement strand
GCGCGGTCGGCGACCTTGGCGCCGTCCAGCTCCACCACGCGGTCCCCCACGAGCAGTCCCGCCGCGGCGCCGCGACCATCCTTCTCCACGCGCTCGATGGTCGCGTCCTCGCCGAGGCGCACGCCGAGCATGCGGCGCGGCAGCGGCTCCATGTCGGTGCGGTCCAGCAGGCGATCGAGGTTGGCGAAGTGGAGCGCCGCGAGCATCACCACCTTGGAGCTGTGCCGCACCTCGTCCAGCGGCACGTTGGCGAAGGTGTCGTTCTGCGTGTGGTGCACGAACGTGTAGTCGCGCTCGCTCTGCTTCCAGAAGAAGGCCGGCACGCCGGCGCCGACGAACGGCGCGTGGTCGGAATCGCCGCTGTTACGCAAGCCTTCGACCTCGCGCAGCTCGAACGGGCGGCGCGCGTCCAGCCCGCGCAGGCGCTCGGCCAAGGGCTGCATGTCGGGGAGCATCGCGTAGGTGGCGTCGAGCCCGGCGAGGAAGGTGCCGCCTCCATCGTGGTTGAGCACGATGCTGGTGCGCGCGAGCTCGTCGGCGTGGTCGCGCACGTAGCCCTGCGAGCCGTACAGGCCCTGCTCCTCGCCGGTGTACAGCACGAAGCGGATCGTGCGCCGCGGCCGCACGCCGCTCTGCGCCAGGACGCGCGCCGCCTCCATGGTCGTCGCCACGCCCGTGCCGTTGTCCTGCGCGCCCTGCGCGCCGTCCCACGTGTCGAGATGGCCCTGGACGATCACGTATTCGTCGGGGAATTCGCTGCCGACGAGATCGGCCACGACGTTCGAGCACGGCACGGGACCATCCTCGAAGCGGTTGTCGATCTGGAACTCGAGCTCCACTCGCGCGCCGGCGCGCAGGCGCCGCACCAGCTCCTCGTGCTGGTCGAAGCGCACGCGCACCGTGGGCCGCTTGCCGCGCGACTGGGCGCGGAAGTCGCCGGACATGACGAGCAGGCCGCTCTTGGCGCCGGCGCGCAGCAATCCCAGCGGCTGCACCCGATCGTGGAGCTCGTCGAGGCGCTTCCTCCACGCCGCGTCGAGGCGCTCGTCGACGCGCACGAGCCAAGCGCCGCGCAGCGCCTCCTCTCCCACCGCGTCCAGCTCGGCCTGGTCGCGCGGTTCGAGGCGCGCGGGGCCGCGCCGCGCGCCTTGCGTGCCGACCGTCCACGACGCCGTCATGAAGTCGAGCTCGAGCGGTTCGTCGCCGAGCACGCGCCCGAAGGAAGGGCCGCGGTCGAAGCGCGCCGCCGCCATGCCCCATGTCTCGAGGCGCGCCTCGAGGCCGAACGGCGGCTCCACGACGAGCTGGTGCGCGTCTACGGGGACCTGCGCACCGACCTCAACGCGGCGATGCGTCCGGAGCTCTCGGAGATCGCCTCGGGACTGATCAGCGATCTCACCGACGCCCGGTACACCGAGCTCGACCTCGACGACCGCTACAAGGTCCAGCTCCTCGAGGAGGGGGTGCCCAAGCCGGTGATCTCGGGGGGCGAGGAGGATCTCGCCTTCCTGGTGCTCCGGCTCGCCGTCTCGCAGATGATCGCCGATCGCGCGGGGCAGCGCTTCTCGCTCCTCGTCCTCGACGAGGTCTTCGGCTCGCTCGACGACGTCCGGCGCCAAGCGGTGGTCTCGCTGCTGCGGTCGCTCGACGACCGGTTCGAGCAGGTGATCGTGATCACGCACATCGACGGCGTGAAGGACGGCCTCGACCGCGTGATCTCGGTGGGCGTCGATCCGCGCACCGGGGCCGCGACCGTCGGCACATCCGAGCGGGGCACGGTCGCCCTCGAGGCGTTCGAGGCGACCGCCATGGGGGCCGCGTGACGGCCGTCGCGCCGCGACGCGTGGCGGGGCCGCGTCCGTTGCGGGAGATCCCGCTCGCGGAGCTGAACGCGCTCTTCAGCGACGCCTTCAGCGACCGGTATCGGCGCGACGGGATGGTCGGGGTGCGCGTCCCGCCGCTGCATCCGCGGATCTGGGCGTTCGCGCTCGACGCGGCCGGCGACGGGGCGATGGCGTGGCGCGACGAGACGGGCGCACTGGCCGCTTTCAACCTCGCGCACGTCTCCGGGCGGGAGGGGTGGATGGGGCCGCTCGCCGTGCGCGAGGACCTGCAGGGACAGGGGCTGGGCGGGCGCGTCGTCGACGCCGCGGTCCGGCATCTGCGGGCCGCCGGATGTGTCATCATCGGGCTCGAGACGATGCCTCGCACGATGGACAACATCGGCTTCTACGCGCGCCGCGGGTTCCGCCCTGGGCCGGTGACGGTGACGGTGACGGTGCCGGCCGCGGCGGGCACGGGCCCCCTCGTGCGCCTCGGCGGCCTCGCGCCGTCGGAACGGACGGCCGCGCTCGCCGCCTGCGCCGCGCTCCTCGACCGGCTCCGGCCGGGCGCCGACTACACCGGCGAGATCATGGCGACCCTGGCGCACGGGATCGGGGACTGCCTCCTGCTCGAGGATGCGAGGGGCGAGGTGGTGGGCTTCGCGCTCTACCACGACATCCCGCTCGTGGAGGGTCGTGCGCTGGAGGAGGTCCGCGTCCTCAAGGTGGCGCTGGCGGACCAGGGCGACCTGCCGCGACTCGCGGCGGCGGTGGCGGCGCAGGCGCGGGCGAGCGGCGCGCTCCGCGGCGCGCTCCGCGTGCAGGGGGAGTACGGCGAGGCGTTCGCCGCGCTCGTCGGCGCGGGGGCGCGCGTCCGCTGGACCGACCTGCGGATGCACCTCGCCGGGTGCGCGGAGCCCTCGTCGGGCGCGGGGCTCGTCCTCTCGAACTGGGAGATCTGACCGCCCAGCACCGACCCGCCGCGGCGTCGCGGCGGCGACCTCGCGGTCGCGACGCCGTCAGCGCTGCGGCGGCTTCGCGCGGCGGATCGCGCCGAGGACGAGGAGGAAGACGCCGAGCGTGAGCAGCCCGTGGATGACGCCGGGCGCCTCGAACGCGAAGGTGCCGGCGGCCCAGAGCACGAGGGCGGCGAGGCCGGCGATGGTCAGGAGATCCATGACGGGGCGGGGGTGGAGGAGTCGGATTGACGGTGTCGGGGACGCGACCTAGCTTCACCGAAAGATACGTCTCGGGACGGGGCGACTCACTTTTTGAGCCGATAAGTCCTCCGAAGCGGATCCGACATCTCTGCCGACGCCATGCCCGGACGCCGGGAAGGCGGACGTAGGGTGAGGGCCTCATGCATTCGACAGGGCTTCAAAAACCTCGCTTCGTTCCACCCCTCGCCGAAGCCCCGTTCCTCGTGGACGGGGCTTCGGTGCTCCGGGCCGCCGGGCGCCGGGGCACGGCCGCCGGTCCCCGGCGGTCGTGCGCCCCCGGAACCCTCCCCTCCCCCCCGGGGTTCATCTAGTCCGCCCTCCACCCCTCCGCATGCCCGTCGTTCAGATCACCCGCATCGTCCGCTTCAACGCCGCCCACCGCGTCTGGAACCCCGCGCTGAGCGAGGCGGAGAACGCGCGCCTCTTCGGGAAGTGCAACAACCCGAACTGGCACGGGCACAACTACACGCTCGAGGTCACCGTCGACGGGCCCGTCGATCCGACCACCGGTTTCGTGGTGAACCTCCGCGACGTGAAGGCCGTCGTGGAGCGTGAGATCGTCGATGTGGTGGACCATAAGAACCTGAATCTCGACGTCCCGTTCATGGCCGGGACGATCCCGAGCACGGAGAACTTCGTGCTCGCCATCTGGCGCGTCCTCGCGCCGGCCGTCGCCCCCGCACGGCTCGCCCGCCTGAAGCTCTGGGAGACGGAGAACCAATATGTCGAATACGACGGTCGCTGAGATGATCGCCCACCCCACCAAGCCCATCACGGGTTCCGACCAGTTCGAGGCCGCGCCGCCCATCCGCGTCGAGAAGATGGTCGAGTTCGAGGGCCTCATCCGCCGCGAGCTCGAGCTCATCGGCGAGGACCCGGACCGCGAGGGGCTCCTCAAGACCCCGGAGCGCGTCGCGAAGGCCATGGCGTGGCTCACGCGCGGGTACGCGATGGACGTCGCCGACGTCGTCGGCGACGCGGTGTTCGAAGAGGCGCACCACTCGATGGTCATGGTGCGCGACATCGAGTTCTACTCGATGTGCGAGCACCACATGCTCCCCTTCTTCGGGCGGGTGCACATCGCCTATATCCCGAACGGGCGCATCGTCGGCCTCTCGAAGCTCCCGCGCATCGTCGAGGTCTTCGCCCGCCGGCTGCAGGTGCAGGAGCGCCTCACCGAGCAGGTGGCGCAGGCGATCGAAGAGGTGCTGCAGCCCGAGGGGGTCGGCGTCGTGATCGAGGCCGAGCATCTCTGCATGATGATGCGCGGCGTCGAGAAGCAGGCCTCGAGCACCATCACCTCGGCGCTGCGCGGGGGCTTCCAGCACGACGCGAAGACGCGGGACGAGTTCCTGCGCCTCGCGTACGGGCACACCACCCGGCGGTGAGCCGCCCGCTCGCCGGCCGCAGCGCCCTCGTCACCGGCGCCTCGCGCGGGATCGGCGAGGCGACGGCGCGCGCGCTGGCGGCGCAGGGCGCCCGTGTGCTCCTCGTCG
>CAZGIE010000162.1:4022-4573 GCA_964526485.1 uncultured Gemmatimonas sp. | reverse complement strand
GACGCCGTGGGGCGGAAGGCGGCCGCGGTCGTCGGTGCCGGGGCGGTCTTCACCGTCGTGCCGCAGCCGGTCTCGGTCCTCGTGCAGGTGAATGTCTCCGGTGAAGACACGAAGGGCGGGTATCCGCCCGCCGAGGTGCCGGCCCTCGCCGCGAGGCTCCGCGAGCGCCAGGGGCTCTCGGTTCGGGGCGTCATGACGATGGCGCCTTTCGACGCGGACGAGGGGACGCTGCGGCACGTCTTCGCGGGCGCGCGCGAGGCCGCCGCGGTGCTCCGTGACGCGGGGCACCCCGCGACGGAGCTCTCGATGGGGATGTCGGGGGACTACGAGCTCGCCGTCGAAGAGGGGGCTACCCTCGTCCGGCTCGGGACGACGCTCTTCGGCGCGCGTCCGGCGAGGGCGGCGTGACCGCCTCGCGCTTCCGCCTCCTGCCCGCCGACCGCACGGCCGACGACATCGAGCGCGAGGTGCTCGAGGCCTGGACGCGTGATGGCGTGTTCGCCGCCGCACAGGCGCAGCGGGCCGACGCGCCGGCGTGGGTCTTCTACGAG
>CAZGIE010000162.1:259-4012 GCA_964526485.1 uncultured Gemmatimonas sp. | reverse complement strand
GCCGGAGTCGGGGTCCGTCGTGGTCGCGGGCTCACAGGCGGCCGCCAGCACGAGTACCGCTACCACCAGCCAGACGAGGCCCCGCATCGCATCGCCTCTCAGGCGCTGCGCGCCGACGCGCCGGCGTGGGTCTTCTACGAGGGCCCGCCGACCGCGAACGGGAAGCCCGGGATCCATCACGTCTTCGCCCGCACGCTGAAGGATCTCTTCCCGCGGCACCGCGCGATGTCGGGGAATCATGTGCCGCGGAAGGCGGGATGGGATACGCATGGCCTCCCCGTCGAGATCGAGGTCGAGAAGTCGCTCGGCATCTCCGGCAAGCAGGACATCGAGCGGATCGGCGTGGCCGAGTTCAATCGGCGCTGCCGCGAGAGCGTCTGGACGTACAAGGGGGACTGGGAGCGGCTCAGCGCCCGGATGGGGCTCTGGCTCGACTACGATGACGCGTACATCACGTATGCGAACGCGTACGTCGAGAGTGTCTGGTGGGCGCTGCAGACGCTGCACCGGAAGGGGCTCCTGTATCTCGGCCACAAGATCCTGCCGTACTGCGCGCGTTGTGGCACCGCGTTGAGCTCGCACGAGGTGGCGCAGGGGTACGAGGACGTCGAGGATCCCTCGCTCTATCTCGCGCTCGATCTCGTGCACGACGGGCCGGAGCGCCGGCGCATCATCGTCTGGACGACGACGCCGTGGACGCTCGTCTCGAACGCCGCGCTCGCGGTGCACCCTGAGCTCACGTACGTCGAACTCCGGAAGAAGTCGGGCGCCGCGTGGACGATCGTCCTCGCCGAGGCGCGGGCGGGCGCGGTGCTCGGCGCCGACTGGACGGAGCGGTGGGAGGTCGTGGCGACGATGCCCGGGGCGGCGCTCGTGGGCCAGCGCTATCGGCGTCCGCTCGATTGGGTCGCGTATCCGGACACGGGGGCGCACGAGGTCATCGTCGGCGAGGCGTTCGTCTCGGCGGAGGATGGCTCGGGGGTCGTGCATCTCGCGCCGGCCTTCGGCGCCGATGACTACGTGGCGGGGCAGCGGCATGGGCTCGCGTTCCTGAACCCGGTGAGCGCGCGCGGCACCTTCCCGGAGGATCTCCCGCTCGTGGGCGGACGCTTCGTGAAGGAGGCGGACCCCGCGATCATCGAGGAGCTCCAGCGTCGCGACCAGGTCTGGAAGGCGCAGCGCTTCACGCACAGTTATCCGCACTGCTGGCGGTGCCGGACGCCGTTGCTCTACTACGCGCGCTCGAGCTGGTTCGTGCGCACGACGGCGTACCGCGATCGGATGCTCGCGCGCAACGCCGATGTGGCGTGGCACCCGCCCGAGGTCGGCGCGGGACGCTTCGGATCGTGGCTCGAGAACAACATCGACTGGGCCATCTCGCGTGACCGGTTCTGGGGGACGCCGCTTCCCGTCTGGGTGAACGACGCCGATCCGTCGGAGGTCGAGGTGATCGGGTCGTACGCCGAGCTCGCCGAGCGCGTCGGGCGACCGCTCCCGGCGGACTTCGACCCGCACAAGCCGCACGTCGATGGCTACACCTGGCCCGCGCGGAGCGGCACCGGGACGATGCGGCGCGTACCGGAGGTGATCGACACCTGGTTCGACTCGGGGTCGATGCCGTTCGCGCAGTGGGGGTACCCGCATCAGCCGGGGAGCGCCGAGCAGGTGGCGCGCTACTTCCCGGCGGACTTCATCGCCGAGGGGGTCGACCAGACGCGCGGGTGGTTCTACTCGCTGCTCGCGATCGCGACGGGGCTGGGGGACGCGCTGCCGAACAACGGCGACGACGTCGCGTCGCGTGGGGCGGGGGAGGCAACGGGCGCCGCGAGCCGCGCCGCGCCGTATCGCACCGTCGTGGTGAACGATCTCGTGCTCGACGCGCAGGGCCAGAAGATGTCGAAGTCACGCGGGAACACGGTCGACCCGATGGCGGTGATGACGCGCCACGGGGCCGACGCCGTGCGACTCTTCCTCGTCTCGAGTGCGCAGGTCTGGGTCCCGCGCCGCTTCGACGAATCGGTGATCCGCGAGACGGCGGGGCGATTCCTCGTGACGTTGCGCAACGTCTACAGCGGGATCTTCGCGCAGTACGCGAACTTCGGCTGGGCGCCATCGGCGGCGGATCCCGCGCCGGCGGCGCGCCCGGTGCTCGATCAGTGGGTCCTGTCGCGCCTCGCGGCGGTGGAGGCCGACGTCGACGCGCGGCTCACCGCGTTCGACGCGACCGGTGCCGCGCGCGCCCTGATGGACTTCGTGTCGGAGGACGTGGCGAACTGGTACGTGCGGCTCTCGCGCGCCCGGTTCTACGAGGTGGACGGTGAGGATCATCGTGCCGCCTTCGCGACGCTGTACGAGGTCCTCACGGTCACCTGTCGCCTGCTCGCGCCCTTCGCCCCGTTCCTGGCGGACTGGATCCATCGGGAGCTCACCGGGACCTCCGTGCACCTGGCGCCGTTCCGTCGGGCGTCGGTGGCGGCGCGCGACCTTGGGCTCGAGGCGGCGATGCAGGCGGCGCGCGGGCTGGCGACGCTGGGCCGCGCGGCGCGCGAACAGGCGGGGATCAAGGTGCGGCAACCGCTCGGCTCGCTCGTCGGCGTGGCGCCGAGCGTCGACGCGGTGTGGCATGCCACCATCGCCCCGCTGGTCGCCTCGGAGCTCAACGTGAAGACCGTCACCTTCGCCGATTCGGCCGCTGACTGGGTGCGGCTGTCGGGGAAGGTGAACTTCCCGGTGCTCGGCAAAGTTGTGGGGCCGGCGATGAAGGCGACGAAGCCGATCGTCGAGGCCCTCGATCAGGATGCGTTGCGCACGATCGAGCTGGGGGGCAGCGTGACGGTGGAGGTGCCGGGCCACGGCCCGCTCCTCCTCGACGCCTCCCGCGTCACGATTGCCGCGTCCGCCGCGTCCACGCTCGTGGTGCAGCAGGGCGACGGCCTCGCGGTCGCGCTCGACCCGACGGTGACCCCGGCGCTCCGTGCCGAGGGGATGGCACGAGAGGTGGTCAGCCGCGTGCAGCGGCTGCGGAAGGAGTCGGGACTCGCGGTCAGCGACCGAATCCGGTTGGCGGTCGCGGCCCCGGCGGAGGTGCAGGCGGCGATGCACGCGCATGCGGCGTGGATCGCCGGAGAGGTGTTGGCCCGGGACGTCTCGATCGGCGAGGCGCTCCCGGATTCCCCCGCGTTCCCCGCGACGGCCGAGGTCGACCTCGACGGCGTGACGGCGCGCATCGCCCTTATCCAGGACTGATGCATGGCGACCCCGACCCCCGGCGGTGGTGACAAGACGTTCAAGCCGATGCCGAAGAAGCAGATCGCGTACTTCGAGAAGCGGCTGATGGAGGAGCGGCGGCGGGTGCTGAAGGACCTCGGGTACTACGACGAGCTCCAGGCGCCGTCGCAGGACGCCAGCGCCTATTCGTTCCATATGGCCGACCAGGGCACCGATGCGATGGAGCGTGAGAAGGCGTTCCTCTTCGCGTCGAAGGAGGGGCGGTTCCTCTGGCACGTCGACCAGGCGCTCCGCCGACTGTATCGCACGCCCGAGGCGTTCGGGCAGTGCCACAACTGCGGCGGCGAGGTCGGCTTCGACCGGCTCGACGCCCTCCCGCACGCGCGCTACTGCATCGCGTGCAAGCAGCGAGAGGAAGATGGGAAGAAGTGATCCCGGCGGCCTCGGCGTCGCGGGCTTCCTCGGCACGGCGGGGGCGATCGTCGTCGCCGACCACGCGACCAAGTGGCTCGCGGTGGAGCGCCT
>CAZGIE010000162.1:0-220 GCA_964526485.1 uncultured Gemmatimonas sp. | reverse complement strand
CCGCACCCCGTCGTTGGGGACTGGTTCCGGCTGACGCTCGTCTACAACCCCGGGGCCGCCTTCGGCCTGCACCTCGGGCCCTGGTCGCGCTGGATCTTCATGGTGCTGACGGTGGTCGCGGTCGTCACGATGTGGCGGTTCTATCGCGAGAGCGCCCCGGACGCGCGGGTGCGCGTCTGGGCACTTTGTCTCGTGACGGGAGGCGCGCTCGGGAACCTCG
>CAZGIE010000161.1:0-4574 GCA_964526485.1 uncultured Gemmatimonas sp. | reverse complement strand
GCGGCAGCTCCCTGTCTGGCACCCGCCAGCGCAGGCCGCCTCGGGTGGTCACCGCCATGACGGACGGCGGGGCGTCGGCTCCGGGGGCCCACGCCAGGGTGACGTCGGCCGTGTCGGCACCGGCCCGCACCAGGGTTTTCGCCAGCTGACGCGCGCGGAGCGGACCGCATTTGTCGATTTTGTGCGGGTCCTTGCCCGAGAGGGCGCCGCCGCCGATCGGCACCGTGGGGCCGTAGTGGTCGACGACGAGTTTCTTGCCGGAGAGTCCGTTGTCTCCCCGCGGACCGCCGACCGTGAAATCTCCCGCGCCGTTCAGGACGAGAAGGTCCGGCGAAAACGACGAGGCCGCGCCCGCGAGTCCGTTCCGCTCGAGATCACCGAGGATTTCCGTGATGAGCGGAAACAGTATCCGGTGCTGCCGCTCGGCGCCGATACCCGGGCGGTGCAGGACGCTCACGACGAGCTGGCGCCAGGTGATCCGGTTCACGGGACCGTGACCGGGATCGCGTTCGAGCATCGCGAGGACCTTGAGGTCGGGACCGAACTCCTCCGCCAGCAGGGGGTCGTCGCGCAGGCTGCGGTGAAGGCTCCGGCCGATGACGCCCGCGACCCAGTGCGCCACGGGCAGGAAGTTGGTCCGCGCGTCGCCGCAGGCGTGGCCGGTGACGATGTTCTGGTCGTCGGAAAACGGCCGCACGTCCTCCTCCTCCCGCGGGAGCGCCTCCTCGCAGAGGTCGGTGAGCAGCGTGAGCGATTCGGGCGCGGGATCCCAGCGGGGGCCGTAGCCGGCGGCGCGGTAGACCCGGCGCGTGATCCGGTCCACGTCGATCGCGCGGGGTCCGGCGGCGATCCGGCCGTCGACAAAAACGCGGTCGCGATGGACGGCCACCTCGACCCCCACGAGCGCGAGCGGGTTGTCGCGCACGGAGGCGGTGACGATGCCCTCGGCGATGGCGTCGGCGAGGCGGTCGGGGTGGCCGGGGGAGACGTATTCGGCGTGTTCGGTCATGGCGGGGGAAGCTCGGTGAGCTGATGAGCCCAGGGGGCGAGGTCACCGCGGTGGATCTGATCGGTCAGGGCGGCGACGAAGCGCACGCGGGGGAGACGCGCGAGCAGATCGGCGTGCGCGGGCCCCACGTAACCGTCGGTGGCGATCAGCACGACCCGCGGACGCTTCCGGGCCGGCAGGGCGACGAGATGCGTGAGGACGCAATTGATGTCGGTGCCGTGGGTGTTGGCGAAGGAGGCGCGCGCGAGGTCGCGGCCGGTGATCTCGGAAACGACGGTGGAGAACGCGAAGAGCCGGAGCGCGCCGCGGCGGAACGGCTCGCGGCAGACGGCGGTCAGGTGCGGGAGCGCGCGGGTCATCGAACCGCTGACATCGAGGTAAACGTGAGCCTCGGGCACGGGTAGGCGTCGCGGTTTGATCTCCACGGCGGAGGTGAGCCGCACGAGGGGTTCGCGTCCCGTGATCCGCCGAAGCGCGGGGACCCGGCGGTCGCGGGCGTCGGGCAGAACGGTGACGCGCGTGATCTCGCGGGAGTCGGGCCGGAAGCGCAGACGCGGGTGCGCGGATGAGGAGGCGCGCAGACCGCAGCGTCGCAACAGCCGGGCGAACGCGAGGCGGAACTCACGGCCGGGCACGGCGTCGGTCGTGAACCAATGGTCGCGCGGGGAGCGGCCCTCATCGCGGCCGCGCAACGGCAGCGGTGGAGGCGGCCAATCCTCAACCACCGAGCGCAGGGCCTGTTTCAGGAGCGGATCGTCGGGCTGCTCGGGGCCGTGGTCGCCGAGTAGGAAGACGCCCGGGATGTCGGGGCCCAATTGCCGGCGCAGGAGATCGTGGATCTCGAGGTACGTGACGCCCCCTTGGGGCGGCCCGTAGAGCAGCCGGATGACCTCGGCCTCGCGGGCGGGAAGGTGACGCAAGGCGGCGGAAATTGAATGCGGCCACCCCGGCGGCGGACGCAGCAGACGCTCGGGGAATTTCCCGAAATCGTAGAGCCGCTCGAAGAGACCGGTGCCGACGGTGCGGCCGACGGACTGGCAGAGCATGGCGTTGATGACGGCGTCGAAGACGAGGTTGTCGGCGCGGGTCACCCGCGGGAACAGGCGCGTGTGGCCGAGGATGACGTGGTGGAGTTCGTGGAGGATGAGCAGGAAGAGGTCGGAATCGGCGCGGCAGTGCTCGGCGACGAAATCGCGGTTGAGGAGGAGGCGAGGCGTGGCGCGACACTCGACGGCGGCGGTGGGGGTGGCGTCGCTGAAGGTGATGTCGAGCAGGCCGAGGAGTTTCTCCATCTGGTAGGAGGCGGCGGGCAGAACGTTGAAGATGCGATCGCGGAGCGCGGCGGCCTCGGGGGAGCGCGGACGATGGGCGAGAAGGTTCATGCGGCGGGGAAGAGCGGTTCGTCGAACGCGAGGACGGGACCGAGAAGGCGGTCCCAGGAAAGGTCGGGCTCGCGGCGTCCGAGAAGTACGGTGCCGTAGCAACGCGAGAGCACGCCGGCGCAGCGCCGCGGATCGCGGCAGTAGGTCGGCGGCGACCAGGTGACGCCCGCGGGCAGCGATTCGGGCCGCGGGCAGTTTTCGCCCAGGTGCCCGACCGCCGGCCGCCAGCCGATGAGGAAATCATGGCGGAGTGTCGGAAACTTGGGCTGGCCGACGCGTCGGAAGAGATCGGCCGGCGTGCGGAAGGTTTCGATGACCTTGGAGATGAGCTCCGAAGGATCGTTATGGATGAGATGGCCGAGCTTCGGACCGAAGGGGCCGCCCGGGACGAGTTCCTTGATGATCAGGACGAAGGGTAGCGAGTAGAACGTGACCCCCGAAGCGACCGGCCGCCCGCCGAGCTGGGCGGACGTGCGCGGCGGCACGCTCATGTTGTGCAGCAGCGTCATGGGGCCGGGGCGGCGGCGGTGAGCTGGAAGCGGTCCCAAAGGGCGCGGAACCGTGTGAGCAGACGCGCGGGGGTGATCCCCGTGAAGCCGGCGGGCAGGAAGGCGTTGAGGAGATTGCGGGCGTAGGCACGCTTCGGGCTGCAAAGTGCGGGATGGGCTCCAGCCCCTCGCTGCGCAGGAGCGAGGCCACCTCGCGGCAAAGGGTGAGTTGGCGCCCGTGGACCTGATGGGTGTCGATCGCGGGGCGCAGGACGCGCGTGAGTTGGCCGGCGAGGGTTTCGGCGGCGGCCGCGGTGATCCGCGGCGTGTCGCGCAGGTGGAGGTAGAGCACGAGGGAAACCGCGGCGCGTTCCTCCGGGCCCGGCTGGGCGGCCACGGCCTCGAGGACCAGACTGGAGAGGTCGCTTTCCTTGAGCGGGAGATGCCCGAGGGAGGCGGCGGCGACGCGTTCCACGGGATCTGTGAGGCCCAGCAGCGTGCGCCAGGGATCATCGGGATCTAGGCGCGCGAGGTTCCATGCCTGGCGGTGCAGCGCGAGCAGCGCGCCCCGGTCGATGGGACCGGCGGCGAGACCCGGATGGCCGTGTGCGATGGTGAGAAAGAGGGAGGTTCCCCAATCCGGCGCGGCGGCGGAACCGGCGGCGAGAACTCCGCGGGCGGCGTGAATGCCAAGGGCGGAACGCAGGAGCATCGAGATGCGGCGGCTGGAGAAACGCGTGCCGGCGGCGCGGAGCTGGGTCTCCAGCGCGATGAAATACGACGCGAGCGCGGGCGGCCGGGCGGTCAGGAGGGCAAGACGCTCGCGGGTGCGGGTGACCAGCGCGGGCACGTCGACCGGGAACTCGTGGCGGCCGCGAAACTGATCCGCGAGGAGTTCCTCCTTCTCCGCCGTGGTGAGATCGGCCCACCCCGGCACTTCGAGGAGGAACGCGAAACGGTCGGCGAGCGCTGGATCAAGCGGCTCGGCCCCGAGGTAGGCGTCGTTCTCCTCGTCATGGTCGCCGGAGTCGAAGCTCGGCGGCGGATTCATCGCGGCCCAGCGGTAGCGGAGTTTCTCGAGCGGGATGCCCTGGACGCGGCGCTCGTGGATGATAGAGAAGAGCTTGTTCTGGAGGTCGGGGCGTGTGCGGCTCAGCTCGTCGATGAAGACGACCTCCGCGTCCCAGACCGCGGTGGGCGTGCTGATGTAGCGGAGCGACGTCTGCGCGGCGTCGGGCACGGGAATGCCCACGAGATCGTCGTAATTCAGCAGCGACGCGTTGTAGAACCGGTAGGTCAGCCCGAGGGCCTGGGCGAGACGCTCGAGCAGGAAGCTCTTGGCGGTGCCGTGGCGACCGATGAGCAGCAGCGGCTCGGCGGTCGCGAGGGCGGCGAGCAGGACCGGCTCGAGCTTTTCCCAGCCGAGCAGCCCGAGGGGACGCGTGAGCAGGGCTGGTGTGGAAACCGGCGCGGTGGACTTGGAGGTACGGCGTTTCATGACGAGGAGTGGCTGGCTCTTGGGGAGGTCCGCCGGCGGGATTTCCGCGGGGCGGCGGGACGCGTGGAGGCGAGCCGCGTGAGGTTTTCCGCGGCGTGCTGGAGCAAAGTCGCGGTTTCGCGGACAAGGGACGCGGCGGGCAGCAGCTCGTGACGGAAAGTCAGGACGATGCCCGTGGCATGGTTTGCGAACTTGGT
>CAZGIE010000160.1:0-4592 GCA_964526485.1 uncultured Gemmatimonas sp. | reverse complement strand
GCCCCTTCCAGAGCACGGTCCGCGAGACGCCGAGCGTCGGCTGGACGACCGTGCGGTCATAGGCCTCATCGACGTACCACTTGTTGAGCAGCGTGCGCTCGATGCCCTGTTCCGCCGGCGCCTCGGCCGCGGGGACCAACGCCGTCGGCTTCAGGCGGGTCCACGCGAGCGCGATGCCACCCACGGCGATCGCGACTGCGGTGCCGATCAGGGCGTATTCGGTCGCGTGCGAGAGATGCGGCGCTTCGCCGAGGGTGACCCGGAGCGTCCCCTCGCCGACGACCGGCTCGAGCCAATGATGGAGGATCTCCGTCATCCCACCGCCGACGATCGCCGGGAGGTTCAGCAGGCCGCCGAGGGCGGAGAGGACCCCGAGGACGACGAGGGGACCGGTCATGATCCACGGCGCCTCGCGCAGGTGCGCCTCCTCGGCGCTCCCGGTGCGGTTCGGCCCATGGAAGGTGTAGAGCATCATGCGGGTCATGTAGACGGCGGTCATGAGCGCCGCGGCGAGCCCGAGGGCGTAGACGCCGTACAGCACCACGCCGCCGGGGATACCGAGCCAGGTGGCCTCGGCGAGGGTCGAGTGATGCGTCCGGGCGAAGACCGCCGCGAGGATCTCGTCCTTCGAGAAGAAGCCCGAGAAGGGCGGGATGCCCGCGATCGCGAGCGTCGCGATCCACATCAGCGTGCTCGTGATCGGCATGTAGCGCCGGAGCCCACCCATGTTGCGCATATCCTGCGCATCGGCGTGCGCGTGGGTCGCGTGATACGCCTGGTGCATCGCGTAGATCACCGAGCCGGAGCCGAGGAAGAGGAGCGCCTTGAAGAAGGCGTGCGTCATCAGGTGGAAGACGCCGGCCGTGTAGGCGCCGACCCCCACGCCGACGAACATGTACCCGAGTTGGGAGACGGTGGAATACGCGAGCACCTTCTTGATGTCCCACTGCTTCAAACCGATGGTGGCGGCGAAGACGGCGGTGAGCGCGCCCACGACCGCGACGGTGAGCTGGGCGGCGGGGGCCATCGCGAAGAGCGAGGCGGAGCGCGCGATCATGTAGACGCCGGCGGTCACCATCGTCGCCGCGTGGATGAGCGCGGAGACCGGCGTCGGGCCGGCCATCGCGTCCGGCAGCCACACGTACAGCGGGATCTGCGCCGACTTGCCGGTGGCGCCGAGGAAGAGGAAGAGGCAGATGGTCGTCACCAGCGCGCCACCCATCTCGAGCCCGCCGACCGCGCCCGCGACCCCCGTGTAGGAGAGGGTGCCGAGGTTCGCGAACAGCAGGAACATCGCGACGAGGAAACCGAAGTCGCCGATGCGGTTGACGATGAACGCCTTCTTCCCGGCGTTCGCGTTCGCCTCCTCGGAGAACCAGAACCCGATGAGCAGATAGGAGCAGAGCCCCACGCCCTCCCAGCCGATGAACATCAGCGGGTAGCTCGCCCCGAGGACGAGCAGGAGCATGAAGAAGACGAAGAGGTTCAGGTACGCGAAGTAGCGCGGATACCCGGGGTCGTCCTGCATGTACCCGACGCTGAACAGGTGGATCAGCGTGCCGATGCCGGTGATGATGAGGACCATCACCATCGAGAGCTGGTCGAGCTGCAGCGCGACCGGGAGCTGCAGGCGACCGGTCGGGATCCAGTCGAAGAGGGTCAGGATGTAGGGGTCGTGCATCGCCTCCCCCGCCCCGCGCATGGCCACGAAGGTCGCCAGGGCGAGGACGAACGCCGCGGCGAGGACACCGGGACCGATGAGCGAGACCCAGCGGGCGGCGCGATGCCGAGCCGCGTGGTGACCGGCGTCGTGGTCGTCATGCCCGCCATGGCCCGCCTCGTGCGCGTGGCCATGCCCGTGATCCGCGGAGGGGTCGGCCGGGCCGGGGTGCGCCGCCGCGGTCAGCGAGAGCAGCCCGTTCGCGACGAACCCGAGCAGCGGGAGGAGCAGAATGAGCCAGGCGAGGGCGGCGACGGTGTCGCCGAGGGGATGCCCGCTGGCCGAGAGGTCGGTATGCATCAGCCCTTCAGCAGGTTGATGTCGTCGAGGTGCACGGTCTGCCGGTGCCGGAAGATCGCGATGATGATCGCGAGGCCGACGGCGGCCTCGGCCGCGGCGACCGTCATCACGAAGACGACGAACACCTGGCCGGTGGCCCCGTAGAGCGTCGAGAGCGCCACGAAGGAGAGGTTCACGGCGTTGAGCATCAGCTCGACGCACATGAACAGGATGATCGCGTTGCGGCGGGTCAGGACCCCGACCACGCCGATCGTGAACAGGACGGCGGAGAGGGCGAGCGACTCAGCGAGCATCGGCCGGCCCCTGCTTCTTGCCGATCACCACCGCGCCGACGATCGCGGCGAGGAGGAGGATCGAGGTGAGCTCGAACGCGAGCAGATGCTCGCGGAACAACGGCCCGGCGATGGGCGCGATCACGCCGCCCGCACCCTCGACGCTCGGCGCCGGGACGGCGGCCGCCGCGGCCGGCGTGTAGCCGCCGGGCAGGCGAGATCTCGCGAGGACCATCACCTCGGCGAGGATCGCGAGACCCACCGCCCCGGCGGCGAGACGGGGCCCCGTCCCGCGGATGTCGGCCAGGTCGTCCGGCTGCCCGAGGTTCAGCAGCATCACGACGAAGAGGAATACCACCATGATGGCGCCCGCGTAGACCAGCACCTGGATGGCACCGATGAACTGCGCATCGAGCATCACGTAGAGCGCCGCGAGACAGAACATCACGTTGATCAGCCAGAGCGCCGCCGCCACCGGGCTCTTTCGGGTCACGAAGAGGAGCGCCGAGGCGATCGCGATCAGGCTGAAGAGGTAGAAGTGGAACCCGTAGAACAGCGGGTGGAAGGTGTTGTCCATCTCACTCCCCCCGGGGGTCGGCGGGATCCCACAGCGTGCTCACCGGGTGCGTCTGCGCGGTGAGGCGTTCGAGATCGTACACGAAGCGCTCGCGGTTGAACTCCGCGTTCTCATAGTGCCGCCCCAGATGGATCGCCTCCTCCGGGCACACCTCTTGGCAGTAGCCGCAGAAGATGCAGCGGAACTCGTCGATCTCGAAGACGAGGGGATACCGATTCCCCGTCTCATCCTCGCCGGGCACGAGCTTGATGCAATTGGCCGGGCAGACCGTCGGGCAGAGGCCGCAGGCGACGCACTTGGCCTTGCCGTCCTCGGTCGTGAGCATGCGATGGGTCCCGCGCCACCGCGGCGAGAGATCCCACTTCTCCTCGGGATACTGGATGGTGACCCGGTGCGGGTCGACCAAGTGCTTGAGAGTGAGTGCGAGGCCCTTGAGGGTGGCGCGGACGTAGCTCGCCTCCCCGACTGGGCGCTCCATCACCTTGACGTTGATGCCCATATCAGCGCAGCTCCCCAGGCGCGATGGTGGTGCGGGCGGCCGCGACCCGCCGCAGGCGCTCGACGCGCTCGCGCTCCAGCCGCGACGCGGCCGGGCTGATGATGCGGCCGCGGTCGAGGATCACGAACAGCAGAACGAGCAGGACCGCATTGAGGCCGACGAGCGAGAGCGCGAACGCGCGGCTGCCGCGGGCGATCCCCGCGGCGTCCAGCCCGAGCAGCGCCGACGCCACCACGACCACATAGGCGAGGGCCACCGGCAGCATGAACTTCCACCCGAGCGACATCAGCTGGTCGTACCGGAAGCGCGGGAGGGTCCAGCGGATCCAGATGTAGAAGAAGACGAAGAACAGCACCTTCGCGGCGAACATCCCGAAGGTCGCCAACGCCTTCGCCACCGTCGCCGGCCCGGTGTTGTCCCAGCTCGTGAACGGGATGTCCCAGCCCCCGAGGAAGAACGTGACGAAGAGCGCGCTCGCCGTCAGCATGTTGGCGTACTCGGCGATGAAGAAGAGCGAGAACTTCATCGCGCTGTACTCGCTGTGGTACCCGGCGATCAGCTCGGACTCGGCCTCGGGAAGGTCGAAGGGGACGCGATTGGTCTCCGCGAAGGCGGACACGAGAAAGAGGAACGCGGCGACCGAGAGGAGCCCGATGTTCCACCCCGTGGCGACCTGCTGGTCGATGATGCCGGGGAGCGAGACGTTCCCCGCCATCAGGAGCACGCACACCGTGCTGAGCCCCATCGCCACCTCATAGCTCACCATCTGCGCGGAGGACCGAAGCCCCCCCAGCAGCGCGTACTTGTTGTTCGACGACCATCCCGCGAGCACGATCCCGTACACCCCGATCGAGGTGATCGCCAGCGTGTACAGGAACCCGATGGGGAGGTCGGCGACCACGAGGTCGATGCGGCCCCAGGGCGTCGGGAGCGGCGCGCCGAAGGGGATCACCGCCCACGCCACGAGCGCGCACGTGAACGCCACCGCCGGCGCCAGCAGGAAGAGCGGCTTGTTCACCTCACCGGGCATCGTCTCTTCCTTCAGGAAGTTCTTGACGCCGTCGGCCAGCACCTGGAAGAGGCCCCACGGCCCCACGCGGTTCGGACCGTGCCGGTCCTGGATCCACGCCGAGACCTTCCGCTCAGCGAGCGTCGTGTACGCCACGACCACCATGTAGATGGTGAAGATCAGCAGCATCTTCACGACCGTCGCGATCAGGAAGG
>CAZGIE010000159.1:0-4606 GCA_964526485.1 uncultured Gemmatimonas sp. | reverse complement strand
TCGGCGCGACGACCCCCGGAGGCTCCACCCCGAAGCCGGCGGTGAGCGGCACCACACCGGTCCCGACACCGCTCGGACCCGCGGGCGGCCACGCCACCGGTCCACCGGCCCCGGCCAGCCGATCCACCACCGCTCGGTCCTCGTCCACCCGCCGCCGCAACTCCTCGAGCTGCAGCCTCATCTCGACGAGGCTGCGGACGATGAACTCGAGCTCGCGCCCCTCCGCCCGGCCCTCCTCCCGCAGAATCGGGCCGATCGGCACCGGCAACAGCCGGTCCGCCCCCCCCGACCGGATGGCGGCCGGGATGTCCTCGACGCCGATCTCCCGACCGGTCGCGAGCACCACCATGCTCTCCATCAGGTTCCGCAGCTCACGCACGTTCCCGGGCCACGGGTACCGCACGAGCGCCTGCATCGCCTCGGCCGAGATCCCGTGGAAGCTCCGGTCGTGCTGCTGCGCGAACTCCTGCACGAAGCGGCGCACCAGGAGCGGGATGTCCTCCCGCCGCTCGCGCAGCGGCGGCAGATAGATGCGCAGCACGTTGAGCCGATAGAACAGGTCCGAGCGGAACTCCCCTCGCTCGACGCTCTCCCGCAGCGGCCGGTTCGTCGCCGCGACGACCCGCACATCCACCGGGATCGCCTGCGACCCTCCGACCCGCGTGACCTGCCGCTCCTCGAGCACGCGGAGGAGCTTCACCTGCACGCTCGGCGGGACCTCGCCGATCTCGTCGAGGAAGAGGGTCCCGCCGCTCGCGAGCTCGAAGCGCCCGATCCGACGCTCCGCCGCCCCCGTGAAGGACCCCTTCTCGTGCCCGAAGAGCTCGCTCTCGAGCAGCGTCTCCGGGAGCGCCCCGACGTTGACCGCGATGAAGGGCTTGTTCCGTCGCGGCGAGAGCTTGGCGATCGCGCGCGCGACGAGCTCCTTCCCCGTCCCGCTCTCCCCCTCGATCAGCACCGTGCTCGAGACGGGCGCCATCTGCGTCACCTGCACGAGCACCTGCCGGATCGCGGCGCTCTCCCCCCAGAGCCCCGTCTCGCGGGCGACGCGCTCGCGCTCGAGGAGCGCCTCGACGCTCGCCCGCACCGCCTCCGGCGCCACCGGCTTCACGAGCACGTCCGCGAACCCGACGCCGCGCAACCGCGCCTCGACCGCGGCATCCCCGACGTCGGAGAGGCCGATCACCGCCGCGCCGCCCCAGAGCTGGTCCCGCACCAGGCCCAACGTCTGCGGGTCGAGCAGCGCGCCGGTGCACACGATGACCTCGGGGCGCGCCCGCTCGACCTCGCGCGCGAGGTCGTCGAGCGGCGACACCATCGTCGTCGCCACGCCATCGGCCTCGAGGAGCGCGTTGAGCCGGACCGCGGGCTCGACGTCGGTCAGCGTGATGAGGACGCTCATCTAGCGCTTCACCGTCCCCTGGGTCCAGAAGGGGAAGCTCGCGATGGTGCCGACCACGCGCTTGCCGCGGATCTCCACCTCGAGCGTCTTCCCCGGCACGGCATACGCGGTCGGGACGTACGCGGTCCCGAGCCCACAGCCGACGCTCGGGCTCATGATCCCCGACATCACGACGCCGCTCGGCGACCCATCCACGAAGACCGGATAGCCGTGCCGCGGGATCGCCTTCTCCGCGAAGGTGAACCCGACGAGCTTCCGCGACACGCCGGCGGCCTTCTGCGCCTCGAGCGCCGCGCGCCCGACGAAGTCCCCCTTCTTCATCTTCACGAGCCAGCCGAGCCCCGCCTCGAGCGGCGTGATCGTGTCGTCGATGTCGTTGCCGTAGAGCGCCATTCCCATCTCGAGGCGCAGCGAGTCGCGGCAGCCGAGCGCGGTCGGGGTGATCTGCCCGGTGGCCATCAGCGCCTCCCAGAGCCGCGCCGAGTGCGCAACGTCATGGTAGAGCTCGAAGCCGTCCTCACCGGTGTACCCGGTCCGCGAGAGCGTCATCGGCACGCCCGCGACGGTGGTCTCGGTGAACCAGTAGTACTTGATGTCGTCGAGCGCGGCCGGAGTGAGCGCCTGCAGGATGGCCTGCGCCTTGGGCCCCTGCACCGCGAGCAGGCCGATGTCATCGCTCACATCCGTGAGGGTGCAATCGAAGCCCCCGAGGTACCGGGAGACATGCGCGAGATCCTTGTCCTTGTTGGACCCGTTCACGACCATCATCAGGTGGTCGGCGGCATACCGATACACGAGGCAGTCATCCACGAAGGTGCCCTGCTCGGTGAGGATCGCCGAGTAGTGGACCTGGCCATCGGCGAGCGCCGCTACGTCGTTGCTGGTCACGTAGGTGACGAAGGGGATGGCCTGCGGCCCCTTGATGATGAACTCCCCCATGTGGCTCACATCGAACATCCCGCACCCGGTGCGGACGACATGATGTTCGGCGGTGATCCCCGTCGGGTACTGGATCGGCATCTCGAAGCCGGCGAAGGGGACCATCTTGGCGCCCGCGGCGAGATGCTGCGCGTGGAACGGGGTCCGCTTGAGCGGGAAGGCGGTGTCGGCCATCGGGGCGAGGGGTCGGTGAGGTGAGGACGCACACAGGGGCCCGACCCATCTGGGTCGGACCCCTGAAAGATGCCAAAACGGCAGGGCGACTGCTACCTCTGGCTTACAGATCCATGATCGCGGTATTGAGCCAGGCGAACCGGGAGGAGAGCCAGGACCGGAGCGCCTGGACCTCGGCATCGTACATCGCGTCGGTGAAGACGCTCCCACCGGGTGCAGCCGGGGAGGGCGCGGCGAGCATCGCGGCCGGCCCGAACCGCGCGAAGGGCGCCATCAGCGTGGGCTTCGGGAGATACGGATACCAGCGGGCGTGATTCAGACGCTGCGACTCGCGGAGTCGCCCGGTATAGGCCATGAGGGCGGCGTCGATGGTTGCCCGCTGGGCGTACAGGGCCAGCCACTGGAGCTTAAGCTTGTCGATGAATGCCCGATCATCGAGGAGGCGCGAGATCCAGGGCGAGTACCGAATACGCCACCCCTGCGGCTCTGGAATCCACGGATACCCGCCGAAGGCGAGATCGAAGTCCCAGAGCGGCCCGAAGGTGATCTTCCCGCCCGCCGGTGAATAGAAGTAGACGGAGTTGATGAACATCGCGTCGTTGTTCTTCGTCAGCTCTTGGACGAGATACCAGTCAATGAGCGACTCGACGTTGAGGTGGGCGGCATACCCGGTGTCGGGGTGCGCAAACCCTGCCGAGTAGAGGTTGGTCTCGAATCGGTTCACCTGCGCTTGGATGGCGGAGTCCTGGGCGGCGGTCGGCGGGTCGGGGGTCTTGTAGACGAAGAAGGTGCCGCCCCACTCCTGGGAGAAGGACGCGATGCGCGGCGTTTGGAAGAAGACATCACCCGGATCGATGCGGCCGTCGTCGTTCATCTCGAGGAGCCAACCGCCGGCCCCGGCGGGGACGCGGTCGGTGGCGGTCTCCATCTGCTCGCAGAGCTGGTAGGCGCCCAGATGTACACCGTTCAGGATGAGCTCCACCGGCTGACATCGCGGGGTGTAGGCCATCCCGACGATGCGGGACATCTCGAAGGCCATCGCGTTACGCGCCAGGGAGAGGTCCCAGTAGTTGGCGAGAAGGGTCCAGTCACGGTCAGCGGGAGCACCGAGCATCGAGCGGCTCGCCGCGAGCTTGAGCCGGTAGGGCTTCTTCGGGTTGTACCAGGTGGAGTTGCCGCGGCCCTTCACCTGCGTGGTGACCGTCGTGAAGGACCACTCCGGCCGATCTTTGCCGCCGTAGACCGAAACCGTGCCCGGGATGTAGAAGTCGCGTGTGACGATCGGGGCGGCGCCGTCGGTGTTCAGCGTGACGACAGGGAGCCCCGTCCAGACGATCACCCGGACGAGGTACTCCCGGGTGGCCCCGCCGATCGACGTGACGGTGTAGCGGACGTCGCCGGCGAAGCTCGTGGCGGAGACGCCGCTCGTCTGCGCGGTGGTAGCGATCGTGACGGTGGCGCGGGGCGCGCTTGCGGTGAACGTCGAGGTGAGCGCGGCGACGTCCATCACTTTGGGGATCACAAGGCGGATCGTGTCGCCGACGAAGGTCCCGGTGATCGAACTGTCGAGAGCGGCGTTGAGCGCTTTGGTGAACCCGAACGCGGTGAGCGCCGGGGCGATGGCCGCCTCCGCCACGACACCATCGACGACGGCCTGCAATTCCGCGAGCGTGTCGACCTCGGGGCCCGTGCGACCGGCGATGACGCGGTTGAGCCCCGGGACCATCGGGGCGGTGACGCCGGTGGCGCCGGCAGCCAGGTACGTCTCGAGGGTCGGCGCCGGGTTCGTCGCATCGTCCGTGGCGTACGCCACGACGACCAACTGGGCGACGACACGATGCACGATCGCCTGCAACTCCGCGGTGGTGTCGACGTCCGGCCCCGAGAGCGCCGAGACCGCGGCGTTGACGGCGGCGAGGTTGGCCGCGGTGACCCCGCTGATCCCCGCATCGACGTAGTCGGCAACGGTCGGGGTGGCGGCGGTCGGGGCGTTCGCGAATGCGGTGATCTTCGCCATCGCCCGCTCGCCCGGCGGCAATGGCTCAGTGGAGACGCTGCAGGCGGTCAGGAAGAACAGGAAGGGGAGGATGA
>CAZGIE010000158.1:0-4655 GCA_964526485.1 uncultured Gemmatimonas sp. | reverse complement strand
CCTGCCGACTCCCGCGATTCGCGAGCGCCATATCAGGGAGCCCGTCGCCATTCACATCGCCGACAGCCACGTGCCGCGTGTTCCAGTCCGGGCTCCCGAACATCGTGACGAGCCGAAACCGTCCCGTGCCATCATTGCGATAGATCTTCTTCGCGTCGGGGGAATCGTTGCTCACCACCAGGTCGAGTGCGCCATCGCGATCGAGGTCCACGAGGATCCCCGAGTACGACCGATCAGCCACGGTATCTACGGGGACCGGTCGAGCGAACTGCCCGCGCCCATCACCGAGAAGCACGAGGTTCCGGAGCGGCCAATGGCGCCCCTTCACGAGCACCACATCCAGGTGCCCATCGCGATTCACATCGCCGACGCTCGCACTCGCCGAGGTGTAGCCGGAATCCTCGAGCGCGAGCGCGCGGTCGAATCGGCGGGCGCCCGTCGCGGGGAGCATTGATGCGACCTCCGGTTCGGCCGCTGCGGCCGCACCCACACTTGCCGCGCTCACCGACCGTCCACGACGCGCGCTGCATTTGATCTCGACCAGTGCCGCGGGCCTCGGCATCGCCGTCACCGAAAGCGTCGCGCGCGCGGGCGGGTTCCGCGGGAAGAACTTCATATACTCGGCGTTCATCGCGGCATAGTCCGCCATGTCCTTCAGGAACACGGTGCACTCGGCCACATCCGCCATCGACGCGCCGCCGGAGCGGAACGCCGTCGCGATGTTCTCCATCGTCTGCCGCGTCTGCGGGCCGATGCCGCCGTCGATGATGTCCTGCGTGCCCGGCTTGATCCCCGTCATCCCGGAGACAAAGACCCAATCGCCGTCGCGGATGGCGACCGAATACGCGGGGACGAGCGGCGCGAGCCCCGGCGGATTGAGGACCTCGCGCTCCCCCGAGCCCGTGGGCGACGCGGCCACGGCGCGCGGCGGAACCACAATGGGTGTGAACCAGGTCGGCGAGATGGTGCGGGTCCCCGGCGAGGCGCGCTTCACCTCGTCGAGGAACTTCGCGCGGTCCGCGAGCGCGGCGGGGCTCGGGTTCGGATCGCCGTACGCGTCGGCGTGACTCGGAATGACGAGCGCCGGGTAGCCGAGCGCGCGCATGAGGCGGCCCGTGAAATCGTGGATCTCGAGACGCTGGCTGTTCGCGCCGACGAGGGCGATGTCGGGGCGCAGCCCCTCCATCTCGCGCTCGAGGTAGTTCATCGAGCCCATGATGAGGATCTCGTGCCCACCGAGGCGCAGGAGATACGCGAGACTCCCGCCCTCCTGATAGTCGCGGCGGCGCAGCGGCGCGCGGAGCCCACGCGGGGCCGTGCCGGCGATGCCGCGCCCGTTGTTGAAGTAGCGCTTGTCGTCGAGGGCGCTGTGGATGCTTGGGATCACGCGGAGCGAGAAGCCCTCGAAGTCGTAGTCCTCACCGCCGCGCACCGTGATGAGCTGCCGCTCCGGCACTGCGTACGCCCGGGCGAGGTTCGCGGCGGTCTCGGTCCCGACGACCACGGCGCCGGTGCGCTTGGCGATGGGCCCGGCGTCGAGTGCGTGATCCGAATGGCCGTGCGTGATCAGGATGTAGTCGGCGCGCTTCACGTGCTGGTTGATGAGCGCCGTGTCGGGCACGTAGAGCCCGTCCGGATCGGGGCCCTCTGGCTTCGCGCCCGGCGCCCAGCGCGCGAACTGCGAGAGGAAGGGATCCACGAGCACCACGTGCGTGCCGTCGGTGATCTCCCAGCCGGCGTTCCCGAGGTAGGTGAGCCGGATCTCGCCGGCGGCGAGCGAGGGGCTGCTCGTGGCAGCGGGTCGGGGCTGCTGCGCGCGCGGGGCGGCGGCGGCGGCGAGCAGGAGGACGAGGCCGAGCAGCCAGGGGCGACGACGGGACATGACCCACTCCGAGAAGGACGGGATGGCGCGGAACATCGAGAATATGCACCCAGCCGTCATCGGATGGCCGGACGCCTCAGCGTCGCGGCGCGCCCGCCACCCGCACCACCCGCCCGCGCAGGATCACCAGCTCCACCTTGGCGACGTTCCGGATGTCGGCCAGCGGATCCGCCCCGAGGAGCACCAGGTCGGCCAGCCGACCCGGCTCCACCGTCCCCATCACGTCACCTCGGCCGAAGTACCGCGCGGGCTCCACCGTCGCCGCCTGGATCGCCTCCAGCGGCGTGAGGCCGAGGCTGTCTACCAGGTACCCGAGCTCTCGATGGAGCGAGTGGCCCGGAGTGAGGGTCAGCACGCCGAGATCGGTTCCGGCCAGCACTTTCACCCCAGCGCGCCGAAGGAATCGCATCCCGGCGAGCCCGCGCTCCACCATCCGCGCGTACACGTCGAGCCCCGCGTCTCCCGCTTCGAGTTCACGCTGCACCTGCCACATCGCGCGCAGCGGGGGCGTGACCAGCGCGAGGTCGGCGTCGTGGCTCGTGCCGGCCACCCGCGCCGCGGTCACGCTGTCGGGCACGAACCGCCCGAATGACGACACCAGCGTCGGCGTGATCCAGACCGCGGCCGCCGCGTAGGCCCGCGCGATGGAGTCACGGGCGGCCGGCGTGAGCGCGTCGAGTTCGTCGAGCCCCTCGATGTGCTCGATGCTCCGCTGCCCGGCGGCGAGCGCGCCAGCGAGCCCGATCGTCGGGTTCGGCTGATGGCCCGCCACGCGGAGTCCCTTCTGCTGCGCCGCGGCGAGGAGGGCGCGATACGCGTCGGTCGGGGGCGCGTTCCGCACCTTCAGCACCTCGGCGCCGAGCGCGACGATCGAGTCGACGGCCTTCCGTGCATCGGCCTCCGTCTCCACCGGGATGCGTTCGGCCAGCCACGTATCGAACGACGTGACGCCCCGCGCCCGCACGCGCGCGAGCCAAGCCGCGTTCTCCACGATGGGGCCGGCAATCCGGATGCGCGGCCCGAGCCAGTCGCCGCGCTCCACCTCAGCGCGCCACCGGTTCACCGCCGGGAAATCACCCCCGAGATCGCGCACCGAGGTGATGCCGTGCTGCACGAGCGTGGGGAGCCCCTCGCGACCGAGCGCCCCGAGGTGGACGTGGGTGTCCCAGAGCCCGGCGATCAGGTACTTGCCACCGCCCGCGATGCGCTGCGCGCGCGCCGGGATCCGAACGGCGCCATCCCGCCCGACGGCGACGATCTTGCCCTCTTGTACGAGCACCGTCGTGTGGGGGCGCGGCGCGCGACCGGTGCCGTCGATGACGGTGACCCCGGTGATGGCGACGGGCGCGGCGGCGGGACGCGGCGCTTGCGCCGGGAGGACGAGGGCGCAGGCGAGGACCGCGAGACCGGCGAGGAGACGAGGGAGCATCACGCGCTCGAGGGTGGACGGAAGATGCACACGGGGAATATGCGGCTCCACGCCGCCGGCCGTGTCCGCGCGTACGGAGGCCTCGACCGCCCCAGAATGGTGCGCTGCCTGAGTACCGCTGCTGCGTGGCATACCCGAGGCCTGTGTGACGGGTGGTCCCGCCGACGGCTGGTTCTGATCGTCGACGGGTACACGCCATCCACTGCCTCACACCTCGGCGTCATTCTCCGAATCGTCCGCGTTCTCCTCCTGCCGCGCCGCCACCTCCCCATCCACCCACGCGCGCAGCCGCTTCCGATAGTACGTCTCCAACTGCGGGTACACCGTCGACGTGATCCGCAGGAACCCCGCCGCCGCGTCCGCATCCTCGCCGTACTCGTGCACCTGCCACCAGATGATCCCCTCGGGCATCCGCTCGTGCTCGGCGGCCATCGCCTCCGAGGTCGCCGTGTCGATCAGGTGGATGAGCTCCCGCAGGCTCAGCGGACGAGTCGATGTTTGACGCTTCAGCGCGAAGGTGCTCTCGTACTCGTCCACGATGCGGTACCGGTAGCGCGTCCCGCCGTGGCGACGACGCGCGCGGATCGAAATGACGTCCTGCGTCACCGAATCCATCACGAGTCGCGCGATCTCGAATTCGGGGCCATGCTAGCGCGGCAGGTACTCCCCGCCCATGAAGCTCGGGTGCACCCGTCCGAGCCCGCGACGCGTGTCGTCATCGATGAGGTCGTCGAGGAGGCGTTCGTCGATCGGCCCCTGTTCCGGGTCGACGCGTCCCTGCACGAAGTCGGCGACCATGTGCCGGCGGTTCTCGCCGAGGATGTTCTGGGTGATGGCCGCGACGGGGTCGCGATCGGCCTGATAGCTACGCGGGCGGAAGTCGAGATTGACCCCACCGATGACGGGCACTTCGGGTTGACGGGGGTGGATGGTCTGTCTGTTGTGTGACATTCTCCTGCGCTCCTTGCGATGTGCGTGCCGTCTCACTCGCCCATGGCTCCGACCCAGATAGGTCGGTCGGCTGGGCCACCGTCATCCTCGGAAGTGAGGGGAGCGACGGATTGGCAGACGGGTCACGGAGCCGATTCTCTCGCCGTCTTCTGCATGGTGGCCACCGAGACGGAGATGGCCGGACAACGAAAAACGCCCCCGACGGTCGGTCGGAGGCGTGTGCCTTCGACTTAGACGGCTGACCCCTCGCGGGGTGCGCGGCCCGTCAAGTCGGGAAATCGCCGCGCACGAGTACGATGTGAACTCCGGCGTTATTCGTCAAGCGCTGTCACGTGGGCCTACGCCACCTGCATCGGCCGGATCTTCTTGAGCTCGCCCTGCAGCGCCTGCCGC
>CAZGIE010000157.1:0-4663 GCA_964526485.1 uncultured Gemmatimonas sp. | reverse complement strand
CCTCGCGAAGAACACCGCGGTCCGGTGGGGGGAGACGAAGCTCAACATCGTCGACACCCCGGGGCACGCCGATTTCGGCGGCGAGGTGGAGCGGATCCTGCGCATGGTGGACGGCGTGCTCCTCGTCGTCGACGCCTTCGACGGCCCGATGCCGCAGACGCGCTTCGTGCTCCGCAAGGCGCTCGCCCTCGGCCGCACCGTCATCATCTGCATCAACAAGATCGACCGGCCCGGCGCCGACCCGATGCGCGTCCACGAGGAGGTCCTCGACCTCCTCATCGAGCTCGAGGCCAACGAGGCCCAGCTCGACGCCCCCGTCGTCTACGCCTCCGGCCGCGACGGCATCTCGACGATGGACCTCGACACCCCGGCGGTCGACCTGACCCCGCTCTTCGAGACCATCGTGAAGCATGTGCCCGCGCCGCCGAGCGATGCCGCGGGCGCCTTCCAGATGCTGGTCTCCACGATCGACTACTCGAACTACCTCGGGCGTCTCGCCATCGGCCGCATCGAGCGTGGGTCGGTGAAGGTGGGGGACACCGTTGCCCTCCTCCCGGTGGACCACACGGCGAAGGGGACGACCGGGCGCGTCACGAAGCTCTATGGCTTCGAGGGGCTCGACCGGGTCGAGGTGCCGCAGGCCGCGGCCGGCGAGATCGTCGCGCTCGCGGGGCTCGAGGGGGTCGAGATCGGCCTCACGATGACCGACCCCGAGCACCCCGACCGGCTGGAGGGGATCGCGGTCGAGGAGCCGACCATCTCGGTCGACTTCCTCGTCAACAACTCCCCGTTCGCCGGCAAGGACGGCAAGTTCGTCACCAGCCGGCAGCTCAAGGAACGGCTGGAGAAGGAGCTCGAGCGGAACGTCGCGTTGCGGGTCGAGGACACCGAGAGCACCGATACCTGGACCGTGTCGGGCCGCGGCGAACTCCACCTCTCCATCCTGATGGAGACGATGCGGCGCGAAGGGTATGAGTTCCAGGTGAGCCGCCCGCGCGTGATCACGCACCTCGGCCCCGATGGCGAGCGGCTCGAGCCGTACGAGGAGCTCGCCATCGACGTTCCCGAGGAGTTCATGGGGACCGTCATCGAGAAGCTCGGCCCCCGCAAGGCGAGCATGATCGAGATGAAGAACCCGGGGCAGGGGCTCGTCCGGCTGGTCTACAAGATCCCGGCGCGCGGCCTCTTCGGCTACCGCTCCGAGTTCCTGACCGACACGCGGGGCACGGGCATCCTGCACCATCGGTTCCTGGAGTACGGGCCGTGGGCCGGGGCGCTGCAGGGCCGGCTCCGGGGCGTGCTCTGCTCGATGGAGGCGGGGACGATCATCGCCTTCGCGCTCGGCAACCTGCAGGAGCGGTCGACCCTCTTCGTGACGCCGGGCGACGAGGTCTATGAGGGGATGATCATCGGGGAGAACGCCCGGCCGGGGGATATGGACGTGAACCCGACCAAGGAGAAGAAGCTCACCAACATGCGGTCGAAGTCGGCCGACGACGCGATTCAGTTGGAGCCGCCCCGGGTGTTGACGTTGGAGAGCGCGCTCGAGTATATCGAAGATGATGAGCTGATCGAGGTGACCCCGAACGCGATCCGGCTGCGCAAGCGGCTGCTCAGCCAGAGCGACCGCAAGCGGATCAATCGGGATGCGAAGAAGGAGCGGGCCGGGGCCTGACCCGGCGCGCGTGGCCCCCCACCAGGAGAGCGCAGGGATGTTCGTGCTGGAGCAGGAGTACGGGATCGGCGAGGACGAGCTCGACGGGTTCGAGATCGTGGATGGGGAGGACCTCGACGGGGAGCTGTCCGACGAGGACGATGAGGAGTTCGACGAAGACGATGAGGACCTCGATGAGGAGGACCTCGATGAGGACGAGGAGGACGACGACCTCATCGACCTCGACGACGAGTACGACGATTTCGAGGAGCGGGACGAGTCCGGCACCCCGGGGCGCTACGACGACTGAGGTCGTTCGCCGTTGACCCGGTTCCCCGGACCCGCTTGATTTATCGGTTCTGACCGGGCCTGTAGCTCAGGTGGTTAGAGCGCACGCCTGATAAGCGTGAGGTCGGAGGTTCAACTCCTCCCAGGCCCACTCCTGACTGATGCACGACGCCCCGTCCGCGTGACCACGCGGACGGGGCGTTCCGTTCCTGGCTCTCGGTCAGCCCGCCGTGCTCGGGGCGACGGGGTCCCACCCCCCGTCGCGGCGACGCCGGACGGTGCGGGTCTCGGCGTCGATCCGATACAGATGGAGCCAGTCGTGCTCGACGAGCTGCCGCACGAGCGGCTGTCGGGCGAGAATCGTCTCGATCGGCGCCTCGGGCGCCTCCAGATAGACGGCGAGCCGGAGCGGCTCGTGCACGAGCTGGGTCCCGTCATGCACCGATTGCCGCGCGAGTCCGATGCGGAGGTCGCCGCCGGCGCCCTCGAAGACCCCGATCCGTCCCGCCACCACGTTGTGCAGGGTCTTGTCGCCGCTCCCGTACCGCTCCGGGTCGACCGTCGAGGCGAGGTACTGAAGGTTGATCCAGTGCGCCACGATGACCGGTGCGGTGAGGATCGTCTCGAGCACCGCGAATCCCGCATCCCGTTGCCAGACGTACTCGTGGAGGAAGACACGCCCCGCCAAGTCCAGCGGTCGCGTGCGGGTGCGCGGCGCGGCGACGAAGGCGGCGTTGCGGGCGAGCCCCCACTCGGGGCGCACCTCCGACCAGTCCGCGGCCCGACGCTCCGTCTCGACGAGGTGGTGGATGCCCGCACCCGCCCCGATCCCGAGGCGAGCCGCCCGCTCGCGGCGCGTCCGCTCCCCGGCGATGCGGAAGGACTGCAGGAGCTCGTCGAGCAGCGCGTGATGCCGCTCGGAGATCCCGGGCTCGGGGAAACCCGTCACCACATCGGTCACCGTGTCGTGCACCGCGCCGACGAAGCGCGTCGCCTCGGGGATGACGATGCCCGCGACGGCGAGGTGCGCGCGCACATCGACGTCGTTCAGCAGGGCGGCCAGCGCGCGGGCGTTCACCTCGCCGGACTGTCCGCCGCAGGCGCCGCACGCGAGCCCCGCGGCCTGGGGATTGTTCGTCACCGTCGCGCTATGCCCCACGAAGACGACCAGCGGCGCGAACCCCTCGGTCAGACTCATCGCCCGCAGGACGTCCTCGGCGATCTTGGCGCGGTCCGCGGGCGTCAGCGGTGACCCATCCAGACGGCGATGGAGCATCGGCGCCGCCGGGTCCGCGCCGCCCACTCCCCGTCGGGCCATGTCACCCGCGCGCGGGGCACGCGCGAGGTCGCCTCGCCAGAGCGCGCCGAGGGCGGCGAGTCCTGTGGCCTCGACGAAGGGGAAGGCCCCCACGGCGCCGCGGCTGAGTCCGCGCCAGGTCTCGGCGCGGTCCGCGGCGTCCTGGGCCTCGCGGCGCGCCCCACCCACCGCCGCGCCGAAATCCTCCGCGAGGAGCGTCGGGGCGAGCAGACCTGGCAGCTGGGGACGCGGGGAGGCGCCCGGGGGTGCATACGCGAGGGGCAGACCGAAGAAGCCGGCGAAGCCGAGCGTCTGTACGCCGGGCGCGATCGCCTCGAGATGCCGGCGCAGGACCTCGGACCGGACATCGATGCAGAAGACCGCCTGGGCACGCGTCGTGGCCGGGGCGTCGGGGCCGAAGCGCACCGCCGGGCCGACCGGGACCGCCGCGAGCGCCCCGGCGAGGCGTTCGTGGTAGCGGAACTCCATCGCCCGCAGGAGGAGCCAATCGATCTCCTGCTCGTGCCGCACGGCGGCCGCTGTCCCCTGCCACGCCGTGCGTGCCTGGCGCCATCGGCCGGCGAGGTCGGTGCCGGTCGCCGTCCGGAAGAGGAGCAGTTCCCAGGCGAGTCGCACCGCGAGGAGCGCTTCGATCGTCGCGTCATCGGATCCCGCCAGGCGCGCCTCCCAGCGGCGGAAGGCGCACGCCGCCGCCCACCCCTGCACACTCAGCAGCAGCGCGGTGAGGTACGCCTCCCGTCCCGCCTTCGGGACGCCGAGGGTGTCGAGCGCGTCGGCGATGAGGGCCCGCGGCGTGGGGGGCAGCTCGTCGACGGCCGCGGCCCACCCGCGCAGCCCCAGCTGGACCCGCGGCGCCGCATCGGCGCGGGCGATCTCGCACCAGAGCGCGTAGAGATCGAGGGCCGGGTCGGGGCGCCACGTCGACTGGTCCCGGTCGAACCAGACCTCCGCCGCACGGCCGATGGACTGGAGCGCGAGCTCGCGCCAGGTCGTCTCGTGCACGCGATCGTGCATGGCGTCGCGGAGCTCGGTGATCAACGGGTGGGGCGTGACCGTCGGCGCCTCCCGCTCGAGGGCCTCCAAGAGTTCGGCCACGGTGCGGGTCGAGTCGCTGACGGTGACGGCGCGGCGGAGGTCGGCCAGGCGCAGCTCCCCGGCGTCGAGGCGTCCGCGGACCCAGGCTCGCGACGGGTGGAAGCACGCGCCCGAGAGCGCGGCGAGCGTCGCCGCGGCCTCGGCGATCGGCTGGGAGACCCAGCCCCAGTGCGGGTTGACCGCGATGAGGCGGTCGAGCGGCCACGCGGGCGCGATGCGTGCGCAGGCCGCCGCGATGGCGTGGTCGAGCGCGGGGTCGCCCGCGGGATCGAGGGCGCGGTCGCGCGTGGGGGCGTCGGTGACGGGCG
>CAZGIE010000156.1:0-4739 GCA_964526485.1 uncultured Gemmatimonas sp. | reverse complement strand
GCACCATCGCGAAGCCGGAGAAGATCGCGCCGGCGACGAAGTAGGGCGGGAAGATCGTCGTGTGCCAGCCCGGCACGATGCCCATCGCGAAGTCGAACGACACCACCGAGTGCACCGAGAGCACGAGGGGCGTCGAGAACGCGGCGAGGAACAGGTAGGCGCGGGCGAAGTGCCGCCACTCGCGCTCGGTGTTCCGCCAGCCGAACGAGAGGACGCCGAGGATGCGGCGCCGGATCGGGTTCGTCTCCCGGTCGCGGAGGACCGCGATGTCTGGGATGAGCCCGACGAAGAGGAAGGTCGTGGAGATCGTGAGATACGTCGTGATGGCGAAGACGTCCCAGACGAGCGGCGACTTGAAGTTCGGCCAGATCAGTCGCCAGTTCGGATACGGGATCAGCCAGAAGAACTTCCACGGGCGCCCGATATGGATGATCGGGAAGAGCCCCGCCGTCATCACCGCGAACACCGTCATCGCCTCGGCGGCGCGGTAGATCGTGGTCCGGAACCCGGCACGGAAGAGGTACAGGACCGCGGAGATCAGCGTGCCCGCGTGGCCGATGCCGACCCAGAACACGAAAGTGATGATGTAGACGCCCCACATCACCGGCGGGTTGTAGCCGGCGACGCCGAGCCCCTGATGGATCTGGTAGATCCAGGAGAAGGCGCCGAGGCCGAGGCAGGCGAGCGCGAGGAGCAGCGCGCCGAACCAGGCCTTCGTGGGCTTCAGGATCGCGAGAATCTCGTCGTCGACCTGCTCGTAGCTGGTGACGGCGGGGAGCTGGATGTCCGCCGACGCGATGTTCGGGCGGCGCGGCTCGTCGGGGTGCGCGAGGGTGGCCATGGGTCGCGCCTCCTTATGCCGTGGCCGACGCCGTCGGCGCCGGATGGTTGACCTTCTGGAGGTACACCACCGCGGTGTACGTGTTGAGCTCCTCGAACACATGGTAGGCGCGGCGGTCCTTCACCCACTGCGCCACCGTCCACTCGTCGTCCGCGGCGTCGCCGAAGACGATCGCGCGCGACGGACAGGCCTGCGCGCACGCGGTCGTGAACTCGTCCGGGCGCAGCCCGTCGATCCGCACGCCGTCCTCGCCGACCGAGGCGCGCTGCTCCAACGCGGCGCGGTTCTCGGCCTCCTTGATGCGCTGCACGCAGAACGTGCACTTCTCCATGATGCCCTTCTGCCGCACCGTCACATCCGGGTTCAGCTGCCAGTGCAGCGGCTCCGGGAACGCGTACTGCGTGCGCGAGGGATCCCCATACCCGAACCAGTTGTAGTACCGGACCTTGTACGGGCAGTTGTTCGAGCAGTAGCGCGTGCCGACGCAGCGGTTGTAGACCTGCACGTTCAGACCGTTCGGCGCGTGGTACGTGGCGTACACCGGGCAGACGGGCTCGCACGGCGCATTGCCGCAGTGCTGGCACATCATCGGGATGAAGCGCGTCTCGAAGTCCGGGTGCTCGGGATCGAAGACCACGTCCTTCGGCTCGCGGTCGATCTCCCAGTAGCGCTCGAGGCGGATCCACGCCATCTCGCGGCTGCGCGTGATGTTCGCGCCGAAGCCGGTGCGGTCGGGGAGGATCTGCGGGCCCTGCCAGGCACCGCCGACCGTCGGGATGTTGTTCTCCGCGTAGCACGCGGTGACGCAGGCCGAGCAGCCGGTGCACTTGGCGAGGTCGATCGTCATCGCCCAGCGACGGCGCGCCGCCCCCGACCAGTGGTCGGGATCGTACTGGCCCTTGTCCTTCGAATTCGGGACGCCGAGGTCGCCCTGGGCGTCGTTCGCGGTCGGCGACCGGAGCCCCGGGAGGAACTCGGTGCTCGCCTGCCCCTCGAACGTGTGGTGGCCATGGCTCCCCTCACCGGCGAGGAGCGCCGGGAGCGCGACCGCCTGCGCGATCCCGCGGCCGTGCTGCCGGCCGGAGCCTTCCGTGGTCACCAGGCGCTGATTGCCCTCGGCCTTCGCGACGTTGGCCTTGGTCCCGGCGAGCGCGGCCGCCCCCGCCCGGTCCTCGACCGTGGCGAGCAGCTGCCAGGCGTTCTCACCCGCGTCCGCGTAGCGACCGGCCCCGACATGACCGCGGCCGAGCGCGACCGCGATGGTGTCCGGACGAAGCCCGATGTAGCCGAACACCGGCGCCGTCAGCGTCCCGGCGGCGGTCGTCACCGTGACGATGTCCCCGTCCACGACGCCCATGGCCTTCTGGGCCTCGGGGTGCATCTCGACGACCGTCTGCCAGCAGATCTTGGTGACCGGGTCCGGGAGCTCCTGCAGCCAGGGCTTGTTCGCGCCGCGGCCATCGCCGAGCGACGGCGACGGGTAGGTCATCAGGAAGAAGGCGCCGTCCTGCGCCGCTCCGGCGCCGGCCGGGGACGCCGAGGCGCGCCCGCCGCTGCGCGTAGCGACAGAGCCACGCGCCATCGCCTTCGGCATCGCGTCCTTGAGCGCCGAGTCCCCGCCGACGCGGCCGGCGACATACGACCGGTAGTCTCCACCACGCTTGGCGACCGCGAGGAGGACATCCCCCGTCGCGCGGGAATCGAAGACCGGATCCATCACCGGCTGCTGGAGCGAGAGCGTGCCGCGCACCGGCTCGGCATCGCCCCACGCCTCGAGCGCGTGATGGTCGGGGAGGATCAGGTCGCACTTGCTGGTGGTCTCATCCGGCACACTCGAGAACGAGACCTTGAACGGCACCTTGTCCATCGCGGCGGCGAAGCCGACGCCGGGGGCCGTGGTGTACGCGGGATTCGCGTGGCGCACGATCAGGAGGGGGACCTCCCCCGCCGCCATCCGCGCGGCGGCCGCGCGAATCTCCGCGTGGCCCGCGACGCCCTCGAACGCGAGGTAGCCGTCCTGCGGCTTGATGGTCTTCCCGACGTTGCCGCGGGACTTGTTGAGCTCGGCCACCGCGGTCGCGACGGCCGTCGCCTCGGGGCCGTAGCCTCCGGCGAGGAGCGCGCTGGCGCGAGCCGTGCGGATCTCCTTCGCGAGCCCCTCGAGCAGGGCGGCGCCGACGCCAGCGGCCTCGGCCGCCGCGGCGATGGAGCCCTTCCCGGCGATCGCGTTCACGACCGCGAGCTCGGAGCCCGGCCGGACCGGGATCCACTGGTCGGCGTTGAGGCCGGTGAGCGAACGACGCGCCCCCACATAGATGAAGCGCGGCGCGCCCTCGACCTTGCCGCGGGCTTCCGCGAAGGCGAGCTGCTGCGGGACCGAGAGGCCCCAGCCGTCGAGGAAGTCGGCGCCGAACGAGACGATGAGCGAGGCGGCCGAGAAGTCGATGGCCGGCCAGGCGGCGCCGTACGCCGCGCGGTTCGCCTCGGCGACCGCGAGCGGCGCCTCGGCGTCATAGCTGAGGTGCGGCGCGATGCCGTAGCCCGCGAGGATGCCGTCGAGGAAGGCCGGGAACGACCCCTGCTCGTGCTGGTTGATGACGACCGCGCGCGCGCCGCTGCCGGCGCTGCGGACCTCGTCCAGCTTCCCCGCGAGGATGCCGATCGCATCGTCCCAGGTGGTCGGGACGAGCGCATCGCCCTCGCGCTTCATCGGCTGGCGGAAGCGGTCCGGGTTGTAGAGGCCCTGGAGCGCCGACTGGCCGCGCGCGCAGAGCGCGCCCTGGTTCACCGGATGCTCGGGGTTCCCCTCGACCTTGATGGCGCGGCCGTCGCGGACCTCGACGATGATGCCGCACCCGGCCGAGCACTCGCGGCAGGTGGAGGCGTAGTAATTCGAGACGCCCGGGGTGGTCTGGTCGGGCGAGACGAGGTACGGGATCAGCTTCTCGACGTCCCCGGTGGAGCACCCGGTGGCGGTGGCGGCGGCGCCGCCCACCCCGAGGACCTTGAGGAAGTCGCGGCGCTTGACGCCCTGCGTGGTGGTGTCAGTCATCGCGAGATCCTAGTAGTGGCAGGTGGCGCAGTCGTACGTCGCCTTCTTACGCGGCAACGCGAGCGTCGCGGAATCGGGCTCGTAGCCGGCGGCGCGGACGCCCTCGGCGGGGCTGTAGCCGTTCACGTGGCACTGGACGCACCAGCCCATGTTGAGGCTCTGGGCCTGGAAGACCTGCGGCATGTTGTTCACCTGACCGTGGCAGGTCTGGCAGGTGACGCCGGCGTTCACGTGGCGCATGTGCGGGAAATGCACGTACTCCGGGACCTTGTGCACCCGGACCCACGGGACGGGCTGCTTGTTGTTCCAGTACTCGGTGAGCTTCACGATCTCCGGCCGACCGGCGGCGACGATCGTGTGGCAGCCCATGCAGGTGCCGACCGCGGGGAGGCCCGGGTCCGGCGACTGGTTTGCCGCGTTGTGGCAGAACGCGCAATTCATCTTGAGCGCGTTCACATGCACCGGATGCGGGAACTTGACCGGCTGTTCCGGGGAGCGGCCGATGCCGCCGCCGAGGTAGTTCGTGTAGCCGGAGGCGCCGCTGTAGGCCCAGGGGCCCGGCTTCGCCTTGCCGAAGGCCTCTTGATTCGCCTTGTAGGTGGCCGTCGTGGTGTCGACGGGGGCGGGAGCGTCATCGGGGGCGGACTGCGAGCCCGCGTACGCGGACAACATCGTCGCCGTCAGAGCGATGGCGACGAGTCCCGGGATCATGACCCACTTCCTGCGACCGGACATGCGCGTCTCGGATGAGAGGGAGAAATCCGAACGGAAAGTTCGGTTTGTGAACTTTTTCACAAACCGGCCAGCCGAGAAAACAAACCGAGGGAAAACCCGCACGCAAGGACG
>CAZGIE010000155.1:0-4739 GCA_964526485.1 uncultured Gemmatimonas sp. | reverse complement strand
CTCGGCGCGCGCGTGGCCGACTTCGTCACGGAGACGCTTCGCGACGTTGAGGCGCGCGGCGACATGGCGCTGTCGTTCGGCGACCTCCTGCACCACCTGCAGCAAGGGATCTACTACGGCCGCAGCGTGGCCGAGGTGATCTGGTCGAGCGACGGGCGCCGCCCGATCGCGTTCGAGTTCGTGCACCCGCGGCGCCTCGCGTACGCGACCGATTGGAAGCTCCACCTTTGGGACGCGACGGGCTCTGGCGCGGGCATCGGCGTGCCGCAGACGGAGGCCGAGCGGGCCTTCGCGCGCTTCCCCGGCGTACCGCTGGATCTGTTCCCCGAGGGCAAGTTCGTCGTGCACCGGCCTCGCGTTCGCGGTGGCTACCCGACGCGCGAGGGGCTCGGCCGCGCGGTGTGCTGGTACTCGCTCTTCAAGCGGTTCTCGATGCGCGACTTCCTCGCGCTCGCGGAGTGGGCGGGCCGCGGCCTGCGCGTCGGGCAGTACAACAGCGGCACGGGCCCTGACGCGCCGGTGCGCGCGGCGCCCGAGGACGTGGCCGCGCTGCAGGACGCGCTCGAAGCGATGAGCTCGACGGTGTCGGTGGTGATTCCCGACACGACGAAGCTCGAAGTGAAGGACGCGCCGAACGTCAACGCGATCCACGAGCGCCTCGTGGCGATCTGCAACTCTGAGATGTCGAAGGCCATCGTCGGCTCGACGCTCGGCAGCGAGGTCGGCGAGAGCGGCGGCAACCGGGCGCTCGGCGAGGTGCACGAGCGCACGACGCTGACGATCGCCAGGCGCGACGCTGAGGCGCTCTCGGCGACGCTGCGACGCGACCTCATCGGGCCGATCGTCGCGCGGGTCTACGGCCCCACGGCGCCGGTGCCGTCGATCAGCTTCGCGGTCGACCCGACGCAGGATCTCGACGCGCTCACGAAGCGCATCGACCTGATGGTGCGCGCGGGGCTCCCGCTCGCGGCAGCGGACGTGCGCAACCTTCTCGGCCTGCCCGACCCGGCGCCCGACGCGGCGCTGATGGTGCCCCCGTGACGGCGCGCTACGAGCACATCGACTTCAGCCCCCCGCAGGGCGCCCGCGACGCCGCTCGCCGCGCCCTCGAGGTGCGCGCGACGAAGCCGCCGTCGCAGCGTGGGATGACCGGCGTCGGCCTCGCTCGCGCGCGCGACCTCGCGAACGGCAAGACGCTCTCGCCCGAGACGGTGCGCCGGATGCTCTCGTTCTTCTCGCGCCACGAGGTCGACAAGCAGGGCTCGACGTGGGGCGAGCAGGGCAAGGGTTGGCAGGCGTGGCAGGGGTGGGGCGGCGACGCCGGCTACGCCTGGGCGCGGAAGGTCGTGCGTCAGATGGACGCGGCAGACGAGGCAGCGAAGATGAGCGACGCGACGACGACGATGGCCGACGCTGAGGTGAGCGTGGTGCCGTTCCACGAGTACCCCTTCGCCGAGGGCGCGTGGGACGCCGACGCAGCGATCCAGCGGTTGCGGGCGTGGGCCGGTGTCGACGGTGACGAGCCGTCGGCCGACGCGTGGAACGACTACGCCGAGGGCTTCGCGATCGTGCGCGGGCCGCGCGACAACCTGACCTCGTACATCCTCCCGCACCACGACGTTCGCGGCGTCGATCTCGTCACGGTCCCCGCGGGCGTGTCGGCTGCGATCGGCGCTCTGCACGGCGCCCGCGGCGGCGGCGTCGACGTGCCCGCGGACGTGCGCGACGCCGCGCTGAAGCACCTCGAGCGGCACCGCGCGGCGTGGGAGCAGTCGCGCACGGCGCGCTGCCCGAGCGTGGCGATCTCGATGACCGCCGAGCCGGTGTCGCGCTCGCAGATTCAGATCGCGCGGATGGGCGACTTCAAGGGTCACCCGCAGGGTGGCTTCACGATGGACGGCGAGACCTTCGCGGGCATCGTGGGGAACTTCGATCGCTCGAAGAACCGCCGCGTCCCGGTCGACTACGAGCACGCGACCGAGATGGTGAGCGCGCCTGGCGTGCTGCAGCACGGGGCCCCGGCCGTGGGCTGGATCACTGCGCTCGAAGTCCGCGGCGAGGAGCTGTGGGCGACGGTCGAGTGGTGCGACCCGGCTGCGGTCGAGGCGATCCGCAGCGGGCGCTACGCGTACTGCAGCCCCGCGGTGGTCTTCGGCGCGGTCGACCCTGAGAGTGGCGAGCCGATCGGTGCGCGGCTCACCAGCGTCGCGCTGACGAATCGGCCCTTCCTCGACGGGATGGAGCCGGTCACCGCGCGCGATCCGCGCGCCGCATCGCTCTCGCCCGAGAGCGTGCACATCCCCGCGGCCATTCGGGCCGAGAAGGAAACGAAGATGGAAGACGAGAAGAAGATGGCAGTGCCCATGGGCGAGAGCAAGGCGATGGCCAAGCTCCGCGCGATGGGCGCGACGTACTGCAACCTCGAGGGGCAGGTCGAAGAGATGGCGATCCTCGAAGCGATCGAGAAGATGCTCGAGAAGCTCGAGGAGCTCGAGATGGCCGAGAGCGCCGCGATGAGCGACCGCGTGATCGCCGAGGGCCGCGCGCCCGCGACGGCTCGCGACCGGCTCGTGAAGCTCTGCCGCGCCGACCGCGGGACGTTCGACGCGCTCTACCCGGCGCAGTCCGCGCCCGCCGCCGACGCCCGCCTGATGTCGGCCCGCGTGGCCCCGCAGGGTGGCATCCCGGCCGAGCGCGCGCCGTCGCCGGTGCGCCACGCTGACGCCGCGCACGACCGCGCGACTCGGCTCATGTCTGCGAACGCCGCGCTGACCTACAAGGACGCGCTCCTGCAGGCCTCTCGCGATCTGCGCGAGGAGGCCCTCGCGCCCCTCACCGCCCTGATCGGAGGCCTCAAGTGACCACGTCTCGCCGCAACGTCCAGCTCGTCACGCCCTTCGCCGTCTCGTCGCTCACCGCGAGCGCGGGCGCGGTGCTCGTGCAGGGCGCCACTGACAACAGCGCCGCGCTCCCCGCTGGCGCCGACCCCGACCCCACCAGCGTCGCGCTGCTCGGGCTCTCGTTCTACTCCGTGACCTCGGCGCAGACCGCCGCCGACGTGGTGACCGCGGGGATCTACCCCGGCATCGCCGCCGCGGGCATCACCCGCGGGCAGCTGCTCACCGTCGCCAACACCTCGGGCGGCGTGAAGCCCGCCGCGCCTGGCGCGGGCACCAACGTCGCGACCATCGGCTACGCGATGGAGAACGCCAACAGCGGCGAGCGCGTCGCGATCGACATCCACATCGGCAACCTCCAAGGCTGAGCACCATGAGCAACCTGATTCAGAGCATTCAGCACCAGATCCTCGGCGCTCACGGGATGGGCCCGAGCGACGTCGCGCACGCGATGAGCCTCTCGCCGTCGGTGGTGCACATCGACCGCGCACTCACGAACCTCGTCGCGCAGTACAACAACCGCGAGTATGTCGCCGACCAGTGCCTCCCGGTCGTGTCGGTGAAGCACCGCTCGGACAAGATCTTCGCGTTCCCCGTGAACACGATGCAGGAGGTCAGCGACTCTGCCGTCGCCGGTCCCCGCTCGCAGGTCAACGAGGTGACGTACTCGCTCACGTCGAACCTGACGTACTCTGTCACCGACTACGCGCTGATGGACTTCGTCTCCAACGACGAGATCGCCAACGCGGACGCGCCCCTGCAGCCGAAGATCTACGCGCAGGACATCGTGATGAACTTCCTCATGCTCGCCCGTGAGAAGCGCGTCGCCGACGTGGTCTTCAACGCGAGCAACTACGGCTCGAACACCGCGGCGCTCTCGGGCGGCGACCGGTGGGACACCGCGACCTCCGACCCCATTCAGAAGATCGAGGACGCGATCGAGAGCTGCTTCGTGCGGCCGAACACCCTCGTGCTCGGCGCTCAGGCGTGGATCAAGCTGCGCAACAACCCCAAGGTGCTGCAGTACATCCTCTCGCGCGCCAGCACCACCGCCGGTGACGTGCCGCTGCGCGTGAACGAGCAGCTCTTCGCCGAGGCCTTCGGGCTGGACAACGTCGTGATCGGCCGCGCGAAGTACAACTCCGCTGCTGAAGGCGCCGCTGTCTCCTCGAACTACCTCTGGGGCAAGTCGGCCGCCCTCATCCGCGTGGAGAAGACCCCGTCGCCCCGCGCGACGCGGACCTTCGGGTACACCTTCCGCTTCGGCACGATCGAGACGCGCGAGATCGTCGACAACCTCCGCGGCGTCCGCGGCGGCGTGTTCATCAAGACCTCGCACTCCGACAGCGAGTTCGTGATCGGCGGCGGCGACACCGGCTTCCTCTACACCACGGTCGTCTCCTGATGTCGCGCCGTGACCGTCGGCCGCAGCCCGAACCCTCGGCGCCGTCGGCGACGGTCGCGGAGGCGCCCCGCGCTGCCCCGGAAACGCCCCTTGCGGGCGCCGCCGCGGACAGCGCGGGCCACGCGCCCACCCTGCCTCCCCCGGCCGCTCCTGAGCCCGTCTACCGGGCGCGGGTCAACATCTTCGCGGGCTCCCGCGGGCAGTGGTCGCCCGGCGCTGAGGTGCCGTCGGCCGTGGCCCAGGCGCTCCTCGCGGACGGCTTCACGCTCGGGCGAGAGCTCGAGCTCGTCGAGGTCTGACCGTGGCCGAGCAGACGACGATCGCTACCGCGGCTGACCTCACCGGTCGCCTGTCGACGCAGGTCTACACGCGGCTCTTCGCGAAGAACGGCGGCAACGCCGTCGACACGACCTTCCGCGACCTGTGCCTCGCCGAAG
>CAZGIE010000154.1:0-4753 GCA_964526485.1 uncultured Gemmatimonas sp. | reverse complement strand
GCTCCGCGGCGGGGGCGATTGCAGGGTGGCGAGGATGTCCTTGAGATCCCGCTCGAGCTGGAGGATCGACTGCAGATCGAGGGCCTGCCGCGCCGTGGCGCGGAGACCGCCATCCTTCCGGCGCGCGTCGAGTTGCTGCCGGGCTCCCTCGACCGTGTACTTCTCGGTGTAGAGCAGGTGCTTGACGAGTTGCACGAACTCGAGCTCACGGCGCGTGTAGACCCGATTCCCCGAACGATTCTTGTTCGGGCTCAGGACCTTGAACTGACTCTCCCAATAGCGGAGGACGTGCGGCTTGAGCTCGAGCATCTCGCAGACGTCCCCGATGGAGTAGAACTCGCGGATCGGCTCGGGCTTCGCGCTCACGCTCCCTCCTCCTTGAGGTCGCGGGTCATCAACTCGACGAGCGCCCACCGAGCTGGCTGGCGCTCGAAGAGCACCCGATGCACGGCGGCCACGATCGGCATCTCCACGCCCTCGCGGGTCGCGAGGGCATGCGCGCTCGCCGTCGTCGCGACCCCCTCCGCCACGGTGTCGCGGCCGGCGAGGACCTCGGCGAGGGTCGCCCCCTCCCCGATCGCGAGCCCGACCTGGCGATTCCGTGAGAGCGATCCCGTGCAGGTGAGCACCAGATCGCCGACGCCGGCGAGTCCCGCGAACGTCAGCGGATCCGCACCGAGCGCCACGCCGAGCCGCGTCATCTCCGCGAGCCCGCGCGTGATCAGCGCCGCGCGCGCGTTGTATCCAAGCGCGAGTCCGTCAGCGATACCGGTCGCGACCGCCATCACGTTCTTGAGCGCGCCACCGAGCTCGACGCCGACGACGTCCCGCTGCGTGTAGACACGGAAGGCGGAGGTGCTGAGCGTCCGCTGGACCAGCTGCGCCACGGCGAGGTCCGCACAGGCGGCGACGAGCGCCGTCGGCAGGTGCTGCGCCACCTCCAGCGCGAAGCTCGGACCGGAGAGCGCGACCACCGGATGGCCCGGGACCACCTCGGCGACGACGTCGGTCATCAGGGCAAAGCGCTCCGCCTCGATTCCCTTCGTCGCGACGACCAGCGGCACCCCCGCCGCGATGCCCGACGCCGCCTCCTGCGCGACCCGCCGGAGCGCGTGGGACGGCGACGCGAACACGATCAGCTCCGCCCCGGCGGTCGCTTCCTCGAGCTCGTCGGTGGCCTGCAGGGCGGGATGTAGGGTGACGCCGGCGAGGAACCGGGTGTTCTCGTGGCGCTCCGCGATCGCATCCGCCACCTCCGGCTCGTAGGCCCAGAGGAGCGTCTCGTGCCCGTTCTCCGCCAGCAGGTTGGCGAGCGCGGTTCCCCACGCGCCGGCGCCGATCACGGCACACCGCATCAGCCCGTCCCTCCGCTCGTGGACGCGGCGCCCACCGTCCCGGCGCCGGGCGCGCCGAGGCGCGGCTCGGTGCCCGCGCGCAGCCGCTCGATGTTGGCCCGGTGCGTCCATACGACGAAACCGGCCACGGCGAGGGCGACCAGCGCGAACGGCGAGCCCGGCCCCGCGCGCCACGCCACCGCCGCCGGGAGCACGAGCGCGGCGCACATCGACCCCAGCGAGACGATCCGTGTGCGCCAGACCACACCGACGAAGATGATGAGGGCGACGACGAGCGCGACCGGCACGAGCGCGGCGAAGACGCCCGCCGTGGTCGCGACCCCCTTCCCGCCCCCGCGGCCGAGCAGGAACACAGGCTTCGCATGACCGAGGATCGCCGCGATGCCGAGCACGAGCCCCATCCACGCCGGCGTCGCCGACCCCTCCGGCGCCAGCACGACCTCGCTCACCCGCGGCGTCAGCAGGAGCACAGGGAGCGCGCCCTTGAGGGCATCGAGCAGCAGGACCACGACCGCGGCCGGCGCACCGAGGGTGCGATAGACGTTCGTCGCCCCGAGGTTCCCCGAGCCCACCGTCCGCAGGTCGATCCCTTTGAGCAGGCGCCCCGCCACGTAGGCGAACGGCACGGACCCCGCCGCGTAGGCGAGGGCGATCGCGAGGATCGGCGGCAGCGTGCCCGGGGGCATCTCAGTCCCTCCCGCTCTTCCGCTTCAGGATGATCCGCAGCGGATTCCCGGTGAAGCCCCACATCTCGCGGAACCCGTTGTGCAGGTAGCGGATATAGTGCTCCTGCACGAGATCCGGATGGTTGCCGAACACGACGATCGTCGGCGGCGCCGTCTCGACCTGCGTGGCGTAGTTCAGCTTCACCTCGTTCCCGGCGGCCTGCGGCGGCTGCCGTCGCGCCAACAGCGCGTGCAGCCCCTCGTTGACCTCCGAGGTGGGGACGCGCTTCGCGCGCTCGGCGCGCACCTCCCGGATCACCTCGAGCACCTTGGTGACGCGCTGACCGGTGAGCGCCGAGGTGAAGAGGAACGGCACATGCGCCAGGTACGGCGCCTTCTCCACGCACTCCTTCTGGAACTTCGCCGCCGTCTTGTCGTCCTTCTCCTTCAGGTCCCACTTGTTGACGATGATGATCATCCCGCGCCCCGCCTCCCAGGCGAGCGTCGCGATCTTGAGGTCCTGGTTGTGGAGCCCCTCGACGGCGTCGATCATCAGCAGACAGAGGTCGGCGCGGTCGATCGCGCGGCGCGTGCGGAGTGCGGAGTAGAACTCCACGCCGTCATCGACGCGCGACTGCCGTCGGAGCCCCGCGGTGTCGACGAAGATGTACGGCTCGCCGTGGAACGTGAACGGCGTGTCGATCGAGTCCCGAGTGGTCCCGGCGACGTCCGACACGACCAGCCGCTCCTCCCCGAGGAGCCGGTTGATGAACGAGGACTTGCCGACGTTCGGCCGGCCGATGACCGCCACCCGGACCGCATCGGGGACGCCGTCCGACGGGGCGGTCGGGAGCGCCGCGACGATCGCGTCGAGCAGGTCGCCGGAGTTCTTCCCGTTCCCCGCCGAGACGGGGACGGGATCCCCCGCGCCGAGGTTGAAGAACTCGAACCAGTCGGAGCTCTTGGGATCATCGACCTTGTTCGCGACGAGGAGCCACGGCTTCCGCGCGTGCCGGATGAGGTCGGCGATCCGCGCATCGCTCGGATGCAGCCCGGCCTTGGCGTCGACGGTCAGGAGGAGGAGGTCCGCCTCGGCGATCGCCTCCTTCACCTGACGCTTGATCGCGACGTCCATCGGCAGGTCCGAGTCCTCGACGAGGCCGCCGGTGTCGACCAGCCAGAAGTCACGGCCGTTCCACTGCGCCAGCGCGAAGTGCCGATCGCGGGTCGTGCCCGCCTCGTCGCTGACGATGGCGGTGTCATCCCCGATGATTCGGTTGAACAGCGCGGACTTGCCGACGTTCGGGCGCCCGACGAGCGCCACCACCGGGATGTCGCTCATGTGCCGCTCCCGACCGTGGCCCCGACCGGCTCCTCCTGCGAGAGGACGTCGATGAAGTCGTACGAGGGATACACCGGCATGGGGAGCGTCTCGCGGAGGGCGATGAAGGCGACGTCGTCGAGGAAGACCCCGGCGTCGTTGATGGTCTCGGCCGGGATCAGCGCGAGATCGAGGTCGGCGCGGTCTGCGAGCGCCCGGGCGATATCGGCGCCGACGAGGAGCCCGGCGGTGGTGACGGTCGGACCGAAGAGCGAGTTGGTGGTCGGGATCAGCTCGAAGGTCGCGCCGGTGGCCGCGGCGAGCCGATCGAGCAGCTCGGGCAGGAGCGGCGCCATCGCCGTGCCTGTGACGACGCCGATTCGGCGTCCGTCGAGCCGCGGGAGCGTCGGCGCGCCGTCGGCCACACGACCGCGCAGCGACGTGACCGCGCCGACCCCGTTCTCGATCTGCGCGAAGTCGCGGTAGTGCTCGGCGGCGGGCAGCGGGACGTCGGCCAGCAGGTAGAGCTCGTCGGAGCCGTAGACCCACGGCATCCCCCGCTCCGCCTCCGCCCGGGCCGCCCAGCGCCCCGCGACCTCCAGCAGGCCGCGCGCGGCGTCGCGGTCCATCGACCGCCCCGTGTAGAGATGGGAGAACTGCGTCACGCCCACCGGGACGAGCGCCACGCTGAGACAGGCATCGCCGAAGGCCCAGAGATCCGCGAGTGACTGCTCGAGCACCGCGCCGTCGTTCAGCCCCGGCACGACGACCATCTGCCCGTGAAACTGGATCCCCCCCTCGGTCAGCCGTGTCAGTTGCTCGACGATGTTCGGCACCCGAGGATTGTTCAGCAGGACCTTGCGGGCCTCCCACGGCGTCGCGTGCACCGACACGTAGAGCGGCGAGAGCCGGTACTCGAGGATCCGTGCGACGTCCTTCTCCTTCAGGTTCGACAGGGTCGCGAAGTTGCCGTAAGCGAAGGAGAGTCGATAATCGTCGTCGCGGATGTAGAGGGGCTTCCGGAGCCCCTTCGGGAGCCCTTCGATGAAGCAGAACTCGCATCGATTCGCGCAGCGGCGGACGTTCGGGGGCTCCAACTCCACCCCCATCGGCTCCCCCCCCTCGCGCTCGATCTCGAAGACGACGTGCTCCCCGTCGGGGAGCTTCGCCTCGAGTTCGAAGGCGTCGTCGGCCGTCAAAAACTCCCAGTCGAGGAAGTCCTCGAGGGGACGCCCATCGACCGAGAGGAGCTCCGTCCCCGGCGTGAGGCCCAGCTCAGCGGCGATGCTCTCGGGCTGGACGCGGAGGATGCGAATCATGGTTCAAGCAACCTATGACCAGAACCGGCGGAAATCAATGATTTAAAACGACTTCCGCGCCTCGTCCATGACCGCTCGCACCGGACGTCCAAG
>CAZGIE010000153.1:0-4758 GCA_964526485.1 uncultured Gemmatimonas sp. | reverse complement strand
GAGATCTTGCGGACCGTGAAGGTCGCCCCGACCTCGGTCCCGCGGCGGGCGATGCAGACACCCTCGAAAGCCTGCAGACGCTCCTTCTCCCCTTCCTTCACGCGGACGTTCACGCGGAGGGTGTCACCGGCGCGGAAATCGGGCACGGTCTTGAGGTAGGCCTTCTGGGTCTCAGAGAACGGATGCATGGCAGGCTCCGGACCGAACGACGGTCCGATGAAAGTGTCTGGTCGAGCCTTGTAAGCTATGACGGCTGCGAGGCTTGCGCAACGGGGAGGGCTCCGCATCGCCGGGGTGCCCCGAAGCACCGCCCCCGCTCTGTCCCCTCTGGCCTCTGGCCCCTGGCCCCTGACCCCAGACCCCTGACCCCTCACCCCTCACCCCTGATCCCTGACCCCTGCCCCCTGAGCCCTGCTGTTCGTGCGCCTCTCCCCCTCCTCACGCCGCCACCGCTCGATCGCCGCGTGGTTCCCGCTCAGGAGGACCTCCGGGACCCCATGGCCCCGGTATTCCGCCGGCCGGGTGTAGCTCGGCGCCGAGAGGCCCCGGTCGTAGAACGAATCGGTCCGGGCGCTCTCGATGTCGCTCATCGCCCCTGGCAGGAGCCGGACGACCGCGTCGACGATGGCCAGCGCGGCCGGCTCCCCGCCCGAGAGGACGAAATCCCCAAGCGAAATCTCCTCGGTGGCGAGATGGTCCGCGACCCGCTGGTCCACGTCCTTGTAATGCCCGCAGAGGAGGGTCAGCTCGGTCCCCTCCGCGAACCGAACGGCGTCCGCGTGCCCGAACACCTTGCCCCGGGGGGAGAGGAGCACGATCGGGCGCGTCGCGCCCACCGACTCGACCGCCTCGAAGAAGGGCGCGGCCTTCATCACCATCCCCGGCCCGCCGCCGAAGGGCGCGTCGTCGACCGTGTGGTGGCGGTCATGCGTGAACGACCGGAGGTCGATGCACCGATACGTCACCAGCCCCGCCTCCGCCGCGCGCTTCGGGATGCTCAACCCCAGCGGCCCCGCGAAGAAGTCGGGGAAGATCGAGACGATGTTGATGGTGAGCATCAGGTCTCCAGCAGTCCGTCGGGGAGCCGGACCCGGAGCGTGCGCGCCTCGCGGTCGACCTCGAGGACGAAGGCGTCGATGAACGGGAGCTGGTGGACGCCATGGGCCCCGCGGAACTCGAGGAGCAGCCCCTGCGGGAGGTCGAAGACCTCGATGACCTCGCCGAGCGACGCCCCCGTGGCATCGTCGCGCATCGTCATCCCGATCAGCTCGTGCGTGAAAACCTCGTCGTCCGCGGGGGGCGTCAGCTCCTCGACCGGGACGAGCAGGTGCCGCCCGTGCCACCGCTCCGCCTCGGTGCGGTCGGTGAGCTCGGCGAGCGTGAGCAACCACCCGTCCTTGGTCGGACGCGCCTCGGTGACGTGCAGCGCGCGCGGTGCGCGCGTCGCGGGGTCGATCCAGAGGGCGCCGTCGACGGTCCCCTGAAAAAGACGACGGCCGGCCGCGAGGATCGCGTCCGGCTCGTCGGTCAACGATTCCACCGAGAGCGCACCCCGGACGCCGTGAGCCCGTCGCACCCGGGCGACGGAGGCGCAGTCGGGGAGCGCCACGGGCTTACTCCTTCACCGGCACCGCGCCCGCGGCGAGCTTGGCCGCGAGCCGCGTCTCGTGACGCGCCTTCAGCACGCCCGCCTTGCGGAGGAGCGAGCGGACGGTGTCCGACGGCTGCGCGCCGCAATCGAGCCAGTAGTTCGCGCGCTCGGCGTTGAGCTGGAGCGCCTGGTCCCCCGACCGCGGGGCGTACTGCCCGAGGGTCTCGATGAAGCGGCCGTCGCGCGGCGACCGGCCGTCGGCGACGACGATGCGATAGGTGGGCGACTTCTTGCGGCCCTGACGACGGAGACGGATACGAACGGCCATACGGAGATCCTCGTGGATCGGGGTGTGGTCCTGCCCCTCGGCTCATCGCGTGACCGGGAGATCCGGCTCGCACCAAGGGTCCAACGCGTTCAACCTCAAACCTGCCACCTGCCACCTGCCACCTGACACCTGCCTCAGAACGGCCTCCGCCCTCCCGCGGCCATCTTCTTCATCATCTTCTGCATCTCGCGGAACTGCTCCAGAAAGCGGTTCACCTCGCTCACCGGACGCCCCGCCCCCTTCGCGACCCGCGCGCGGCGCGAGCCGTTGAGGATCGACGGGTCCCGCCGCTCCTCCGGGGTCATCGAGAGGACGATCGCCTCGGCATGCTTGAGACGCCGCGGATCGGCCTGACTCGCCTGCGCCATCATCTTCGCGTTCACGCCCGGGAGCATCTTGAGGATGCTCTGCATCGACCCGAGCTTCTGCACCTGTTTCATCGCGCCGAGGAAGTCCTGCAGGTCCATCCCTTCCTTGCGCACCTTCTTCTCGAGCTTCTTCGCCTCGTCCGCATCGAACGTGGCCTGCGCCTTCTCGACCAGCGTCAGGACGTCGCCCTGCTGGAGGATCCGCCCCGCCATGCGGTCGGGATGGAACGGCTCGAGCGCGTCCGGCTTCTCTCCCACGCCGATGAACTTGATCGGCTTCTTCGTGACCCCGTAGATCGAGAGCGCCGCGCCACCGCGCGCGTCGCCATCCATCTTCGTGAGGATCACGCCGGTGACGCCGAGGGCGTCGTTGAACCCCTGCGCGATCCGCACCGCGTCCTGACCGGTCATCCCGTCGGCCACGAGCAGGATCTCGTCGGGCTGCACCGCCGCCTTCACGCGGCGCAGCTCGTCCATCATCGACTCGTCGATCTGGAGCCGACCCGCGGTGTCGAGGATGACCACCCGGTCCCGCTCCTTCCGCGCCTGCTCGACACCGGCCTTCACGATCCGCACGACATCCGTCGTCGTGCGGTCGGCATAGACCGGGACGTCGAGGTCGCGTCCGAGGGTCTCGAGCTGATCGATCGCCGCCGGCCGATAGACGTCGGCCGCGACGAGCCGCGTCGCCCGTCCCTCCCCCTTCAGCCGCCGCGCCAGTTTCGCCGCGGTGGTCGTCTTCCCGGACCCCTGCAACCCCACCATCAGGATCACGGTCGGCGGGAGGGTGGACATCTTGAGCCCTTCCGACCGCTCGCCCAGCATCACGGTGAGCTCGTCGTAGACGATCTTCACCAGCTGCTGCGCGGGCTGGATCGTCTTGAGCTGTGCGACGCCGACCGCCCGCTTCTCGACCCGCTCCAGGAACTCCCGCGTCAGCTGAAAGGAGACGTCGGCCTCGAGCAGGACCCGGCGGACTTCGCGCAGGCCCTCCTTGATGTCGGCGTCACTCAGGACCCCGCGGCCGCGCAGACGCGCGAACGTGGCTTCCAGCTTCTCGGACAGCTCTTGGAACATAGAGCCTTGAAACATAGGGAGTTGGGGCCGGGAGTCCAACCCCTCGTGACGGCCGCGATGCACCGCCGCCGGGGTGTCCCCTCGGGGGCGACTCGTCCCGGACGAAGCCCCGGCGAACCCCGCCGCGCCTCGGTACATTCCCGCCGTGCGTGAGCCCGCCGATTCAACCCTTGGGGACGCCTCGACCCCGACCGCGCCTCTCCTGCCGCTCCTCACGCTGCGGTCCACTATCGTCTTCCCCGACGGCCGGATCGTGGTCCAGGTCGCCGGCGCGGAGAACCGGGGTGTGGTCGAGGGGATCGGCGCCGTCGGCGCCGACGTCGTCGCGGCCCTCCTGACCGATGGCGGGGCGAGCCCGGTGGGTCGCATCGCCGTCCGCGCCCGATTGTCGGGCCGCCGCGATGCCGATGGCGGGCTGATCGAATGCACCCTCGAGGGCCGCGCGCGCGTCCGCATCACGACGACGCGCCCCGTCGCCGGGGTCCCGCACGCGGTGACCGAGCCCGCCCCTGAGCGCCGGCTCGAGGCCGATGCGATTCCCTTGATGACACGCGTCCTCGATGCGGCGGAGACGCTGGCCGAGCGCGACCCGTCGTTCCCCGCCGAACTCCCCGGACTCCTTCGACGTGAGCGGCGTCGGCCGGGACGGGCAGCCGACCTCACCGCCGCGCGCACCGGGTTCCGCCCCGCCGAGAAGGACGCCGTCCTGCAGGAACTCGACGTGGTGGAGCGCCTCGGGCGCGTCGCCGACCGACTGGAACGCGAGGTCGCGCGACTCAGCGTCGAGGACGACGTCCGCGTCGAGACCGAGCGCCGCATCGACCGCCACCAGCGCGAGTTCTTCCTCCGCCAGCAGTTGCAGGCGATCCGCGCCGAGCTGGGGGAGGTCGACCCGGTCGACGGCGAGCTCGCGGAGCTCCGCCGCAAGGTCGAAGCCGCCGGACTCCCCGAGGCCGTGGTGACCGAAGCTCGCCGGGAGCTCGATCGACTCCGCCAGCTCACGCCGGCCTCCAGCGAGCATCAAGTCCTCCGCAATTACATCGATTGGGTGCTCGCTCTCCCGTGGCGTCGCGACGCGGCGCCGTCCCCGATCACGCTCGACCGGGTCGAGGCCGCGCTCGACGACCGCCATTACGGGCTACGCGAGGCGAAGGACCGCATCCTCGAGTATCTCGCCGTCCGGCAACTCCGCGGCGACCGCGGGCGCGAGCCGCAGGGACCGATCCTCTGCTTCGTCGGCCCGCCGGGCACGGGGAAGACCTCCCTCGGTGAGGCGATCGCCGCGAGCCTCGGCCGCGCGTTCTACCGCATCTCCGTCGGTGGTGTGCGCGACGAGGCCGAGATCCGCGGCCACCGGCGCACGTACGTCGGCTCCCTGCCGGGGCTCCTCATCC
>CAZGIE010000152.1:0-4759 GCA_964526485.1 uncultured Gemmatimonas sp. | reverse complement strand
CAACGTCCTCTTCGGCGCCTTCGGCTCGGCGCCGACGGCCTCGGGCGGCGCCAAGGGCCCGGCGAAGGAGTCGAAGACCATCTCGACCGAGGACGTCGCGCTGCAGGTCGCCTACGCGGGCTCCGTGGTCATCGTGCCCGGCTACGGGATGGCCGTCGCGCAGGCGCAGCACACCTGCCGCGAGCTCCACGAGCTCATCCAGAAGAAGGGCGGCGACGTGAAGTACGCCATCCACCCCGTCGCGGGCCGCATGCCGGGCCACCTCAACGTCATCCTCTCCGAGGCGGGCATCGATTACGGCGCCCTCCTCACCGACGTGGACGACGCCAACCGGGTGCTCCAGACCGCCGACGTCGCGATCATCATCGGCGCGAACGACATCGTGAACCCGGACGCCGAGGAGGACAAGGCGAGCCCGCTCTACGGGATGCCGATCTTCCGTCCGTGGACCGCGAAGACCGTCTTCGTGATCAAGCGCGGCAAGGGCACGGGGTTCAGCGGCGTCGAGAACCCGCTCTTCTTCCGCGACAACACCCTGATGCTCTACGGTGACGCGAAGGGCGTGCTCGGCAACCTGATCAAGGAGATCAAGGCGCTCGACGAAGGGCACTAGGCCCTGGCGCGGGGGGGGGCTTGGGGCGCGGCGCACACGGCCACCTGTGCCGACGCTTCAACTTCCTGCCGGCCGAACCCAACACAACATATTGTTCCACAACGTTTTACGGTGCGGTTGACGCTTCACTGGCGCAGCGCGTATATCTCGACATGATGCTGTCGTCGCGGACCCCATCGTCTGTCTAGAACACTTCCATGTCAACGGGTTCCCACGCTCCCGCTGTGAAGGGTGACCGCTGGCTCGCCGCCTTGGTGCCGGCGGCCATCGTCAGCGCGGTGTGGATGCCGGTCGCCCTTCGAGGCGGCTCCGGACTGAATTCGCCTGGTGGGTGGACCGCCCTCGCCGCCGAGGCCGCCATCCGCCTCCTCGTCACCCTCGTCCTCGCGCGGGCCGCTCGACGCGCCTCTGGGGACCAACGGACGCTCCTGCTCGGAGCCACCGTCGCGAACGCCCTCCTCGGTGCGGCGGCGGTGTCGTTCCGCTGGCAGTGGTTCGCCACGGACAACGCGCTACCCATCGCGGATTTTTCGCAATTCGCCGGGTATCTCACCCTCATCACAACGATGTTGATCCTGCAGGCGCGCCAATTTCCTGGGAGCGCGCGCTGGATCGCGTGGACCGAGTCGCTCACGCTCGGGTTGAGCGCGGGGCTCCTCGCGTGGCATTTCGTTGTCCGCGGCAATTATCAGTACAGCACCTTCGGCGCCACACTGGGACCCACGCTCGAGCTTCTCTACCCGATCTTTGACGCCTTGCTGCTCGTTCTCGCCCTCGACACGGCGCGCCACCGCTTGCAGGGCAGCAGCCGCGCCAACTGGCTCTGGGCCGTCCTGACGTGCGTTGCCGGCGATGCGACCCTCTCCGTCGACGCCTACCTCGTCGCGTCCCCGACGATGAACCTCATCGGGGACGTCATCGGCACGAGCACCGCCGTGGGGTTCGCCGCGTTGGCGGCGCAGTCGTCGCGTGGCGAAGTCATCGTCCCGGCGGAAGTTGCCCCCCTGTCGTTTGAGCAGCAGGCTCTCACTCCGATGAGTTTGGGGGCTGGCGTGGTCGTGGTCCTCGCCGCCGCAGCGGCGATCGTCAGCGAATTGGCGGGCCATGGGCAGGATGGGCTCTTCTGGTTGGTGGGACTCTCGGTCATCGCGGCGATCCGCTTCACCCGGCTCGTGCTCCTGAATCGCGAGCGCGGGGCGGAGGCGGCGCGCATCCGCCGGGAACTCGAACGCGAGGTCGCGGCGCGGACCGCGCAGCTGGCACAGCTGACCGACGCTCGCACCCGACTCGTCGCCACCCTCAGCCACGAACTCCGGTCGCCCCTCAACGCGATCTTGGGGCTCACGCACTTGCTGACGGCGCGGGATGATGTGACGCCGGTTCAGCGGGAGACCCTCGGTCGGATTCAGCAGCATAGCCGCCACCTCGTCAGCCTCTCGGAAAATGTGCTGACGATGGCACGGATCGAGGCAGGACGCGAAGTGCTCCGACACGCGCCCTTCGACCTCGAGGACGTGCTGGTCCAAGTCGGGGACATGCTCCAGCGAGATGCTGGCGCCAAGGGGCTCCGCGTCGCCATCGAACGGCCGGTCGACCTGCCACGTCAGCTGGTCGGCGACCAGACGCGCCTCACTCAGCTGTTTCTGAACTACATCAGCAACGCGATCAAGGCGACCACGCGGGGGGGAATCACGCTCCGCCTCTCGGCCGCGCCGGCGGGTGATCGCATTGAACTGACCGGCGAGGTCACTGATTCCGGGGTTGGGATCGGCGCCGAAGATCAGGCCCGGCTCTTCCGACGATTTCAGCAGCTTGAGGGCCAGGAGGGGCCAGAGCCCGGCGCTGGCCTCGGCCTCGCCATCTGCCGCTGGATCGCTGAACAGATGGACGGAACGGTGGGTGTACGGTCCACCCTGGGGTCGGGTTCGACCTTCTGGTTCCGCGTTCGCCTCGAGTGCCAGCCGGTGCGCGAACCGCGTGCGACGGCGCCCGTCGAGGGCGCGATGCCGTCCTCGCGTCGCTTCCGACGCGGGGCACGCGTGCTCGTGGTGGACGACATGCCGGTCAACCGTGAGATCGCCCGTGAGGTACTGACTGCGGTGGGGATGGAGGTCGTCGAGGCGGACGGCGGACGGGCCGCCGTCCGCCTCGCGCTGTCCCAACCATTTGACGCTGTCCTGATGGACCTCCGTATGCCGGACCTTGACGGCTATGCCGCCACCATGGCGATTCGCCGTGACGACCGCGGACGCACGGTGCCGATTATCGCGATGACCGCAGTGGCGGCAGACGAGGACGGGGGCCGCAGCCTCGCGGTGGGGATGAGCGATCGGCTCGAAAAGCCCTTCGAGCCGGATACGCTGCTGGACGTCATCCTCCGGTGGACCGGTGCTGACGAGCAGAGCTCGGTCTCGTCGGTTCGTTGGCCGAGGGTGCCCACGCCGCACGAGAGCCCCCCACCCGACGTGCCCGGCCTCGACTCGGCGGCAGGCCTTCGTCGTGTGATGGGGAACCAGCGGCTGTACAGCGCACTCCTCGCGGAATTTGTCCATTCGCACGGGCAGGCAGCCGCTGAAATCGATGCCTGCCTCCTGGGGGGGGACCTCGGTGCGGCGCAACGTATTGCGCACACGTTGCGCGGGGCGGCGGGCGGCATCGGCGCCACCGAGGTTCACGCGGCCGCCACGGCGCTTGACGAGCTGCTCCGGCGTCGCGAGGCCGATGCGGCGTCACGCGCCGCCGATGACCTGCGTCTCGGCCTCGCTACCCTGGTCGAGGCGCTGCAGGAGCACCTGCGAGGCTGACCGACTCCGGTCGGGGCCAACTGCGGCAGCGGCCTCCCATCTCACACTCTGGTGCCGAAGGCGATTGGATGCTTGGGCGCCCATTCGACCCTTCGGTGCCCAGCAGAGGCCTCGTACTGGACCTGTCATTTATGACAGTCTTGACGCCTCGGGGTCTCGGGTGAAAGCTTGCAGGCCGTTTTCCCCAATCCTAGACGTTGCGAGGATTTGTGATGAGCCGCCCAGTCAAGGACATCGCCGGCCGTACCGTCGGCTCCATCGAGCACACCGGGAAGCTCTGTTACCTGTACGACTTACAGGGGCGGTGCCTCGGCTTTCACTCGGTGGCGTCGGATACGACCTACCGGCCCGGCGGGGTGGTGGTCGGCAAGGGGAATCGCCTCCCGGACCTGATGCCGACCGCCCAAGTTCCCACCTCACGGTACACCTGAGGATCCCCCGACGGGGAGAGACGACGAGGGGGAGCCCACCGACGGTGGGCTCCCCCTCGAAGCATCCGGGGCTGGTTCAGCCCTCCCAACTCACGGCAGGGTGTCCCAGAGGGCGATCATCGCGGTCGTGACGATCTTGTTCCGTGCTGGCCCCTGCGGACCGATCATCCACGGGAGGCTGTCCCCCGCCTCGTTGAACCGCGCCAGCGCATCGGCGGCCATCAGGATCGCCGCGCGGTCCGTCCCGCAGTAGGCGGCGAACGCGGTCGTATACGCCCCCGGCCCCTCAGGGATCGATCCGAAGGCCACGGAGTTCAGCACCGCCGCAAGGAGCTGGCGCATCAGCTGCATCCGCGCCTGGTCCAGGGCGCTCCGCCGCCCCCCGGTGGAGGTGCGGGCCACGTTCGCGTTCAACCCGCCAAGGTAGTAGTCGCTCATCCAGAAGCGGTCGGCCGGTGCCGCGCACTGGGTCACCGAGGCCGGGAGCAGCGCGCTGACCGGGATCGCCAAGGTGTAGCCGGCGGGCGGCGTCCCCGTGGGGCCGAAGATGAAGGCCTGCACCAGGTCCTGGTGCTGCGACCAGAAGCCGAGTGTCCGCGTGGGCCCACCCATCACGAGGGTATTGGTGAAGGTGCACGTCACCGTCTGTCCCGCCGTGACCACGTAGGTCGCCCGGCGGAGCGCGAGATCGCCGCCGCTCCCCGTGGCATCGCACGAGAGCCCGGTCAGGTACCAGCCGGGGAGCGAATCCTCGGTCACCTGATAGGTCCCCGGCGTCACCACCTGCATGAGCGTGCCGTTGTTGGTGGAGATCGTCCCGGTCACGGCCCCGGTGAAGCCGAACGACACGGTCCCCCCGACCATCACCTTCTTCACGATGATCGTCGCCTGCTTGGTGTTCGTGATGCTGC
>CAZGIE010000151.1:1779-4806 GCA_964526485.1 uncultured Gemmatimonas sp. | reverse complement strand
AGGCGTTCTTGGCGATCGAGCGCGATGCGGGGATCCGGCTCGTGACCGGGCAGGACCTCGGTCATGGGATGATGTCCGACGAGCTCACGGGGTCCCTCGCCTATCTGAACGCGCGCTACCGCGGCAGCGTCGTCGCCGACACCTCCGGGCCGACGGCGGAGGGGAACTTCCAGGTGTTGCACGGGATGTTGCGCGCCGCGGGGGTGCCGATGGAGCGTGCGGTGGTCGCGCTGATCGGGTGCGGGAACATCGGGATGCACATGGTGGAGCGGCTGCGCGGGATGCATGCCACCCTCGTCGTGTGCGAGGCGCGGCCGGAGCGGCGGCATCAGCTCGAGGCGCTCGGCATCCGTGCGGTGGCGCCGGAGGGGAAGGCCGAGGTGATCCGCGACGCCATCGATGCGGTGGTGGTGAACGCCGCCGGGGGCTCACTCGACGCGGCGACCATCGAGGCGATTGTCGCGAACCCTCGGACGACGGTGGTGTGCGGGAGCGAGAATCTCGCGATGCCGGATCCGAGTGGCGTCGAGGTGCTACGGCGTGCCGGGAAGTCGTACTGTCCGACGGAGCTCGGCGGGATGATGGGGTATCTCACCGCGGTCGAGGAGTACCTCGCGAAGGCGGACGGGGTGCCGTTCGAGGTGTCGACGGTGCTACGGGCCGCGGCGGCGCTCGAGCCGGCGGCGTATGCGGCGACGGCGCGGCAGATGGCGGGGGGGTTCGCGGAGGATTTCGAGAGTGCTGTCAGCGAGCTCTGAACCGCTCCAGCGCCTCACGTGTGAACTCCGACAGCACCATCCGCCCGCTCATCCCCGCGCGCTCGGCCATCCGCTCCCCCCAGTCCTCCGTCCCCGCCCAGAACACCCGCTTCATCTCGCGCATCGCCTCGGGGTTCGACGCCGCCAGCCGCGCGGCATGCGCCGTGACCGCCGCATCCAGCGCCTCGACGTCATCCACGAGCATCGCATAGAGCCCGTGCCGCTCGCACCACTCGGCGTCATGCCAGTCCGCGTGCACGCCGAGGTGCATGAACGAGGCGAGCCCGAGCTTCCGCTCGATCACCACCCCCACCACGAAGGGGCCGATCCCAACCTGCAGCTCGCTGAGCTTCGCGCGCGCGGTGCGGACGGCGATGGAGTAGTCGCTCGCGGCGATCAGCCCCAGCGCCCCTCCCGCCGCCTGCCCCTGCACGCGGGTGAGGACGAACTTCGGCGCCCGGATCATCGCCTGGATGACCTTCGAGAACCCGGAGAAGAAGGCCTGTCCCTGCTCGGGGCTGGACACCGCTAGGAACTCATCGAACGAGGCCCCGGCGCAAAAGGTCGAACTCCCGGCGCTCCGAAGGACGATCACCCGCGCGGCCGGATCGGCGCCGACGGCGGTGATCGCCTCGGCCAGCTCCACCAGGAGCTTGGCGGGGAGGGAGTTCCCCTTGGGGTGGGCGAACTCGACGGTGCCGATCCCGTCGGCGATGGCGGTCCGGACGGTCCCCTCGGGGACGGGGGGCTGGGCGCTGGAGGTCATGGGTGCAAGATATAGATTCTCCCCTATGCCCGAGACCACCCGCCCCCTCCCGACGGACGACCCGACCCAGGTCGCCGCGTTCGAGGCCCGCATCGCCGCGGGCGAGAGCATCGAGCCCAAGGACTGGATGCCGGAGCGCTATCGCCGGCAGCTCACCCGGATGATGTCGCAGCATGCGCACTCCGAGATCGTCGGGATGCTGCCCGAAGGGAACTGGATCACCCGCGCGCCGAGCCTCCGGCGGAAGCTCTCGCTGATCGCCAAGGTGCAGGACGAGGCGGGGCACGGCCTCTACATCTACTGCGGCACGGAGACGCTCGGCGTCGACCGCTACGACCTCTTCAATCAGCTCCTCGACGGGACCGCGAAGTACTCCAGCATCTTCAACTACCCGACGCTCTCCTGGGCGGATATGGGTGTGATCGGCTGGCTGGTGGACGGTGCGGCGATCGTGAACCAGACGATTCTCGCGAAGACCTCATACGGGCCGTACGCCCGCGCCATGGTGCGCATCTGCAAGGAAGAGAACTTCCACAAGCGGCAGGGCTACGAGATCTGCATGACGCTGGCGAAGGGCACCCCCGCCCAGCGCGAGATGCTGCAGGACGCGGTGAACCGCTTCTGGTGGCCCTCCCTCATGATGTTCGGCCCGTCGGACACGCACTCGCCGAACACCGCCGAGCTGCTGAAGTGGCGCGTGAAGCGGAAGACGAACGACGAGCTCCGTCAGCGCTTCATCAACCTCACCGTCCCGCAGGCGCAGGAGCTCGGGATCACGCTCCCCGACCCCGACCTCCGCTACAACGCGGAGACGAAGAACTGGGACTTCGGGCCGATCGACTGGTCGGAGTTCCAGGAGGTCATCGCCGGGAACGGGCCGTGCAACCGCGAGCGCCTCGAGGCGCGCCGTGCGGCGCACGACGAGGGGCGCTGGGTACGCGAGGCGGCCGCGGCGCACGCGGCGAAGAAGTCGCAGGCGACGGTGGCCGCCTGATGGCCGACGCGGCGGGCGCTCCCGTCGGCGACAGCCACTGGCCCCTCTGGGAGGTCTTCACCCAGGAGAACCAGGGGCAGCCCTTCGAGCACGCGGGGAGCGTCCACGCGACGGACGCGGAGCACGCGCTTCAGAACGCACGGGACGTCTATGCGCGTCGCGGCGAGGCGGTGAACCTCTGGGTGGTGCCGAGCGCGGCGATCACGGCGTCGGCCCCGTCCGATGCGGGGCCGTTCTTCGACCCCGGCAACGACAAGGCGTACCGCCACCCGCAGTTCTACATCGCGCCGCGCGGCATCCGGATTTTCTGATGGCGGAATCCGAGGAGCTCGGTATCGCCGCGGGCGAGGCCCAAGCGGGGGTCCGTGCCGTCGCCGGCCCGTCGCGCGGCCCGGTCCTCGGCCGACTCGGCCGACTCCGTCGGGGCGGGGGCGGCGCTCTGGGCGACCTGAGCTTCGGCCTGCCGCTTGATTTCGGACCAGAGCGCGCCGATTTCGTTGAGCGGCCGG
>CAZGIE010000151.1:0-1769 GCA_964526485.1 uncultured Gemmatimonas sp. | reverse complement strand
CGCTCGTGGAGTACCTGCTGCGCCTCGGGGATGATCGCCTGATCCTCGGGCATCGCCTCTCGGAATGGTGCGGGCACGGCCCGATCCTCGAGGAGGACATCGCTCTCTCCAACATGGCGCTCGACCTCATCGGGCAGGCGACCTCGCTCCTGCGGCTCGCGGGCGAGGCCGAGGGGAAGGGACGCGACGAGGACGCGCTCGCCTATTGGCGGGACGGCGTGCAGTTCCGCAACGCGCTCCTGGTCGAGCTCCCGAGGGGGGACTTCGGCTTCACGATCGTCCGGCAGTTCCTGGTGAGTGCGCACAGTGTGCTGCTCTGGGAGGCGTTGCTCGCGGCGCCGCACGCGGGGCTCGCGGGGGTCGCGGCGAAGTCGATCAAGGAGGTGAAGTACCACCTCCGCCATGCCTCCGAGTGGGTGGTGCGCCTCGGGGATGGCACGTCCGAGAGCCATGAGCGCGCGCAGCGTGCGCTCGACGAGTGCTGGCGCTACACGGGAGAGCTCTTCGACCGCGACGCCGTGGACGACGCCGTCGCCGCGCTCGGCATCGTGGTGGATCAGGGCGCGATCCGCGTGCGCTGGGACCAGATCGTCGACGAGGTGCTGCAGCGTGCGACGCTGACGCGCCCCGCCGATGGGCCGATGCGGCGTGGTGGGCGCGTGGGGCGGCACACGGAGCATCTGGGGCATCTGCTCGCGGTGATGCAGAGTGTGGCGCGGGCGCACCCCGGCGCGACGTGGTGAGCGGCGCGCCGATCCGCCCGGAGGCCGGCCGATGCTGACCGCCGCCGGCGCCTGGCGCGCCCTCGAGGGCGTCCCCGATCCCGAGGTCCCGGTCATCAGCGTGGTCGAACTCGGCATCATCCGCGACGTCGCAGTCGATGCCGCGGGTGCGGTCGCGGTGACGATCACGCCGACCTACTCGGGGTGCCCCGCGATGTTCGAGATCGAGAAGGATGTGCGGAGCGCGCTCCTCGCCGCCGGCGCCGCGACCGTCACCGTCACGACGGTGCTCTCGCCGGCGTGGACGACGGATTGGATCCCCGAGTCGGCGCGCGAGAAGCTGCGCGCCTACGGGATCGCGCCCCCGGGAAAGGCGGACGGCGGCGCCCTCGTCTCCCTGACCCGGGCGCGGCCCAAGGTGCCGTGTCCCTGGTGCGGGTCGACGGAGACGGAACTCCAGAGCGAGTTCGGTAGTACGGCGTGCAAGGCCATCCATGTCTGCCGCGCCTGCCGCCAGCCCTTCGACGAGTTCAAGGCGATCTGAGCCCTACGCCGACCGGCGTGCGGCCGGGGCGGCGCTCGCACTCGCACTCACGCGCTACGTCGGTCGTCCGGACGTCGTGGTGCTCGGGCTCCCGCGCGGCGGGGTGCCGGTGGCGGCCGAGGTGGCGCGGGTGCTGCAGGCGCCGCTCGACGTCCTCGTCGTAAGGAAGCTCGGTGCGCCGTCGCAGCTCGAGCTCGCTCTCGGCGCCATCGCGCCCGGGGGGGTGCGCTACGTCGACGACGCCCTGGTCGCGCGCACGGGGACGAGCCCTGTGGCGCTCGCGGCGGTGGAGGCTGCGGAACGTCAGGAGCTCGCGCGGCGTGAGGTGGCGTTCCGCGAGGGGCGCCCGGCGCTGTCCCTGCGCGGGCGGATCGCCCTGCTGGTGGACGACGGCATCGCGACGGGGGTGACGATGATCGCCGTAGTGCGGTCGGCGCGGGCGGCCGGGTCGGTCTCAGTGGTGGTGGCCGTGCCCGTGGCGCCTGCCGGATGTTCGGCGCGCT